>CBDDSA010000181.1:0-11218 GCA_965233185.1 uncultured bacterium
GCGCGAGGCCCAGCGCCTCGTAGCAGTCGAGCGGCTCGTCCATCATCATCGAGAACAGGCAGTCGGCCATCGACACGTCGATCATCTGTCCCTCGCCGCTCCTCTCGCGCTCGAGCAGCGCGCTCGCCACGCCGAGGGCGGCGTAGGTGCCGGCGATGGTGTCGGAGAGCTGGGTGCCGGTCTTCGAGGGCGCGCCTTCGGGGGGGCCGGTGACGCTCATCAGGCCCACTGCCGCCTGGGTCATGAGGTCGTAGGCCTTGGCGGCGCGCTCGGGGCCGGTGGCGCCGAAGCCCGAAAGCGCGCAGTACACCAGGCGCGGGTTGCGTGCGCGCAGCGCCTCGTAGCCGATGCCCAGGCGCTCGGCCACGCCGGGGCGGAAGTTCTCCACCAGGGCATCGGCTTTCTCCACCAGGCCAAGGAACAGCGCGCGCCCCTCGGGCGACTTGAGGTTGAGGCTGACCGACTTCTTGCCGCGCGCGCGCTTCAGGTAGGCGATGCCGAAATCGCGCGCCGAGCGCCGCTCCAGCGCCACGCCCTGCGGCCCGGCATACGGCGGCGCGCCGGCAGCGGGGTCGCCGCTGCCGGGGTCGTCGATCTTGATGACCTCGGCCCCCAGGCCGGCGAGCAGCAGCGTGCAGTGCGGCCCCGACAGAAAGCGCGTGAGGTCGAGCACCACCACGCCGCTCATCGCGCCACTCAGCGCGCCGCTCATGCTTCGGCCAGCTTACCCTGCCAGGCCGCCACCACGTCGGGCAACGCCTTCGCGGCGCGCGCGTGGATCTCCTCGTCGGTCAGCGAGGACAACGGGTGCGCGATTACCACCGGCACCAGGCCGTTCATTCCCAGCGCCGCGCGCTGGACCTTTGCTTCGCGCACGAACTCCGTGGTGACGATCACCGCGGTCGGCACGCCGAGCGACTCGAGACTGATGCCATCATGCATACAGCACGATGTGCACGAGCCTCAGTCGCCGATGGCGGTGACCACGATGTCGTTTTCGGCGCGGATGGTCTCGATCAGCTTCGGGTCGGCGAAGCGCGAGAAGCTTTCCTTGCGGTAGTAGCTCACCGACTTGAACTTGTGCTTGCTCTGCAGCTCGTCGCGCAGCTGGCGCAGCAGCTTGTTGGCGTTCCACTTGGTGTTGTCGAGGATGCCCAGGCGCAGGCCGTCGAGGCCGCCGACGCGCCTGGCCACGGGCCGCTCGTCCGCGGACACCACGCCGCGTGGGTCGTAGACCGGATGATTCATGGTTTCACTCCTTTCAAAGTAAGCATGTGCCGTCGACGCAGCGGGGCTGAGCCGCTGCTTTTCCTTCGATCTCGCGCAGCACCGGATTGGTCATGTTGCCCCACCCGGGGATGAACGCCGAGAAGCGCCCAGCCTCGCCGCCGATCATGAAGAGATGTATGTGCTCCGGGCTGGGCACGATGGGAATGCGCGCATCCAGCTCGCGCTTGTACCAGACCGGCAGGTTGCGGTTGTACACCTTGCCGTAGCGGTGCTCGAAGGCAAGCTCGCGGAACTTGTTGCCGGAGTACATCCACAGGTAGCTTTTGACGTCGTTTCTCTTCCACCCCTGCTTGGCGATGGTCGCCGCATGCTCGGGGCCGATCGCCACGGCGCAGTGGCCCTGCGCCACGGCGGTGTTGTGCGCATAGGTGCTCATGGCGGAAACGATACTGTCCAGGATGCCCTCGGCGTCGTTCGATACGTGGTTCACCACGCTGTGCGGCGCCTCGGCAGCGATCACGAACACCGTGGAATCGCCCGCCTGGAAGCCCTTCTCCACATGGTAGGGCGCGAACGGGCTGGCCTGCTCGTTCTCGCACACGGCATAGCTGTACTTGCCGGGATGCCCGAGCGTGCTCTTGTCGAGCTCGCCCGGCCAGCCGCCACCCACGTTGAGCAGCACCAGGCGGATGGCGCGCCCGATGGTGGCGTTGGCGCGGTTGCCCGAGCCGAAGGCGTTGCAGCCGCCGTTCATCCCGGCCTCCTGAGCCGCCGGGCCGTTGACGATGAGCAGCGGCGCGGCCATGTGCGTGGTGGCCTGCACGCCGTTCAGGTTGAAGGCCGGCTCGACCAGCGCGAGCAGCGCCGCGCGCACTATGCGCGCATGCCGGGGCAGGCAGCCGGCCATCACCATGTTCACCGCCAGCACCTCGCGCGTGAGCGACCCCCAGCGCGGCGGGATGCGCGCCTCCAGCCGGGAGGGCTCGCCGCCGAGCGCCGCCAGCATGGCGTCTACCTTGGCGGGCGTGGGCGGCACGAGCGGCAGGCCGTCGCTGAAGCCGCGCTCGTAGTAGTACTCGATGAGGTCGGTGCCTTCTGCCACTACCATCGGCCGATGATAGGCGCGCCCGGGCATGCCGGGACAATAGCAAATCGCTCTGCCGGTATGCCGCGCGGGCATGGCTCAGCGCGCCGCCGTGGCGGCCCCTTTCCACACCCCGCGGCGCACCAGGCCGAGCGCCGTTTCCTCGAGAATCTCGCGCACGCGCTCGCTCGCGCGGGTCGGCGTGCCGTCGCGGCTCGTGCACAGGTTGAGCGTGCGCGACAGCGTGGGCCGCACGATGCGCCGGATCGCCAGCGCCGGCCGCGCGCCCTCCGGGTACAGGGCCGAGCGCGACAGCACGGTCGCCCCGAGCCCCGCCGCCACCATGGCCTTCATCGTGGAGGGCGAATCCACCTCCGCGATCACCTCGAGCCGCCCGCCCGACTTGCGCATCGCCTTCTCCAGGATCTGCCGCGTGCTGTTCGCCGGTCCGGGCAGGATGAACGGACGGCGCAAAGCCTCGGCCAGCGTGATCTCCGCCCGCTCCGACCTGCCGGCGCTCACGAGGTACAGCTCCTCCACCAGCAGCGCGTGCTCCTCGACGCGCGGGGTCCGGCGCTCGCGCTCATACAGCACGCTGAGGTCCAGCCGCCCCGCCGCGAGCTGCGCCTCCAGCACTCCGCTCACCGCCTCCGTGATCGCCAGCTTGACCTTGGGCAGCTTGTCGCGCACCGCCAACAGCAGCGCCGGCGCGAGGACGTTGGAGGCGCTGAACGGAATGCCCACGGACACCGACCCCTGCGGCGCCGCCCCCGCCGACCTCACCTCGTCCGCGATGCCGCTTGCCTGGCGCAGCATGCCCTGCGCCTGCCGGTAGAGCGCCTTCCCGGCCTCGGTCGGCGTCACGCCGCGGACCGAGCGCACCAGGAGCGGCGTATGCAGCTCCGCCTCCAGCGCGCCGATGGTGCGGCTGAGCGCCGGCTGCGCCACATAAAGCTCCGCGGCCGCCTTCGACAAGCTGCCCAGGTCGACGATGCGCACAAAATACTTGAGCTGGCGCAGCTCCATGCCGGAAGATTATAGGTACCCCCGAAAGGAGACCCGGCCTGGAAAAGATCCGCATTCAATTCACCCTGTTCTCCGCGTTTTACTCGCCGCTCATCTCGACCATGTCGGGCGGCTTCCTCAGGGCCGAGGGCCTGGAGCCCGAGTGGTCGGTGTCGCCGCCGGGCGTCTCGGCGCTCGCCGCGCTGAACGACGGCTCGGCGCACGTGGTGCAATCGGCGCTCAGCCAGGGCTTCGCGACCCTCGACAAGGGGCAAACGCCCGACGCCGTGCATTTCGCCCAGGTGAACGAGATGGACGGGTTCTTCCTCACGGGGCGCGAGGCGGATCCGGCTTTCACCTGGAAGAAGCTCGAGGGCGCCGAAGTCGTCCTGTTCAAGGGCGGCCAGCCGCACGCGATGTTCAAGTACGCCTGCCACAAGGCGGGCATCGATTTCGCGAAGCTCAAGCCGCTCTACCCCGGCGGCGCGGCCGAGATCGACCGGGCGTTCCGGCAGGGCCAGGGGCGATACGTGCAGCAGCAGGGTCCATTCCCGCAGCAGCTGCAGGCCGACGGCGTTGGCCACATCGTGGCGCAGGTTGGAAAGCAGATCGGGCCCTGCGGCTTTTCCAGCCTGGCCGCGAAGCGCGACTGGCTCGTAACGGACATGGCCAAGGCGTTCACGCGCGCCTACCGCAAGACGCGCCGCTACATGATCGAGACCCCCGCCGCCCAGATCGCACGAGCGCAGAAGCCGTACTTTCCCGACATCGACGAGCAGGTGCTCGCCGAGTGCATCGGCACCTACCAGCAGCTCGGCTGCTGGACCCCGCACGTGGAAATCACGCGCGCCGCCTACGAGAAGACGCTCGACATCTTCGAGTACAACGGCCTGCTCAAGCAGCGCTACCGCTACGACCAGGTGTGCGCTGAGCCGCCGGCGACCGATCGATGAGCCGCAGTCCGTCCAATTCGGTTATAGATATGCCTAACGGTGGCTACCAGCAGAAGCGGACCTCTAGGCCGGCTCACCAAGAACGATTCAGCCACCTAGATGTCTGCAACGGAGCTCTTTCGTCAAAAACCGGCAAATAGGACAAGTAAGGCCCGAAACCTTTGCGGTCCACTGATCGTGGCCATCAACGGATCGACCGTATTGAAGGTTTCACATTAGCTGTCGGATTCGCATTCTTCGCCGCGGGTCTTTCTTCAGCGAAGTACCTGACTTGCTGGTCAGACGGTTTGCGCCGCTGTCACAAAAACGTGAGCTAACGTGGTGTCTACCTTCGCGCAGTTGGCCCCACGGGCGTGCAAGGAGTCGTAGCTGGCAACCGTTGGGGCCAGGCCGGAGGGGCTCTTAACCCCATAACCGGAGGCGGCACAACCGAGTTCTTTTGCGAGGGCCGCGGGTAGGATACTTAGGTAGTTAATAAGCGCACCGGGATCCGCGCAGTGCGGTTTAAGAATGCCGCACATGGCACCTATTTTTTGTTCCGGGCTATACAACCCCTGCACGAATCTTGATATCCCTTTTGAACAGTAAAGGTTGTGCAGTTTGGTATTTCCTGCCAACTTTTTAAACTCCATCACGAGTCGTGGCCCTCCAGGCACCGCGTCCAGATAGATAATGTCTGATCGCGATTCCCTTTTAATCGCGCCGTTCGGCAACCTCTGGAAATTCCATTGTTCACTGAGGAAGCGCCCCGGAATTCCTCGCCGCTGTCGACGACCCGGATCGTCTAGATGGTGAGCTAGGCTATCAGTAAGCTTCTCTTCTCTCACCTTGTACGCATGCGCGCCCGGGAACCTACCTGTTAGCTCTTCCCAACTCTCCACGACGTACTTGAGCACCGACTCGATTTGTGCCTCTGGAAATACGTTAGTCCATGTGAGCGTCGCGCCAGTCATTGATTAAAGTTTGGACGCCTCCCTAGAGCGATCTGATTCACAAACCGGTCTGCGTCAGCCAATGCGGAGCTTTCGAGCCAAAATCTGCGTTGCGTCGGTTTGACCAAGTAATAAGCTGAATCAGTGGCAACGTCGATATGCGGAATGGAGAACAATCCGCGTTGTGGAATAACGCCATCATTGGGCATTGCGGCGACTAATTCCTGGATCAGGCTGCTCACTTTGTCGTCGGACTGATTCACCGCAACCTTGTCTTGTGCCGCACTCGATAAAGAGAGCCGTACCGCCGCCAACGGCAACCTGCTGCGGCCCCGTAGTACTTCGACCTCGAGGATACCCTTCCCGCTCGTCGAATCTCTCCACATGACTAGCGACCGCTTTAGAGCGCTGGCGTACCTGCTGACCTCATCCACCAGCGGCTCTTGCAAAGCGGGCAAGGCGTGGACCGCACTAAAGCCCCGGGGTTGAATCGATCCCCCAGTGACATTTATCGAATCCGATACCAAGACGTGATCTTCGTCGTTTAAACCAAAATAGCTCATAACCAGTCCGTCGAGTCGCCCCTTAACGGCCACGTATTCGATCGGTCTACGAAGCTCGTCCAATCGAGACAGTTTCTCGACCAGCTCGCATACTTGCGCGATTGCCGAGCGCGCTACCGCCGGATCAGGATGAGCATCTGGTACAACAAATGGAAGCTGCTCAACATCTTCGACGCTCACCCGCCGCCGCTCGAACGACAATGCGTAGCTCGTGAGCGTAAGAAAGTACGTGGCAAGGGTCGACCGCAAGTAAATGGCGAGAAATTTCAATAGGTCAGAGTCCGCGTCGAAACCGACTCCGCCAATTCCAGCCACCGAAGATTGGAAGCAGAATGGCGCCTCCGAGTACACCGCCCTAACAACCCGACCAGGAGCCGCGCCGTCCGGGAACATGACCCTCGGTCCCGAATACAGTTTGCCATCCCCGCCGCCAACGTTCGCCACACGTAAAAACTCATCCGGGAAACGCTCTTTGGTGTCCTCGGCACTAAATACAGGGACCTCCAGTGAAAATCTCTCTGCCGCAAGAAAAGGCAATTCCTTCAAATCCCGAGCACTGATAGTTTTGCGGCTGTTGTCTTCTGCATGGAAGCCCTTTTTCGCGAGCCAACCCTTACTGCGGATGACGTCCTTCAAAGTACCCAATCGCCGAGTACGGGTAAGTACGGCAATATCTCTCTCACTGCCCACGAAGCGCTTCATGAATAATGTGTTGTCCTGCACGACGTCACGGGTAAACAAAACTTGCTGATCTGACGCGTGAATGGCTATGCGACCAAGCGCAATTCCTAAGTCTGCCTTTGGCGTTAGGTAGCTAAAGACTTCGCGGCTGGTCGGAACATACACCTCGCTAGAGCGGCGCTTCGTTGCGCATGCAATTACGCACGGATGGGAAGCTTTTTGAAAAAGGAGGCAACGCAGGTCGGCGAGATTGATAACCTTATCGACGCGAACCTGAGAGATCCATTCCTCTACGAAACGTCCATTTGATTCTGAGGCGATCAAACCAAATGGCAATATCAGACAAAGCCGGCCACCAGGCTTCACCGCGTCAACAGCTCTATGGGCGAATGCGCCGGCCATCTGTCTTCGCGGCAAAAAGAACTGCGGCCGCTCTTTCGCCATCCAAGTTTCAAAACTAGGCTCTGACGCGCCTTCAGGCTCTCGCCACGGAGGGTTGCTTACGTAGACGTCGAACTGGCGGGACTTTGCGTGCAAATTTCGCGGTGAGAAAACGTCGCCCATATGCTCGCCAGCCAAGATATTAGAGTCCTGGCCGATTAGGCGCGGCAACTTGGTATCGGTCTCGTCCATCAACGCTGATATGTCCGGGGGCGTCAGATTTTCAAGAAGGGCCAGGTACAGGCTGAAGGCTGTCAGCCGACAAGCGCTCGCGTCTACGTCACTCCCGAAAACATGCGACCGTAGATACTGAATCCTCCGTTTTAGGCTGAACGGGCGTCCTGCCTTCAACTCGGCGGCACGCAGCATGATCCGATAGCACGTCGTTAAAAAAATGCCGGATCCGCACGCTCCGTCGAACACCTTCAATGCTGAGATATCGGGGAACCCCTCAAAAGCGTGCTTCACAGCGAGGACCGCGAGGTGGCGTGGAGTGTAGTAGGCTCCGAGGGCTTTCTGCTTCTTTGCGAGAAACGTCTCGTAGATTCCCGATATCAGCTCAACTGGGATTTCGCCGAAATCGTAGTGCCAAAAGCTTCCTTGACCGCTTACAACATCCACATTGGAGAGGAAATCTGCCAGAACAGCCAAGGACGGTTTCTTGAGCTTCGCCCACGTTTCAGCGGCATCGCTATGGCCGTCCGGTACAAGGAAGTCGCCGTTGAAGTCCTTCTTTAATTGGCGCAAAAGTTTCTCAATACCTGATGCGTCATGCTCTCGAACCAGAAGTCGAAGCTGGCCGACTTTGTGTTTCGCCCTGTATTCCTCGGAGACGATACGACGGTGTTCGAGATACGAAACGAAAATGGCCTGCGCCATCAGCGCCTGAGAGGTCGTTTCGTCAATGCCATGGTCCTGCAGTTTCCTGATCGCCCCTCCCAAGTTGGCTAGCAGCCGTCGGTCAACACGTCGTTCAGGCTTGAACCATTCCGGAAGCCGGTCCTGTACGCGGTCTGTCTCAAATTCCAATGCGGACCAAGGGCCCGTGGAGTTCGCGTCATTAAGGCGCAATAACGCCATCTCATTTGTGCCAGCTTTCTGTATCGGATAGGCATGCAACTCGTTCTGACAAACAACGATCAAGACTGACGCTAGATTTTGGTTCCAAATCTTTTGCCTTATCTGCGCGACTCTAGCTTTGCGCTCTTTTTCAGTCTTGGGTAGCGAGGCGTCATCCACGAAACAAACGACAGGAGTCTCATCTACACAAAAGACTGCCTCACTCTGAATTCCACCCTGAGCGTCCAGCAGGCGACCAATCTCCGCTGAGTAAGGGTGCAGCACTGGCTTTTTGTCCCGCATGAAAAGTCCCGCGCCGAACTGCACGTAGCCGAGCCTTTCCAGCCAGCCCCCTAAATTACCCACGATGCACCCGCGTTCGCGGACGAGTCACGGATTGTGGACCAAAGTGGAATTGCGCCTGACTGGCCGGCACCGTGCCCTCGGCTATGTACCTATCCACACGTTCGAAGATCGCGCCCAGCGAAAGGACGACCGCGTCCTCTTCCGGCACCGCCGACGACACATACGAAACTGATGGAGGGAGAAACGTGATAACTAACCGTGCTTCTGGGTTGACAAGCCGAGGACCTGACAAAACCTGTGACAACTGCTTTGAGATCGAAATTACGTAGCTTCGCTTAATGCCCAACCGCACTTCCAGATCGATCATCGTCGCGATTACAAGTAACTCGTGTGGTGTAAATTCGCGCGCCACCCGCGCGCCTTGGCTGGCCTTTTCGACCAACGCACCATCGAGCAGACCACGTAATTCGTAACGAGAGCGGCCGGTGACGCGGCAGACGTCCGCGATGGTCAGGGTACGGCTCAACATTCTGGGTATTCTATACCCAGATGTGTGCTTCACCAACCCAGGTAAATTTAAGTAGCTGTTTTACCTATGAATAATACAAATCCTCTAGGCGACATGGTGCCAGCGGTTCCCTGTTCTCCACGCTTCCTCCACGAATGCTCCGCCCTTCGCTCCTCTTCCACGGCCTGACCGGGCTGCTCCAAGAGCCACTTAATCTCTGCTTGGTTCAAAAGCGGACACTCGTCGCCCCCTTCTATAAGAACGTGGGCTGGGTCAAGCAAGCATCGCCGCCAGCTCGGCGAAATCGGCGACGATCAGGTCCGGCTGGTGCGGGGTGTGTCCGAAAGGCCGCTTGCGCCGGTCGATGAAGGCGGTGCGCATGCCGTACGATTTGGCGCCGATGCAGTCGAAGGCGTGGTTGGCGACGAACAGGATGGCGGAGGGGTCCTCGCCGAGGATCTCCGCGGCCTTGGCGTAGGTTTTCCAGTGCGGCTTGAAGTAGCCGGCCTCCTCCACCGAGATCACGTGGTCGAAGGCAAAGCCGATATGCGGCCCGGCGGCCTCGAGCATGTCGCGGTCGCCGTTCGACAGGATCGCCAGCTTGTAGCCCGCCGCCCTGAGCTTGCCCAGCGCGGCGAGCACGTCGGGAAAGGGCTTGAGCTTCTCGATCTCGCCGACCAGCCAGCGCACCTCGTCCTGCGTGTAGGCGATGCCGCAGCGATCCATGACATGGGACACGGCGCGCTGCCCGATCTCGCGGTACGGCGTGTGGCCGCGGTCGCACAGCGCGTCGATCATCGAGTTCTCGAAGTGCGTGCGGCGCCACCAGGTGACGAAGCTGTTCGCCTGTCCGTCCCAGCCTTTTTTCCTGAGAAAGGGCGTCGCTGCCTCGGTGAGCCCCTTCTGCATGTCGACGAGGGTCCCGTACTGGTCGAACGCCAGGACTTTGATTTCCCGCTTCAGGACCGCGTCCCCCAGACGAAAACGTGCAAGCGGCCGCCGAGGAAGCGGTTGCTTTGGATCACTTCGCGCAGCGCCTGGCTCCAGGCAGCGGCCTCGGCTTCGCTGATGGCGCCGACTTTCGCCGCGGTGCGGCCGGCGCGCCCGGCGAGCTCGGCGTAGAAGCTGCCGGCCGCGCGCTCGAGGGGCATGAAAGCGCGCGCCTGGACCTGCGCGATGCCGCGGTCGGCGAACAGCCCCGGCAGCTCGCGCACCAGGCGGCCGTTCACCGCGCCGTGGTCGCATACCGCCGCCACCACCCGGCGCGTCATCTCCCGGTCGGGATGCGAAATGAGGAAGCCATCGCCGTCGAAATCGAACACGCCGACGCGGCCGCCCGGCTTGGTGACGCGGATCATCTCGTCGATGGCCTGTTCCACGCCGGGAACGTGCGCGAACACCGTCGCGGCGAGGCTGGCGTCGAAAGCGCCGTCGTCGAACGGCAGCTTGCGGCAGTCGCCCGGGTGCAGCTCGATGGCGTCGGCGAGCCCGGCTTCCTCGGCATGCTGGCGGGCGAAGGCGAGCAGCGCGGGGCTGGCATCGACGCCCACCGCGCGGCCGCCGGGCACGATGCGCCGGGCGATCGCCCGGGTCACCACGCCGCTGCCGCAGCCGATGTCAAGGACGCGCTCGCCCGGCGCGACGCCGAGCAGGCGCAGGTATTCCTCCCGCGCCGCCGCCTCGTCCTCGGCCTGCGCGCGCAGCTCGAGCCGCGCGTCGAGCTCGCGCGCGGTTTCGGCGCTGACCTGCGCGGTGTCTCGCCATTGGCTCAACTGCCCGAAAAGCGTCGGATTCATGCCGGCAATACCTCCAGATCCACAGCCGCCGCGAGAAGGGCCTGGGTATAGGGGTGCTGCGGCTGGTCGAAAATGCGCCCCGCGGGCCCCTGCTCCACCACCTTGCCGGCGCGCATGACGATGAGGTCGTCGGCCATGGCGCGGATGACCTTCAGGTCGTGCGAGATGAAGACGTAGGCGAGGTTGTGCCGGTCCTGCAGGTCGCGCAGCAGATCGACGATCTGCGCCTGGACCGACATGTCGAGGGCGCTGGTGGGCTCGTCCAGCACCACGAGGCGCGGCTTGAGCACCATGGCGCGCGCGATGGCGATGCGCTGGCGCTGGCCGCCGGAGAATTCGTGCGGGTAGCGCTCGGCGGTGGCCGGGTCGAGGCCGACTTCGACCAGCGCTTCATCGATGAGCCTGCGCCGCTCGGCGGGCGTGGCGCCGACCTGATGGATCTGCAGCCCCTCTTCGATGATCTGCGCCACAGACATGCGCGGGCTCAGGCTGCCGTAAGGGTCCTGGAAAACGACCTGCATTTCGCGGCGCAGCGGGCGCACCCCCTTCCACGGCACGCACTGGATCGACCGGCCGTCGAACTACACCGCCCCGTGGCTGTGCTGCAGGCGCAGGAGCGCGAGCCCCAGCGTGGTCTTCCCGGAGCCGGATGCGCCGACC
>CBDDSA010000182.1:0-2539 GCA_965233185.1 uncultured bacterium
GCGACCTCGGTCCCGCCCACTTCGATCAACGCAACCGCGCCCGAACGGCCAGCCGCCTGCTCAAGCGGCTGAAAGACATGGGCATCGACGTACTGCAGACCCGCTTGACCGAAGCGGCAGCGCTCCCAGTTACTCTCTAGAATCGCGTTTTCCGTTCGGAAGGCGCATCCCATGGCGGGCCCGTTGTCGCATGTCCGCGTCCTGGATCTGTCGCGCGTGCTGGCCGGCCCCTGGACCGGCCAGAACCTGGCCGACCTGGGCGCCGAGGTAATCAAAGTAGAGCGCCCGGGCGCCGGTGACGACTCGCGCGCCTTCGGCCCGCCCTGGGTGAAGGATGGGCAAGGACGCGAAACCAGAGATTCCGCCTATTTCACTTCGGCCAACCGCGGGAAGAAATCCGTCACCGTCAATATTGCGGTGCCGCAGGGCCAGGCTCTGGTGCGCGAGCTCGCCGCCACCAGCGACGTCCTGATCGAGAACTACAAGTACGGCGATCTTGCGCGCTACAGCCTGGGCTACCAGGACCTGCGCGTAGTCAACCCCAAGCTCGTCTATTGCTCGCTTACCGGGTTCGGCCACAGCGGGCCCTACCGCGAGCGCCCGGGCTACGATTTCATGATCCAGGGCATGGGCGGGATGATGAGCGTCACCGGCGAGCCGGACGCCGGGCCGCAGCGCGCCGGCGTCCCCGTGGCCGACATCATTACCGGCATGTACGCCTCGATCGCCATTTGCGCGGCGCTCGCACACCGGGCCCAGACCGGCGCCGGCCAGCACCTCGACCTTGCGCTGCTCGATTCGCAGATCGCCCTGCTCGCCTACCAGAACACCAACTACCTTGCCACCGGCGTGCCGCCCAAGCGCATCGGCAACCTGCATCCCAACATCGTGCCCTACCAGCCGTTCCGTACATCGGATGGCGAGGTCATCATCGCCTGCGGCAATGACAACCTGTACCGCAAGTTCTGCGTCGCCGCCGGCTGCAGCGAGCTTGCCGACGATGCGCGCTTCGCCACCAACGGCAAGCGCGTCGAGAACCGCACCGAGCTCACGCGGCTGCTGGCGGAAGTATTCCGCAGGCGCAGCACGCGCCAATGGCTGGAGCTGCTCGACGCCGCCGGCGTGCCCAACGGCCCCATCAACGACCTTGCGCAGGTTTTCGAGGAGCCGCAGGTGAAGGCGCGCGGCGTGCGCATAGAGCTCAAGCACGCCGCGGGGGCAATGGTGCCCATGGTGGCGAGCCCGATGCGGTTTTCCGCAACGCCGCTCGAGTACCGCCAGGCGCCGCCGCTGCTCGGTGAGCACACCGAGGAGGTGTTGCGCGGCCTGCTCGGCAAGAGCGAGGCGCAGATCGCCGCGCTGCGCGCCGAGCAGGTGATCTAGCCGATCTTTAACACTTTTTCGCTCTTGGACGGAGTGAGCGAGGGTAAGTATCGGTTTCGGTTGGCACTCGTTCGCGACATCGAAATGTAGTGCCATAAAATTTTCGTCGTGGTGCTCTCGCGCGCGAGCGGCTGACCTATGCTCGCGCCGGCATGTACATCCGGCGGGTTCGCACTCATAACAAGAGCACGGGCGAGTCCTACGCGACGCACCGGCTGGTGCGCTCGGAGCGTGCGGGCAAGCGTGTGCGGCAGCGGACGCTGCTCAATCTGGGGCGGCATTTCCCGATTGCGCAGCGCGATTGGCCTTTGCTTTGTGGCCGCATCGGGGAGATTCTGGGCGGTCAAGCGGGGCTGCTGCCCGTGGATGCCGAACTGGAGAGGTTTGCGCAGCAGTACGCGGCGGAGCTTCTGCTGCGCCATGGGGATCTGCGCTTGGCGCCCGCGGCGAAGAAAGAGAAGGTCTACGTCGAGATCGATGCGGATTCGCTGGAGGTGCTCGAGCCGCGCTCGGTCGGGGTGGAGCACGCGGCGCTGTCGGTAATGCGCGAGATCGGGTTTATGCAGGAGCTTGGGCGGTTGGGCTTGAAGCGCGCGCAGTGCGCCGCAGCGATCGGCAACGTGATTGCACGCATGGCGCAACCTGCTTCCGAGCTTGCCACCTGGCGCTGGCTGAGAAACGAGTCGGCGCTCGGTGAGATGCTCGAGTTCGATTTCGAGACGATGCCGCCGATGCGGCTGTATCGCGCCTCTGACTTGCTTCTGCGCCACCAGGCAAGGATCGAGGCGTTCCTCTTCGAGCGGGTGCGAGGGCTCTTTGGCTTGGAGTGCACCGTCACGCTCTATGACCTCACCAACACCTACTTCGAGGGCGAGATGAAGGGCAGCGCAAAAGCCGCCCGTGGCCACTCCAAGGAGAAGCGCTCCGAGTGCGTGCTGCTCACGCTTGGCTTGGTGCTCGATCAAAGCGGCTTCGTCAGGCGCTCGCAGGTGTTCGCCGGCAACGCGGTGGAGGCGCGCACGCTGCAGGCGATGCTGGCGGGACTGCAGGCCCCATCGGGCGCCCTGGTGGTGATGGACCGGGGCATCGCGACCGAGGAGAACCTTGCCTGGCTGAAAGCGCACGGCTATCGCTATCTCGTCGTCTCGCGCGAGCG
>CBDDSA010000183.1:0-3136 GCA_965233185.1 uncultured bacterium
GGTGAGCTGCGGATAGCCGTCGATCGGCGCGAGCCAGCCTGCCTCCGCCCACTCGGGCAGCCAGGCATCCGACACCCACAGCGTGTCGAGCGGCGCCTTGCCGACGAACTTGGTGACCAGCGTGTCGCGGTACTGCGCCCAGGGCGCGTTGCCGTAACTCACCTTGATGCCGGTCTTCGCCTCGAAGGCGCTGACGTGCGCCTTCACCTGGTCGACGCCGGCCGACCAGGCGAAGAAGTTGACCGGGTCGGCGGCGAACGCACGGCCCAGTGCGCCCAGCGTGCTGCTGCCGGCGAGGGCGCTCGCCGCGGATGCCTTAAGGAAGTCGCGTCTCTGGAAATGCTTCATGGGGTCCCCTCGCTTGTCGGAATGTCCACCATAGCAAAGCGGGTTTTGGTCGTCAACGGACGACTTACGCTGCCCGCGACCCTTTCGCCGGCAGCGCCGCCCCGACCCCCGCCAGGAACAGCTCCACGTGCATCGCGATCACGTCCTCGACCGGGGTCGGGTTGGTGTTGGCGTAGATGTGGCGGCGGATGGCAAGGTGCGAAACGGCGCCGTGCAGCAGCCAGCCCAGCTCGTGGCGCATGTGGCGCGAGGCCGGCGCGCGCACGCCACGCTCGGCGCAGGCTTCGGCGACGATGACCTCCAGCATGCGCGTGATCACCTCGGCGATGTAGGACGGCGCCATGTCGATCTCGGCGAGCGAGGCGTAGAGGAAGAGCCGCAGCCAGCGGCGCGTCAGCACCGCGTCGTAGTAATCGCGATAGAACTCCTTGAGCCGCTCGGCGACGGGGCGGCTGCGGTCCTCCAAGCGCGCGAGCCAGGCGGCCTGGAAGGGCCCGGCGATGTCGCGCCGGTATACCTCCTGGATGAGCGCGCCCTTGCTCGGGAAGCAGCGGTAGAGCAGCCGCTGCGAGATGCCGCAGGCGTCGGCGAGCGCGCGCGTCTGCGCGGTGAGGCCGTACTCGGCGAAGAACTCGCTCGCCTGCGCGAGGATGCGCTCGCGCCGCTCGCGCATCGGGATGCGCGGGTTGGCCCTGGCGCTGCGCCGCGGCCGCGCCAAGCGGCGCCGGTCGGCGAGCAGCTCGGACTTGGCCTTGATGAGCGAGGGGCTGCGCATGAGCGGTTTCGGGCGCATGCTAGCATGTCGTCGCTCGACGACTTACGGCGATGGTTTAGGATCCCTCCATGATCTACGAGATGCGCACCTACCAGGTGCAGCCCGGCAAGGCCCCGGAGTTCCTGAAGTTCTACGAGAAGAACGGCCTCGCCATCATCAGCCGCTACGCGAGACTGGCCGGCTGCTGGACAAGGGAATCGGGGAC
Organism: uncultured bacterium; assembly: GCA_965233185.1. Lineage (GTDB taxonomy): Bacteria > Pseudomonadota > Gammaproteobacteria > Burkholderiales > SG8-39 > SCGC-AG-212-J23. Next base: position 1,329 of record CBDDSA010000183.1, read on the forward strand.
GCTGAACTCGGTGGTGTTCCTCTGGGGCTACGAGGACTTCGGCCACCGCAGCGGCCAGCGCGGCAAGCTCGCGCAGGACAAGGAGTGGCAGGCCTTCGTGCCGACGCTGCTGCCCTGGCTCGTGCACCAGGAGAGCGTGTTCCTCGTGCCCGCTTCCTTCTCCCCGCTCTGACCGTGGAAGAGATCGTCTTCCTCGAGCGCGACTCGCTCGAGGCCGAGGTGCGCCGGCCGGCGTTCGCGCACGCCTGGCGCGAGCACACCGGCATCCCCTCGCCCGAGGAGACGGCGCGCCTGCTCGAGCGCGCTACCATCGCCATCGTCAACAAGGTGCCGCTGCGACAGGACCTGCTGGCAAGGCTGCCGCAGCTGCGCATGGTCGCGGTGGCCGCCACCGGCACCGACAACGTCGACATCGCCGCCTGCAAGGCGCGCGGCATCGTCGTCTCCAACGTGCGCGGCTACGCCGAGCACACCGTGCCCGAGCACGCCTTCTGCCTGATCCTCGCGCTGCGCAGGAACCTGCTCGCCTGGCGCGCGGACGTGAAGGCGGGCAAGTGGCAGCAGTCCGAGCGCTTCTGCCTCTCGGGCCACCCGGTCCAGGACCTGCACGGCGGCACGCTCGGCATCTTCGGCGAAGGCAGCATCGGCCAGGGCGTGGCGCGCCTCGCGCGCGGCTTCGGCATGCATGTCCTCTTCGCCGACCACGCGCCGCCCAAGGCGCCGGACGTGCAGTTCACCGCGCCGGACGAGGTGCTCGCCCGCGCAGATGTCGTTTCGTTGCACTTGCCTTTGACCTTCACCACAAGAAATCTCATTGGCGCGAAAGAGCTTTCCCGCATGAAGAAAAGCGCGCTGCTCATCAACACCGCGCGCGGCGGTCTGGAGGACGAGCGCGCGCTGGTGGCGGCGCTTCGCGCCGGCACCATCGCCGGCGCGGGCTTCGACGTCCTCTCCGTCGAGCCGCCGAAGGACGGCAACCCGCTGCTCGAGCTCGATCTGCCGAACTTCATCCTGACGCCGCACGTGGCGTGGTCGGGCCGGCAGGCGATGCAGGCCCTGGCGGACCAGCTGATGGACAACGTCGAGGACTTCGTGCGCGGCGCGCCGCGCAACGTGGTGGGCTAGCTTCGCGCCAGCACCCGGCCCGGCCGCGCGCCGGTCGGTTTCCCGCCGCGCCAGACGGCTTCGCCGTTGACGATCACCGTGTCGATGCCCTTCGCGGGCGCGATCGGTTTTTGAAAGGTATTGCCTTCGGCGACTTCGCCTTCCTCGAATACGACGAGATCTGCAGCAAACCCTTCCTTCAGCACGCCGCGGTCGGCGAGCCCGAAGGTCTTCGCGGTAAGGCCGGTCATCTTGTGAACGGCAGTCTCTAAAGAAAAAAGACCCAAGCTCCTCGAGTAGTGTCCCAGAACCCGCGGGAACGTCCCCCACAGGCGCGGGTGCGGCGCCGCGTCGTGCGGCAGGCCGTCGGAGCCGATCATGGTGTGCTCGAAGGCGAGGATGCGCTGCACGTCGGCCTCGTCCATGGCGAAGTAGATGGCGCCCGCCGGCAGCAGCGCCGCCACGGTTTTCTCTACTGTGAGATTGATTTTTTTTGCGATCTCCTGCAGATCCATTCCCTGGAATTCCGGGTGCGGCACCGACCAGGTGACGAGGGTCTTCGAGGCGCCGAGCGAGCGGCCGTAGGTGAGGATGGTCGAGGAGGCGCAGTAGGGATAGCAGTCGAGGCCGATCCGCTGGCTCTGCATCGCGCGCTCGATGAGCGGCAGCGTCTCGGCCGAGCGGCCGTGGTTCGGCTTGCCCGC
>CBDDSA010000184.1:0-2794 GCA_965233185.1 uncultured bacterium
CAGCCTGTACTTCACGATGCTCAACTGCAACAAGCGCTCGATCACGGTCAACATGAAGACCGAGCAGGGCAAGCAGGTGTTCGTCGAGCTGCTGCAGAAATGCCACATCGTCATGGAGAACTTCGGCCCCGGCGTGCTCGAGCGCTTCGGTTTCCCCTGGGAGAAGATCCGCTCGATCAACCCGAAGATCGTGATGGGCTCGATCAAGGGCTTCGGCTCGAGCGGGCCCTACGCCGACTTCAAGGCCTACGAGAACGTGGCGCAGGCGATGGGCGGGGCGATGAGCACCACCGGCGTGCCCGAAGGCCCGCCCTTCGTCACCGGCGCCCAGATCGGCGACTCGGGCACCGGGCTGCATCTTGCGATCGGCCTCCTGGCCGCCTTGAGGCAAGCGGAAAAGACGGGGAAGGGCCAGTACGTGGAAGTGGCGATGATGGACGGCGTGATGAACCTCTGCCGCGTCAAGTTCCGGGACCATCAGCGGCTGACCCGGCAGAACCTGAGCGAGTTTTCCGTGCCCACGCACCAGGGCATGGGCGCGGTGCCGCGCGCCGGCAACGACTCCGGCGGCGGCCAGCTCGGCAACGCCATCCACTGCAAGCCGCACGGCCCGAACGACTGGCTCTACGTCGTGGTGCAGGAAGCGGTGTGGGAGGACCTGGCGAAGCTCGTCGGCGGCGAGGCGCTGGCGGGCGATCCGCGCTTCGCGAAGATCGCCGAGCGGAGGAAAAACCAGAACGCGATGTGGCAGCTGATCACGGACTTCGCGAAGAACCACACCAAGCGCGAGTTCATGGCGCTGCTCAACCCGATCGACGTGCCCTGCGGGCCGATCATGAGCACCGACGACCTCGCCAACGACGAGCACGTGCGCGGCCGCGACATGTGGGTCGAGCTCGACCACCCGCAGCGCGGCAAGTGGTTCAACGTCGGCATGCCGATCAAGCTGTCCGACTCGCCGGCAAAGATCGACCGCTCGCCCACCCTCGGCGAGCATACCGAGGAAATCCTGAAAGAGGTCCTCGGCTATGAGGAGGCGAAAATCAATTCCTTGAAAGCCGCGGGCGCGTTCTCGGTGCCGCCGAAGAAGGCCGCATGAAGATCGCGATCGTCGGACAGCAGGATTTCGGCAAGGCGGTGCTGGAAGCCTTCCTTGCGCGCGGCGACCAGGTGGCGGGCGTGTTCTGCGCGCCGGAGAAGCCTGGCGCGCGGCCCGACGCGCTGAAAGTCGCGGCGCAGGAAAAGGGCGTGCAGGTCTTCCAGTTCGCCTCGCTGAAGAGCGAGGACGCGAGAAAGGCGATGCAGGGCCTGGGCGCCGAGATCGGCATCATGGCCTTCGTGCTGCAGTTCGCGCCGCAGGACTTCGTCACCATCCCGCAGCACGGCACCATCCAGTACCACCCGTCGCTGCTGCCGAAATACCGCGGGCCCTCGTCGATCAACTGGCCCATCATCCGCGGCGACACGAAGACCGGCCTCACCATCTTCCGGCCGACCGACGGGCTGGACGAGGGGCCGGTGATCCTGCAGAAGGAGACGCCGATCAGCCCGGACGACACGCTGGGCACGGTTTATTTCGACCGGCTATTCCCCATGGGCGTCCAGGCAATGCTGGAAGCTGCGGATCTGGTGGCAGGAAACAAGCATCGGGAAGTGGCGCAGGATGAGTCCCGGGCGACCTACGAGGGCTGGTGCCGCAAGGCCGAGGCGCGCCTCAACTGGGCGAATCATGTCGATTTCGTCTACAACACCATCCGCGGCTGCAACCCGGCGCCCGGCGCCTGGACCACGCTGGACGGGAAAGAATTACAACTCTTCGACGCCCGCAAGCACCCGGTGCGCACTTTTGGCGCCGTCAAGGGCAAGATTGGCGAAGTCGTGGGAGTCGGCGCCCAGAGCACCCAGAACACGGCGCAGGGCGGGCGCATTGAGGTCCAGCGCGCCAAGCTCGGCGACGGGAAAAAAGTCGCGGCCGCCGAGCTGCTCTCCAGCGGAGCGATCAAGCCCGGAATGATTGCTGCATAGCAACAATTCCCTACAGCCCGGAGCCGTAGCGTAAAATTTTTCGGGGCGCGCTTGCGCAAGGGCGCGGAAAAAGCAAAAAGGGGAGGCGCAGCGCGGCATGAAATCCGGTTTCTGGAGGGCGGACTGGTTTCTCGGGGTCGGCGTGGTGGTGCTGTTCGCCATCTTCAGCCACACCTCGGACTTGATCCCCAGTCTCGAGCGCAAGGCCTACGACCTGGGGGTGGCGGCCACCACCCGCACGCCTTCGGACCGCATCGCCATCATCGCCGTCGACGAAGCTTCGCTCGCGAACATCGGGCGCTGGCCGTGGTCGCGCGAGGTGATGGCGACGATGACCGAGCGGCTCGCCGCGGCCAAGGTCAAGGTGATCGGCAACACGGTGCTCTACAGCGAGCCGCAGATCGATCCCGGCTACCTCTACATCACCAAGCTGCTCGAGCTGGCGCCGCAGGGCGAGGCAGGGGCCCCCTCGCCCTTCGTCGACCTGCTGAAGGAAGCCGAGACCAAGCTCAACACCGATCGCAAGCTGGCGCAGAGTTTCGCCGCCGCCGGAAACGTCGTGCAGCCGATGCTCTTCGCGATCGGCGACGCGCTCGGCAAGCCGGACCGCGCGCTCCCCGACTACGTCACGCGCAACGCGCTGAAGCAGGTGAGCGGCAGCCAGTCGCCGGTCCCGGTGCGCGAGGTGGTGCTGCCCATCGAGACGATCGGGCGCAGCGCCGCCGGCATCGGCCACCTCAACCAGTGGCGCGACGTGGACGGCTCGGTG
>CBDDSA010000185.1:0-2538 GCA_965233185.1 uncultured bacterium
GGGCTCTGACCCCGATTTGCGTCTCACTATCGATCAGCGTCCCCTGAGCCTGAAGGCGTCGGCGAACGATTGGATCTTGGTGTCGCGCAGCGCGTAGATCACGCGGATCAGCGTCACCGGGCGCTCCTTGTAGGCCTGCGCGAGGGTGCGCACCTGGTCGTGCAGCGCCTCGTTCGCGGGCCGGAACTGCACGCGCTTGTCCGGGCCCACCGCGATCAGGCCGCGCGCCTGGAAGTGGTCGAGGTAGCGCACCGCCTCGGCGTCGCTGATCGACGAGGCCGGGCGCAGCTTCGCCGCGAGCACCGCGGGCGCCCACCAGGTATCGGCCTGCTCGAACAGCGCGAGCAGCAGCTCGGCCGCATCCACGGAGGGCAGCACGGTCTGGATGAAGCGGCAGAACTCGTCGGAAAAGGCCGAATCGTCCATCAGAGGGGCAGCTGCAGCTCCGGCGGCTCTTCGGCCTCGGCGGCGACTTCAGCCCGCGGGAACGCGCGCAGGTCCTTGGTAATGGCGGCGCGCAGGTACGAGTCGACCCACCAGAACACGTCCTGGCGGCGGATCGCGCGGCGGATGCGGCGCATGCGCGCGGCGCGCTCGGCCGCCGGCATGGCATAGGCCTCGCGGATCGCGGCGGCGACGCCTTCGATGTCGTAGGGGTTGACCAGCAGCGCGTCGGGCGCGAGCTGCGCCGCCGCGCCGGCGAACTCCGACAGGATGAGCACGCAATCTTCCTCGATGCTGCACGCGCAATACTCTTTGGCGACGAGGTTCATGCCGTCCTTGAGCGGGGTGACCAGCGCGATATCCGCGGCGCGGTAATAGGCGAGCAGCTCCAGGCGGCTCAAATTGCGGTATTCGTACCAGACCGGCACCCAGCCGCCGGGCCGCGCATAGGCGCCGTTGATCTTGCCCACGAGCTGCTCGATCTCGGTGCGCAGGCGGTGGTACTGGCCGATGTCCTCGCGGCTGGGCACCACCACCTGCATGAGCGACACGCGCCCGCGCATCTCGGGGTAGCGGGTAAGCAGGTGGTGGAAGGCCGCCAGGCGCTGCGGGATGCCCTTGGTGTAATCCAGCCGGTCGATGCCCAGGATGAGGCGCCGGTCGGGCAGCAGCCGGTGCAGCTCCTGCGCCTTGGCCGCCACGTCCGGCGCGGCGGCGCGGCGCATGAAGGCGTTGAAGTCGATGCTGATGGGAAAGTCGCCCACCAGCGTGCCGCGCGCATCCAGCCCGACTGCTTGCACGCAGGCGGCGAAATTGCGCCGGTCGCGCGCCGTCTGAAAGCCCAGCAGATCGAACCTGAGCAGCGCCTGCAGCAGCGGCCGGCGCCACGGCAGCTTGAGGAAAATGTCGGGCGGCGGAAACGGAATGTGCAGGAAAAACCCCAGGCGCGCCCGCGAGCCGGCGAGGCGCAGCTCGGCGGCGAGGTTCATGAGATGGTAGTCGTGGACCCACACGAAGCTGCGAGCGTCGGCGCGGGCGTGCACCGCGCGCGCGAATTTCTGGTTCACCTTGCAGTAAGTGCGCCAGTACTCGGCGTCGAAGTTGCAAAGCGAGGCGAGGTCGTGGAACAGCGGCCAGATCACCTCGTTGGAAAAGCCGAGGTAGAAATTGCGCACTTCGCTGTCGTCGAGGGCCACCGGGACCAGCGTGTAGCCGGCCTCGCGGCTCATGCCGGCGAGCGCCGGCCCGAATTCCTTGGCCGTGCCTGAGGCGCCGGTCCAGCCCACCCAGGTGCCGCCGCGGTTGCGCAGCACCGGCAGCAGCGCCGTCACCAGCCCGCCGCTCGCCGGCTCGGCGCGCCAGCGCCCGCCGGCGCGGCCGAACGAGAACGGAAGCCGGTTGGACACGACGATGAGCCGGCCCGGCCGGCTGCCTATGCGCTTCTTCAGGGGTCGGGGCCTCTATTCGAAAGAAAAACGGCCGTGGCCGGCGGGCTCAACACTTGTGGGAAACAGGAAATCCCACCCAGAGGAAAGAGCCACCCGCATTGCACCCGCCGGTACGGCCGCAGCTCATGATGCGCCGCCGAAACTTAAGGAAGACTTAAACGGGCCTTCGGCGGGCGCGCGCGCCGCCGGGGCAAGGGGAAAACGCACCTGCACCGCGAGGCCCGGCATCGCCGCTCCTGGCTGCGCATCCGCGAGCGCGATGCTGCCTTGGTGGCGCTCCACGATGGCGCGCGAAATGGCAAGCCCCAGGCCGCTGCCGCGCGTCGGATCCCCGGACACGCGATGGAAGCGCTCGAACACGCGCTCGCGCTCGGCGGCCGGGATGCCGCGGCCGGCGTCGACCACCGCGAGCTCGATGGCGTCTTCGTGCACCCGCACCGACACGGTGACCGCGCTCTCGCGCGGCGCGTAGCGCAGCGCGTTGTCGACCAGGTTCTCGATCAGCGAGCGCAGCTGCGGCTCGCTGCCCAGCATGGGCGCGGCGGCGGGCGCATCGGCGCCCAGGTCCAGGTCCTGGGCCTCGGCCTGCGCGGCGTAGCGGCCGACCACCTCGCGCGCGAGGCGCGCGAGATCGGTGGCGGCAAAC
>CBDDSA010000186.1:0-6972 GCA_965233185.1 uncultured bacterium
GGACCACCGTGCCGCCGAGCTTCAGCTCCAGGAACAGGCCGGTCGCACCAACGCGCGCCTCAACTCCCAGGAAGCGCGCAAGCGCGCCGACGAGCTGCAGGGCCGCCTCGAAAAGCGCCTCGCCGACCTCGACCGCGAGGCCCAGCTCTCCGCCGTCCCGCCCGTCGTCCTCGGCGGCCTCGTCGTCGCGCCCGCGGGGCTCATCGCCAAGATGACCGGCCAGGCGCTTCCCCCCGGCGTCGAATCCCCCGACACCCAGGCCGCCGCCGCCCGCGCGCGCGAAATCGTCATGGCCATCGAGCGCAAGCTCGGCTTCGAGCCCACCGATCGCGAATTCGAGAAGCTCGGCTACGACATCGAAAGCCGCGACCCCAAGACCGGACGCCTGCGCTTCCTCGAAGTCAAAGGCCGCGTGAGCGGCGCCGCCACCCTCACCGTGACGCGCAACGAAATCCTCTACTCGTTCAACAAGCCCGACGACTTCATCCTCGCGATGGTCGAGTTCATGGACGGCGACAGCCACCGCGCGCGCTACCTGCGCCGTCCCTTCCAGCGCGAGCCCGACTTCTACGTGACGAGCGTCAACTACGACTTCGCGGAGCTCCTGCGCCGAGCCGAGGCTCCGTCGTGACCATATTGGGAGGGTCGAGGAGAGGTCGCTTCAATGCGGGTAGGATGGAATCCTTAGCTGCGGTGTGATCGCCTATGGCCAAGACAAATCTTCTCAATACCCGGACCACTAACTTTCTGGAGCTCGTTGGGAACGGGCGCGTGTACCGCGTGCCGCCATATCAGCGCGACTACTCGTGGGAAGAAGAGCAATGGGAAGATCTGTGGAACGACATCGTAGAGCTTCGCGTCAAGCCCGACGACCGCCATTACATGGGCGCCCTGGTCGTCGAGGGGAAGAGCGACCGTGAATTTCTCATCATCGACGGACAGCAGCGACTCGCCACCCTAAGCATTCTCGCTCTCGCTGCCATTCAACAATTGCAGCGCCTGGCCGAGGCCGGCACGGATGCCGAGGCGAACCGCGAACGCGCCGCGGCCATTCGGAGCCGCTTCGTCGGAGAGAAAGATCCCGCGTCCCTGGTCGAGAGCAGCAAGCTCTTTTTGAACAGTACGGACGATGCGTTCTACCAGGACTACCTCGTCCAACTGAGAGCGCCGCTCAACCCGCGAGGCCTGCCAAAGTCGAACCGGCTGCTGTGGGAATGCTTCGTTTATTTCCGGGCACAGCTCGAGGAAAACGCTGCAATCGGCAGGGATGGAGCCAGCCTTGCCGGATTGCTGGCGGAGACCGCGGGCCGACAGCTCATGTTCATTCTCATCACGGTGGACGACGAGCTGAACGCCTACACCGTGTTCGAAACGCTCAATGCGCGTGGTCTGGAGCTCTCCTCCACGGATCTGCTGAAAAACTATCTTTTCTCGCGGCTTCGGGTGCCCGCGGACCTCGATGCGCTCGGCCGGCGTTGGAGGGCGCTCATCGCCACGGTGCAACAGGAGCGCTTTCCCGAGTTCCTCCGCTACCACCTGCTATGCGAGGAGCCGCGCGTGCGAAGCCAGCGTCTCTTCCAGATGGTTCGTACCCGGGTAGGTGCTGCGCCGCAGGTGTTCGCTCTCATGGATGCGCTGGAGCGCCGGGCCGAGCTGTTCGCCGCGCTTTCGGATCCAAATCACGGCTACTGGGCCGAAACGCCGGAGGCGAAGCCGTTCGTGCGCGAGCTTCAGCTTTTCCGCGTACGGCAGATGACCCCGTTGCTGTTCGCCGCATGGGAACGGTTTGACCGTCAGGAATTCGCCCGCGTACTGAAGCTTGTCGCTACGTTGGCTTTCCGCTATTCCGTGGTCAGCGGACTGAATACGAATGCGCTCGAGCCGGTCTACCACCGAGCGGCGAAAGCCGTGCTGGACGGAGCGGCGACCAACCCGGGTGCCGTGTTCCAGCATTTGCGGCCGATCTATGTCGAAGACGGCAAATTCGAGCAGGACTTCGTGCGCTTCGTGGTGGACACGAGCGGGCAGCGCAAAAAGCTCGCCAAGTACATTCTCAGCAGGCTCGAACAGGATGCATCGAACCGAGCGGTCGATCCCGATACCGACCCGGCGACCATCGAGCACATGCTTCCCGAGAATCCAGCCGAGGCCTGGGAAGCGACTTTCCCGCGAGAAAGATGGGAGATGGCTGTCTACCGGCTCGGCAATCTGACTCTGCTCGAGCCCGGCGCCAACAGGCGGGTCGGCAATGCCGATTTCCAGGCGAAACTTGCGGAATACCAGCGCAGCGCCTATGCCATCACCCGGGAAGTCGCTGCGCTCGCGCCCCAAGAGTGGACTCCCGCACTGCTCGACGAACGCCAGCGCAGGCTCGCAGCACGCGCCGTGCATCTGTGGCGTTCCGATTTTCCTTAAACAGACCTCTACTCCGTAAGCGGTGGCAAAGATCGCCAAGAAGCTCATCGAAGTCGCATTGCCGCTGGAAGCCATCAACAAGGCCTCCGCGCGCGAAAAGTCCATCCGCCACGGCCACCCCAGCACGCTTCACCTCTGGTGGGCGCGCCGCCCCCTCGCCGCCGCCCGCGCCGTGATCTTCGCGCAGATGGTGGACGACCCCTCCGCGCATCCGGACCTCTTCCCGACGGAGAAGAAGCAGGAAAAAGAGCGTCAGCGCCTCTTCCGCATCATCGAAGACCTCGTGCGGTGGGAAAACACCACCAACGAGAAGGTGCTTCAAGCCGCGCGCAACGAAATCTGGGAAAGCTGGCGCCGCGCCTGCGCCGCGAACGCCGACCATCCGCGCGCCAAGGAGCTCTTCAATCGCAACAAGCTCCCCGCCTTCCACGACCCCTTCGCCGGCGGCGGCGCCCTGCCGCTCGAAGCCCAGCGCCTCGGCCTGGAAGCCTATGCGAGCGACCTCAACCCCGTCGCCGTTCTCATCAACAAGGCAATGATCGAAATCCCGCCCAAGTTTGCGGGGAAACCGCCCGTCAACCCGGAGTCGCGCCGCGAGAAGACCCTGCTCGCCCGCGAATGGAAGGGCGCGCAGGGCCTCGCCGAGGACGTGCGCTACTACGGTCAGTGGATGCGCGACGAAGCCGAGAAGCGCATCGGCCACCTCTACCCGAAGGTCGAAATCACCGCCGACATGGCAAAGGACCGCAAGGACCTCAAGCCCCTAGTTGGTGAGAAGTTGATGGTCATCGCCTGGCTCTGGGCGCGCACGGTGAAGAGTCCCAACCCCGCTTTCGCGAAGGTCGATGTGCCACTCGTATCCACCTTCATGCTCTCGACCAAGCCGGGAAAGGAGACCTACGTCGAGCCCGTGATCGAGAGCGGGGATTATCGCTTTACCGTGAAGGTGGGAAAGCCGAAAGATGCGGAGGCAGCGAAGCTCGGGACCACTTTGGGTAAGCGTGCTGCATTCCGTTGTGTGATGTCGGGTACTCCGGTTCCGTACGACCATATCCGAGAGCAGGGCAAGGCCGGGGACATGGGCGTGCGTCTAATGGCGATCGTTGCAGAGGGCAACCGCGGGCGCGTTTATCTGGCTCCTACGCCAGAGCACGAGGCCGTTGCGCTGAAGGCGAGGCCGGAATGGAGTCCGGACGTGGTGCTGCCCGAAAACCCGCGCGACTTTAAGACTCCGAATTATGGGTTGATGACCTTTGCTGACCTCTTCACTCGCCGACAACTCGTGGCATTGACGACCTTCTCCGACCTAGTGCAGGAAGTCCAGAAGCGGGTAGAGCGCGATGCGCGGCAAGTTGGCCTCCCCGGTGACGCGAAGCCCCTGCGCGACGGCGGCACCGGCGCCACCGCCTACGCGGAGGCGGTCGGGGTGTACTTGGCGTTTGCCATATCGAAGCTTGCCGACAGAGGTTCGACGATCTGCACGTGGTTTACCGAGCGCGATTCCACGCGCAACACGTTCGCGCGGCAGAGCCTACCCATGACATGGGATTACGCAGAGCTAAACACGCTGCTCGATGGTACGGGCAGTTTCGTTGGTGCGGTCACTTGGACTGCTGAGAGCATCGAAGGGGTTGCCGCAGGCTACGGCTCTTCGTTCGGTTCTAGTCAGCAACTTGATGCAACGACCCAATCGTCCACGAAAGACAAGCTCGTCTCCACCGACCCGCCCTACTACGACAACATCGGCTACGCTGATCTGTCGGATTTCTTCTACATCTGGTTGCGTCGCTCGCTGCGTCCCGTTTTCCCAGACCTATTCGCGACGCTCGCCGTGCCCAAAGCAGAAGAATTGGTAGCCACGCCCTACCGTCACGGCAGCAAGGAGAAGGCCGAGTCCTTTTTCCTCGACGGCATGACGCAGGCCATGCACCGGCTCGCCGAGCAGGTACATCCGGCCTTTCCGGTCACCATTTACTACGCCTTCAAACAGACCGAGAGCGACGGCGCTGACGGCACCGCCAGCACCGGCTGGGACACCTTCCTGGCCGCCGTCATCGAGGCCGGCTTCGCGATCAGTGGCACTTGGCCAATGCGCACCGAACTCGGCAACCGGATGATTGGCTCGGGCGCCAACGCCCTCGCCTCCAGCATTATTCTCGTTTGCCGCCCGCGCAAAACCTCCGCCCCCAACGCCACCCGCCGCGAGTTCCTCGCGACACTCAAGGCTGAGTTGCCGCAGGCGCTCGCCCACCTCCAGCGCGGCAACATTGCGCCGGTAGATCTTGCGCAGGCCGCTATTGGTCCGGGGATGGCGGTGTATACGCGTTATGCGAACGTACTCGACGCTGAGGGTAAGACACTGAGCGTGCGCGAGGCGCTGGCGCTCATCAATCAGACTCTCGACGAGGCGCTGGCGGAGCAGGAGGGGGACTTCGACGCGGATACTCGCTGGGCGCTGACCTGGTTTGAGCAGGTGGGGTTTGCTGAGGGCGAGTATGGCGTGGCGGAGCAGCTCTCCAAATCGAAGAACACAAGTGTCGGCGGCATGGTGGAGGCAGGCATCGTTGAATCGAAGCGGGGCAAGGTGAAGTTGCTCAGGCCGAAGGATCTTTCGTCGAATTGGGATCCGGCTACGGATCCGCGGCTGACGGCGTGGGAGAGCGTCCACCAGCTTATCCGAGCACTTGAGGCTGGCGGCGAGGCGGCGGCAGCGGAGCTCGTGGCGAAGCTGGGTGCCAAGGCCGAAGTTGCCCGCGAGCTTTGCTATCGCCTGTACACGCTCTGCGAGCGGAAGAAGCGCGCGGCGGAGGCGCTGTCGTACAACGCGCTGGTGCAGAGCTGGCCGGAGATCGTGCGCATCGCGCAGGAGGGGGCGAAGGCGGCGCCGGCGCAGGCGGATCTCATCTAGGCATGCCGACGAAGCGGATCGTGTGTCTGGCGAATTCGCGGAAGCTGTCGGGGCGGTGTATCGCGGGGCGGGTGTGGGACGGGAAGAAGGCGGGGGAGTGGGTGCGGCCGGTGAGCGCGCGGCCGGAGGAGGAGGTGTCGGAGTACGAGCGGGAGTATGAGGATGGGAGTGATCCGCGCGTGCTGGACGTGATCGACGTGCCGCTTCTCAAGGCGAAGCCGAAGCACTGCCAGCAGGAGAACTGGCTGCTCGATCCGGAGGTGTACTGGAAGAAGGTTGGCCGGCTCGACTGGAAGCAGGTCGTGGCGCTCGCGGAGGATCCGGCACGGCTGTGGGTCAACGAGTCGAGCACGTGGAACGGCAGGAATGATCAGATCTCGTTAGAAACGGCGAAGAAGCTGAAGAGCTCGCTCGTACTGATCCATGTAAAGGCGCTGCGCCTGCGCGTGTTCCGCCCCGGGGCGGATTTCGGCAGCAACAAGGTCCGGGTGCAGGGGCAGTTCCGGCATCGGGGCGAGGACTACTGGCTGTGGGTCACCGATCCGGTCGAGAGGACCTACAAGGCGAAGGGGGAAGGGGAGTACGCGATCGGCGAGTGCTGTCTCACGATCAGCATTGGTGAGCCGTACAAGGGCAATTGCTACAAGCTCATCGCAGCTATCATCCCGAGGCCATGAGCGAAGCGCGCGAAATTCTCACCATCGGGCACTCGAACCACCCGATCGAGCGGTTCCTGGACCTTCTGCGCCGGAACGGCGTGACGGCGGTGGCGGACGTGCGCTCCAGCCCGTTCAGCCGGCATAACCCGCAGTTCAGCAAGGAGGAGCTGCAGCGCTCGCTCAAGGACGCGGGGATCGCGTACATCTTTCTCGGCAAGGAACTGGGCGGGCGCTCGCCGGACAAGGGCTGTTACGAGGACGGGCGGATCCAGTACGACCGGGTGGCGAGGACGGAGAGCTTCCGGGACGGTATCGAGCGCGTGCGCAAGGGTACGGGCCAGTACCGCATCGCGCTGATGTGCGCGGAAAAGGAGCCGCTGGAGTGCCACCGGACGCTGCTCGTAGCGCGTGCGCTGGACAAGGCGGGCGAGCGGGTGGGCCACATCCATGCCGACGGGCACGTCGAGCCGCACGGCGAGGCGATGCAAAGACTGCTCGACCTCGTCGGGCTGCCGCGCGAGGACATGTTCCGATCCGGCGAGGAGCTGGAAGAGGAGGCGGTGAGGGGGCAGGCGGGGAAGGTGGCCTATGTGGACGAGGGGCAGTCGTGAACCTCTTCACGATCGGCTTCACGGGCAAGAGCGCGGAGAAGTTCTTCGGCCTGCTCAAGGGATCGGGGGCAAAGCGGCTGGTGGACGTGCGGCTCAACAATGTCTCACAGCTCGCCGGCTTCGCGAAGAAGAAGGACCTCGCGTACTTCGTGAAGGAGCTCTGCGGCATGGAGTACGCGCACGTCCCGGAGCTCGCCCCGACGCAGGACATCCTGGACGAGTACAAGAAGAACAAGGGCGACTGGGCGGTGTACGAGCGGAAGTTCCTCGAGCTGATGAGGAGCCGGCAGATCGAGAAGACGGTTCCCAGGAGCCTGCTCGAGGAGGGGTGCCTCCTCTGCAGCGAGGACAAGCCGCACCACTGCCACCGGCGGCTGGT
>CBDDSA010000187.1:0-6967 GCA_965233185.1 uncultured bacterium
AGTCTCCATCAGGGCTGATCCTCCATGGTTGTTATCGTGATTTCAGACACCACCATGATAGCCATGCCCGGCTCTCAGCCCTCTTAACCCCATCCCCATGGCCTACCTTAAGGTAGTGCCATTGGGCTCTGACCCCGATTACGCAATCGGGGTCAGAGCCCGATTGCTCCGGCGATGCGTTCCGTCTGGGCGACGGTATCCGTGGCCGGATCGAGCACGAAGCTGCGCTGCGGCTTGACCCCGTAGCCGGCGAGCCATTGGGCGGCGCAGCACTTGCCGCAGCCCTCGACCACGTACACCGGGTAGCGCGAGCGCGCCTTCGCCGCGCCGCTGCCGGCAATGGCGCCTTCGGCGAGCCCGCGCCGGTCGACTTCCGCGACCACGCGCCGGGCGGCAAGCTCGTGCTCGCAGCCCTTGCAGGCGTAGACCACCGGGATCGGCCGCAAAACGATCTTCATGCCGGCAGCATGACCGAGCTTGGCCGGCGGCCTTTGACCTACATCAACTGCCAGGCCTGCAGCATCCACACCACGAAGCCGTAGCCCGACACGATCAGCACGGCGAGCACCGGCGCCATCACCGCGGTGAGGAACAGCCAGCTGCGAAACTCCTCGGTCTTGCGCTGCTTGTCGTCGTCCAGGATCATTGCCGCGCCATGTCGGGGAGCCGGTGGGCGATGCCCTTGTGGCAGTCGATGCAGGTCTTCTCGCCCGAGCGCAGCGAGGTGGAGTGGGCCTCGGCGGCGCGCTTCGCCTGTCGCGTGAAGTCCATGCTCTGGAACTCGTGGCAGTTGCGGCACTCGAGCGAGTCGTTCTCCTTCATGCGCGCCCACTCACGCCGCGCGAGCTCCAGGCGCTTGTCCAGGAACTTCTCGCGCGTGCTGATGGTGCCGAAGATCCAGCCCCACACTTCCTTGGAAGCCTGCATCTTGCGCGCCATCTTGTGCGTCCAGTCCTTGGGCACGTGGCAGTCGGAGCACTTGGCGCGCACCCCGGAGCGGTTGGTGAAGTGGATGGTGGGCTGGATCTCCTGGTACACGTTGTCGCGCATCTCGTGGCAGCCGATGCAGAACTGCTCGGTGTTGGTGAGCTCCATGGCGGTGTTGAAGCCGCCCCAGAAAATCACCCCGGCGATGAAGCCGCTCACCACCAGGAAGCCGAGGCTGTAGAAGGCGCTCGGCCGCGTGATCGTGCGCCAGTACCGCCGGAGCAGGTCGCGCATGCGCTACTTTTTCTTGCGGATCATCGACTCGACATCGCGGAAGCGGTTCTTTACCGAAGGGTCGCTCTCCATCTGCACCACGTGGCACTGGTCGCAGAAATAGCGCCGCGGCGACACGTCGGCGAGGAAGTTGCCGTCGCGATCGATGTAATGCGTGAGGCTGATCGGCGTGGCCTGCGTCTCGGGGGCGCGGGTGCGCGCGTGGCACATCATGCAGCGGTTGGCGAAGCGGTCGACCTGGTAGTTGTCGGTCTTGTGCGGGATGGTGGGCGGCTGCATGGCGTAGGAGCGCACGCGCTTCTTGTCGTTGTTCTCGGTCTGCACCATAGGCGCGGGACGGGTTTCCTCGGGGACGGGAACAGAGCGAAGGGGGTCATCGCCTGGAGCGCCCCAGGCGGAAAAAACGGCGACCAGTAACGTCAAACCCGCGAGATTTTGCAGGCGCATTTCTTGAAATCCGTTTGCAGCGAGATCGGATCCGTGGCGTCGAGCGTGAGCTTGTTGATGAGCTGGCTGGCATCGAACCAGGGCACGTACAGCACGCCGCGCGGCGGCTTGTTGCGCCCGCGCGTCTCGACCCGGCTGCGCATGGTGCCGCGGCGCGAGGCGAGCTCCACGTCGTCGCCGCGGCGCAGCCCGTAGAGCTTGGCGTCCTCCGGGTGCAGGTACACCACGGCGTTGGGGAAGGCGCGGTGCAGCTCGGGCACGCGGCGCGTCATCGAGCCCGAATGCCAGTGCTCGAGCACCCGCCCGGTCACCAGCCACAGCGGGTATTCCCGGTCGGGCTCCTCGGCCGCCGGCTCGTAGGGCAGCGCGTAGACGTAGGCCTTGTTGTCCGGGTTGCCGTAGAACTGGAAGCCGGTGCCTTTCTTCACATACGGATCGGCGCCCTCGCGGAAGCGCCATAGCGTTTCCTTGCCGTCGACCACCGGCCAGCGCAGCCCGCGCACCTTGTGGTAGGTGTCGAAGGGCGCGAGGTCATGGCCGTGGCCGCGGCCGAACTTCGCGTACTCCTCGAACAGCCCCTTCTGCACGTAGAAGCCGAAGAGCTTCGCCTCGTGGTTCTCGTAGCCCGCATTGAGCTGCGAGTTCGGAAAGGCGTCCACCTGCCCGTTGCGGAAGAGGACATCGAACAGCGTCTTGCCCCCGTACTCTGGTTTCTTCGCCAGCAGGTCGGCCGGCCAGACCTCCTCCATGCGAAAGCGCCTGGAGAACTCCATGATCTGCCACAGGTCGGAGCGCGCCTGGCCGGGCGCGTTGACCAGCTGCTGCCAGAAATGCGTGCGCCGCTCGGCGTTGCCGAACGCGCCTTCCTTCTCCACCCACATGGCGCTGGGAAGAATGAGGTCGGCGCCGGCCGTGGTGACGGTCGGGTAGACGTCCGACACCACGATGAAGTTGGCCGGGTTGCGAAACCCCGGCCAGGTCTCCTGCAGCGAGTTCGCCCCGGCCTGTACGTTGTTGGTGGTCTGCGTCCAGTAGCAGTTGAGCTGCCCGTCCTTCAGCATCCGGCTCTGCAGCACGGCGTGGAAGCCGGGCTTCTCCGGAATCGTGCCCGGCGGCAGCTTCCAGATCTCCTCGGTCATGGCGCGGTGCTTCGGGTTGGTCACCACCATGTCGGCCGGCAGGCGGTGCGAGAACACGCCGACCTCGCGCGCGGTGCCGCAGGCCGAGGGCTGGCCGGTGAGCGAGAACGGGCTGTTGCCCGGCGTGGAGATCTTGCCGGTGAGCAGATGCAGGTTGTAGACCATGTGGTTCGCCCATACGCCGCGCGTATGCTGGTTGAATCCCATGGTCCAGAACGACATCACCTTGACCTTGGGGTCGGCGTAGAGCTGCGCCAGGCGCCGCAGGCGCTCGGGCTCCACGCCCGACATCTTCGCGGCATAGGCGAGGTCGTACTTCGAGACGAAGCGTGCGAACTCGTCGAGCGAGATCGGCTTGAAGCCGCCGGCGTCGGCGGCGTTCTTCGCCTTCTTCTGCAGCGCGTGCTCGGGCCGCAGGCCGTAGCCGATGTCGTCATTGCCCAAACGGAACGCCACGTGCTTCGAGACGAAGTCGCGGTTCACCGCCTTGTTCTGGATGATGTAATTGGCGATGTAGTTGAGGATCGCGAGGTCGGTCTGCGGGCGGAAGGTGAGCGCGAGGTCGGCGAGCTCGTAGCTGCGGTGCTCGAAGGTGGACAGCACCGCCACCTGCACGTGCGGATGCCCCAGGCGCCGGTCGGCCACGCGCTGCCACAGGATGGGGTGCATCTCCGCCATGTTCGAGCCCCACAGCACGAAGGCGTCGGCGTGCTCGATGTCGTCGTAGCAGCCCATCGGCTCGTCGATGCCGAAGGTGCGCATGAACGCCACCGCCGCGCTCGCCATGCAGTGGCGCGCGTTGGGGTCGATGTTGTTCGAGCGGAAGCCTGCCTTCATCAGCTTCACCGCGGCGTAGCCTTCCCAGATGGTGGACTGGCCGGACATGAACATGCCGACCGAGGAGGGCCCCTTCGCTTTGAGCGCCGCCTTCCACTTTTCGGCCATGATGTCGAAGGCCTGGTCCCACGACACCGGCTGGAACTCCCCTTCCTTGTCGTAGCGGCCGTTCCTCATGCGCAAGAGCGGCTGCGTCAGCCGGTCCTCGCCGTACATGATCTTGGACAGGAAGTAGCCCTTCACGCAGTTCACGCCGCGGTTGACCTCGGCCTGCGGGTCGCCGTGCGTGGCCACCACCTGCCCATCCTTGACCGCGACGTTGACCCCGCAGCCCACGCCGCAGAAGCGGCACGGCGCCTTCGACCACTTCAGGCGCGTCGCCTCGGCGTTGGTCACGACGTTCTGGGCGTAAGCCGGCATGGCGACGCCCGCGCCGACCGCGGCCGTGGAAAGCATGAACTCCCGCCGCGTAATTTTTTCAGTCATGCACCTCTCCGGGTTCGCGCCCATCCCGCGTGCGGGAAGCAGGCTTTGTTCCCGGGTCCGGTGGCAGGTGCTTTACGGATGGGCAGCTCGCCGCTCATCACGCGGCGCCACTCCAGAAGCAGGCTGATCAGCGCGCCGGCGAGCGCCGCGGCGAGCGCGAGAACGATTAGCGTGGATAGGCTCGTATGCATCCTCCAATGAGCTGACGCTACCCGGCCGGCGCCGCCGCGCCTTGATCCAGCGCAAACCCAGGCCGGTTATGCTGCGGCTGCCATGGCCACCTCGCATTGGCAGGAACGCAACCTGGCGACGCTGCTCCTCGTGCGCTCGGTGGAGGAGCACGACCCCGCTTATTTCGCCCCCGAGGTGCGCTCGGCGGCGGCGCTGGCGGCCGCCAATGCGCGTGACGACCGCGAGCTGATCGAGCGGCGCTCGGCCTACCTTTTCCTGCGACTGCCGGCCTCCCTGAAGGCCTGGGCGCGCATCGGCCTGCTGCCGGAAACCTCGCTCAGCGCCGTGGTGGCGATCGCGGCCCTCGCCGGCGCGCTGTTGAACTTCCTCGGACCCAGCGGCCTCGTCCACGTCGTCTACAACCCGCTCGTGCTGCTCATCGCGTGGAACCTGGCGGCGTACGCCGTGTTCGCATGGCGTGCGGTCCACACCCCGCGCGCCGGGCTGCTTCGCCTGCTGGTGCGGGACCTTTGGTCCGCGTGGAACCGCTGGGCGAACCGCCTGCCGGGCGGCAGCCGGCTGCACCATGGCGAGCGCATCGCCGCCAGCTTCGCCGGGCTGGCGCTCGCCGGGACCGGCTACCTCATAGGGCGCGACAAGGTGAACGCCGCCATGAAGCGCCGCTTGCTGCCGGCCGCGCTGGTCGCCTTCGCCCTGCCCGAATCCAAGCTGGAGCAAGCCCGGCAGGCGACGTACGCCACGGTCAAGCAGGAGGTCGCGGCGCACCTGGACCCGCAGGTGACCCGGGTGACCGAGGCGATCGTCGAGCGGCTTACCTTGACGGCGCAGCGGACCGAGTCAGCACCAGGGCCGCCGCGGTAAGGATGAAAAGCGCAACCGCCGCGGCGTTGCCCCAGGCGCCCAGCTCGACCGACAGCGCGACGCGCACGGCGAGCGAGAGGTGCAGCAGCACGAGCGGCGCGTACAGCGCGGGGTGGTACGCAAGCTGCACGCCCAGCAGCGCGTGCAGCACCACCGGCGCCTGTGCGAACACCATGGACAACACGAAGCCGACGAAGATGGCGTGCAGCGCCGCGTCGTAGGCGACGGAAAGGGCGATGAGCGCACCGCCCAGCGCGAGCCAGAAATAGGCGGCGAGCAGGCATACCGCCACGTAGCGCGGCAGCTTCACCTGCCGCACGGTGACGCGCGCCAGGTCGAAGGCGAAAAGCCACAGGGCGAGCAGCACCAGCGCCACGCCGAGGTAGCGCGGCTCGAGCGGCGCGACCAGCAGGGCAGACGCGATGAGCAGGAACATCAGCCGCGCACCGGCGCCTCCCTTCGCATCGCGTGAACGCGCGAGGCGCTCAGCGCCGATGGTGAGCGCGAAGAAGGCGATCCACCAGGGGACCGCGGGGATTCCCGCCAGCAGCCCGAGGTTGCCGACCAGCCAGGCCGCGGCGCCGGCAAGCAGCGCGCCCGTTTCCAGGGAGCGCTGCCGGTTGAAAACGACGATGTTCGCCGCCACCAGCACCGCCGCGGCCAGCGCCATGCTGACGAAGCCCTCGAAAGGCAGGCCCACGAGCAGCAGCACGCCGCCCAGGGCCGCGGCCATCGGCGCCGCGTAGCCCCACAGCTTGCCGAGCGCCGCCGCGCGCTCCAGGGTGATGACGGTGCCGAAAAACGCCGACACCATGAGCGGGCCATGCAGCGCCAGCGCGCTGATCGATACCGGCAACGGCGTGAGGCGCGCCAGTCCGCCCGCGACGCCGAGCACGAGCGACACGAAGCCCAGCAACAGCAGCGTCAGGCGCCAGCGCGGCGGCATGCTTCAGGACCCGTCCGACTTATCCATGGGGATTGATGTACGTCAAAGGATGGCGGGCCGCAGCGCCTATTCTCGCAGTCAAAGGAGACCGACATGGTCATGACCGCCCTGAAGAGAATCTGGCACGATGCCTTGCACGAAGAACGCCGCCTGCGCCTCGCGGACGTGCTCGAGCGCGGCGGCGGGCGAATGCCGGACGAAGCGAGCGACCTCTATTCGACGGCCGCAGCGGCGCGCCGCTGCGTTTTTTGCAACGCCAAGCCGGCATGCGACGCCTGGCTCGCCGCGGGCCGGCACGAAGGCCTCGAGGAATTCTGCCCCAACGCCGATTTCATCCGCCATAGGACCAATCTGCGCTAGACGAAGGCGAGTCAATGCTTGCCGTGCCCGTGCTCCAGGTGCTTCTTCTCCTCGGCCCTGATGCGCTGGAGCATGGCGTCGTCCGGGTCGCGCCAGTGGCCACCCGCCTGGCGCGCCATGTACGCCACCGCGCGGGCGAAGTCGCGCAGCTCCAGATCGCTCTTGCCGCCGCGCGGCGGCATGTTGCGCACGCCTACCCAGGCGTGCGCCGTCACCGCCGCCTGGTTCTGCGCCAGGAGCGGCGCCCAGGCCTTTCGGTCGCGCAGCTGCGGCGCCTTGTCGAACTTCGTGGAATGACAGGCGACGCAGACCTCCTGGTAGACCTTCTGGCCCGAAACGTCCGCGAGCACGCCGCCGTTCCACGCGAGCATCGCCACAACCAAGGCAGCCTTCATCGCGCTACCGCCGGGCGCACCCAGTGGCGCAGCTCGATGTGGTTGCCGTCCGGGTCGCGGATCTCCGCGCGCGCATAGGCGGG
>CBDDSA010000188.1:0-3217 GCA_965233185.1 uncultured bacterium
CATGGACGAGCCCTTCGGCGCGCTCGACGAGCAGACGCGGCTCCTGCTGGGCGACCAGGTGCTTCGCATCCACCGCGAGCTGCAGCAGACCACGCTGCTCATCACCCACAGCATCACCGAGGCGGTGCAGCTCGCCGACCAGGTGGTGGTGATGACCTATCGCCCGGGGCGCGTGAAGCGCATCGTGGAGGTCAACCTGCCCCGGCCGCGCGACTCGGCCATCGTTTCCAGCCCCGAGTTCGGCCGCCTGGTGGCCGAAGTCTGGGCCGACCTGCGCGCCGAAGCCTCGCGCGGCATGCAGGACATAGAATCCCATCGCAAGGAGGAGGTTTCGTGAACCGGTTTCTAATAGCAATTTCCCTGGTGGTATTCGCCCTTCCGGCTATCTCCCAGGACAAAGTGCGCGCAGCCATCGGCCAGCGCGGCCTGTTCGACACGCATTTCATCCCGGCCGGGGTGGAGCAGGGCATCTTCAAGAAGAACAACATCGAAGTGGAGATGACCTGGACGCGAGGCGGCGCCGAGACGCTGCAGGCGATCATCACCGACAGCGCGGATGTCGCCATCGCCAACGGTATCCTGGGCGTGATCGGCGCCGCCTCGAAAGGCGCGCCGGTGAAAATCGTGAGCGCGCAGATGACCGGCGCGCCGGATCTCTTCTGGTACGTGCGCGCCGACAGCGCGGTGAAGGCCATGAAGGACCTGGAGGGCCGCACCATGGGCTATTCGCGCCCCGGCTCCTCCACGCACCTCGTGGCGCAGGCGCTCGCGGACCACTTCAAGGTGAAGCCCAAGCTCGTGTCCACCGGCGGCGTGCCCGACACGCGCACGCAGGTGATGTCCGGGCAGATCGACGCCGGCTGGTCGGCGCCGCCGTACAACCTGGACCTGGTGAACGAAGGCAAGGTGCGCATCGTCGCGCGCGGCACCGAGCTTCCCGCGATGAACGACCAGACGGTGCGGGTCAACGCGGCGAGCGTGAAGTTCCTGACCGAGAAGCGCGACGTCGCGCGCCGCTTCATGAAGGCCTATCACGAGTCCATCGAATGGGTGTACGCCAACCCCGAGCAGGCGGCCAAGTGGTACGCCGGCTTCGCCAAGATCACCCCCGAGGTGGCGCTGCAGACCCACAAGATCTTTCCGCGCCAGTCGGTTGCCGGCTGGCCGGTGCGCGGCCTGAAGCAGAACCTCGAGGAAGCGGTGCAGGGCAAGCAGCTCGCGAAACCCATGGCGCAAGCCGACGCCGAGAAGCTGCTGTACGACTTCGTGTTCCAGCCTTGAGGGAAAAGCTGGCCGGCCTCGCCGGCCTGGCAGTGCTCGCCGTCCTGCTGGAGGTCGCGGTGCGCGCGGGCTGCGTCTCCGCCCTGGTGGTCGCGCCGCCCTCGACCCTGCCCGCCGCGTTCATGCGCCTGTGGGACGAAGGCCTGGTGGCCGGGCCGGTCGGCATCACGCTGGCGCAGGCCTTCACCGCCACCGCCGCCGCCACCGCCATCGGCATCCCGTGGGGCTACCTCCTGTGGCGCAAGCCCATCCTCGGCGAGGCCTACACGCCGTGGATCGGCGCCGCCTTCGCCGCACCCACGGTGCTCCTGTTTCCGCTATTCCTCGTGCTCTTCGGCCGCGGCTACGCCACCACCATCTTCGTCGGCTTCATGGCCGCGGTGATCCCCGTCACGCTCAAGACCAAGGAAGCCTTCGCCGCCGTGCCCAAGGTCCTGCTCGATGTCGGCCGCAGCTTCAAGCTCCCCGAGAGCGGCCTCGTGCGCCGCGTGGCCTTTCCCGCCGCCGTCCCCGGCATCTTCACCGGCCTGCGCCTGGGCCTCATCTACGCGCTGGTCAACATCATCGGCATGGAGTTCCTCATCGACTTCGGCGGCCTCGGCCGCATCGCCTCCGAGATGTACTTCCGCTTCGAGATCCCGGGCATGTACGTGGCGATCATTCTCATCGTGCTGGTGAGCTGGACCTTCCTCGCCGTCCTTTCGCGCTTCGAGCTATGGCTGCGACCCAGATAAGGCTTTTGACGTTGATAAGTATTCTGCTTGCATGGGAGGTCGTCGCTCGCTCCGGCCTCCTCTACCAGGACGTCGTCCCCTCGCTTCTCAAGATCGCCGTCGCCTTCTTCAATCTGCTGCTGGACAAGGCCACCTGGCACCACTTCGCCGTCAGCGCCTGGGAGATCGGCGCCGGCCTCACCCTCGGCTATGTCCTGGGAATTCTCTTCGGCCTCGTCGCCGGCACCCGCCGCTTCTTCGGCGCCGCGGTCGCCCCCTACGTCGACGGCATCGCCACCGCCCCGAAGATCGTCTTCCTGCCGATCGTCATGCTCCTGGTCGGCACCGGCATGGGCTCCAAGCTCGCCCTCGGCGCGCTGTCCGCGTTCTTCCCCGTCGCCATCAACATGGCCGCCAGCGTGCGCCAGGTGAATCCCGTTTTTGTGAAGGTGGGACATAGCTTCCGCCTCTCGCGTTGGCAAATGGCCACGCGCATCTATCTTCCCGCCTTGCGGCCTTCGCTCGTCACCAGCTTGCGCCTGGGCTTCGGCCTCGCCGTCGTCGGTGTCCTTCTGGCGGAGATCAAGCTCTCCAGCGCAGGTCTTGGGTTCTTGGCTAACGAGCACTACTCGCACTACCGCGTGCCAGACCTCTACGCCGTGCTGGTGCTGGTCTTCATCGTCGCAGTCGGGTTGAACAGCCTCATGGGCAGGTTCGCCGAACGGCGCTGATGCTTTCGATACAAAGGCCCCGGGGCGTGTAGGATTCGGCTCGGATCCACAGACCTCTCGCGGAGACACCGATGATCAAGTTCTACTACAGCACCGCGCCCAATCCCATGAAGGTGGCTCTCTGCCTGGAAGAGATGGGACTCGCCTACGAACCGATACCCGTGGACACGCGCAAGGGCGAGCAGCATAAACCCGGCTATCTGGCCATCAATCCCAACGCCAAGGTGCCTTCCATCGTGGATGGCGAGGTGACGATATTCGACAGCAACGCCATCGTGCTCTATCTTGCCAAGAAGACGGGCAAGTTCCTCCCAAAGAAGGCGGCGGACCGGGGGCCGATGCTCTCGTGGTTGATGTTCGTCGCCTCGGGCATCGGGCCGTTCACCGGCCAGTACGTGCACTTCAAGAACTACGCGCCGGAGAAAATCGCCTACGCTCTCGAGCGCTACGAGTTCGAAGCCCTGCGCCACTGGGGCATCGTGGACGCGCGCC
>CBDDSA010000189.1:0-5147 GCA_965233185.1 uncultured bacterium
TCGCGCGATTATCTACCGGGAGGAAAAAACCGGCGGGAGATGGTCGGGGTGAGAGGATTTGAACCTCCGACACCTGCGTCCCGAACGCAGTACTCTACCAGGCTGAGCTACACCCCGAATTCCGGACCCTACGGTTGCCACCTTCGCGGCTAGCTGCGGCGCGCCACAGAGAAGGACGCCAATTCTAGCAAACTATCCCTGAACACCGAGGCCGGCAGCCCCGTCAGCGCAGCCGCGCCGGCTTCGGCCTCGCGCTGCGCCGCGGCGCGCGCGTAGTCGAGCGCGCCGCTGGCGCGGATCGCCTCGAGCACCGGCGCGAAGTCCTGGCGTCCGCCGTCGCGGATGGCCGCGCGCACCAGCTGCGCCTGCGCCGCGCTGCCGCAGCGCATCGCATGAATGAGCGGCAGCGTCGGCTTGCCTTCGGCAAGGTCGTCGCCGAGGCTCTTGCCGATCGTGGCCGGGTCGCCGGAATAGTCGAGCACGTCGTCGATCACCTGGAAGGCCGTGCCGACGTGCATGCCGTAATCGGCAAGGCCGCGCTCCAGCGCCGGCGCGCAGTCCCCCAGGATGCCGCCCAGCCGAGCCGCGGCCTCGAACAGCTTGGCGGTCTTGCGCCGCACCACCTCGAGGTAGCGCGCCTCGTCCACGTCCGGGTCGTGGCTGCCCATGAGCTGCAGCACCTCGCCGCCCGCGATCGTGTTGGTGGCCTCGGCAAGCACCTGCATCACGCGCATGTCGTCGAGCTCGACCATCATCTGGAACGCGCGCGAATACAGGAAGTCGCCCACCAGCACCGAGGCGGCGTTGCCGAAGGCGGCATTGGCGGTGCTGCGGCCGCGGCGCAGCTGCGACTCGTCCACGACGTCGTCGTGCAGCAGCGTGGCGGTGTGGATGAACTCGACCACCGCGGCGAGCGGCTGGCGCTTGTCGCCGCGGTAGCCGACCGACCCGCTGGCCAGCAGCAGCAGCGCGGGGCGCAGGCGCTTGCCGCCCGAGGCGACGATGTAGCGGGCCACCTCGCCCACCAGCGCCACGTCCGAAGCCAGCCGCGCCCGGATGAGGGCGTCGACGCGCTCCAGATCGTCCGCCACCGGCGCCAGCATTGTCACGAAGCTCATGATTCGCTTATAATTCCAAGTCTTATTGGAAGCAAGGCAGGTTACGGAGTCTATCGAGCATGTACGCGATCATTAAGTCCGGCGGCAAACAATACAGGGTGCAGTCCGGCGAGCAGCTGCGCGTGGAAGCGCTCAGCGCCGAGGTCGGCGCAAGCGTCGCCCTCGAGGAAGTGCTGCTGGTTGGCAACGGCGAGGACGTCAAGGTCGGCGCGCCGCTCGTCTCCGGCGCCAAGGTGAACGCCACCGTGGTCGCCCACGGCCGCGGCGACAAGGTCAAGATCTTCAAGCTGCGCCGGCGCAAGCACTACCAGCGCTCGCAGGGCCACCGGCAGTCGTACACCGAGCTGCGCATCGACGACATCGTCCAGGGGTAAGCAAGACATGGCACACAAGAAAGCAGGCGGCAGCTCGAGAAACGGCCGCGACTCGCAGGCAAAGCGTCTGGGCGTCAAGGTCTACGGCGGCGAGCGCGTCAATGCCGGGCAGATCCTGGTGCGCCAGCGCGGCACCGTGGTGCATGCCGGCAGCAACGTCGGCATCGGCCGGGACCACACGCTGTTCGCGCGCATCAACGGCCAGGTGCATTACGCGGTGAAAGGCGAGCACAACAAGAAGACCGTGAACGTCCTTCCCGCATAGCCGGCAGCCACTCCGCGAAAAGCCCTATCGAAGCCGGTAGGGCTTTTTCATTTGTGCCATGAAATTCATCGATGAAGCGAAGATCGAGGTGCACGCCGGCGGCGGCGGCAACGGCGCCGCCACCTTCCGGCGGGAGAAGTACGTGCCGCGCGGCGGGCCCGACGGAGGCGACGGCGGCCGCGGCGGCAGCGTATGGGCGCGCGCCGACCGCAACGTCAACACGCTGATCGATTACCGCTTTGCGCGCATCCACCGCGCGGAAAACGGCGGGCGCGGCATGGGCTCGGACTGCAACGGCCGCGCGGGCAGCGACGTGGAGCTGCGCGTGCCGGTGGGCACGCTGATCCGCGACCAGGCGAGCGGCGAGCTGGTGGCCGACCTGGCGAAGGACGGGGCGCGCGCGCTGCTCGCGCGCGGCGGCGCCGGCGGCCTTGGCAATCTGCACTTCAAGTCCAGCGTGAACCGGGCGCCGCGCCAGTTCACCCGCGGCGAGCCGGGCGAGACGCGCAAGCTGCTGCTGGAGCTGCGCGTGCTCGCCGACGTCGGTTTGCTCGGGCTGCCCAACGCCGGCAAGTCGACGCTGATCCGTGCCGTGTCGAGCGCCCGGCCCAAGGTCGCGGACTATCCCTTCACCACGCTCAATCCCTCGCTCGGCGTGGTGCGCGCCGGCGAGGCGAGCTTCGTCATCGCCGACATCCCCGGCCTGATCGAGGGCGCCGCCGAAGGCGCCGGGCTGGGGCACCAGTTCCTGCGCCACCTCGCCCGCACCCGGCTGCTGCTGCACCTGGTCGACCTCACGCAGGAAGACCCGGTGGGCGACGCGCGCATCATCGCCGCCGAGCTGAAGAAGTACGAGGAGTCGCTTTTCCGCAAGCCGCGCTGGCTGGTGTTCAACAAGATCGACGCGGTCGAGGATCCCGACGCGCGGGTGCAGAAAATCCTGCGCGCATTGCGCTGGAAGCGTCCCTGGTTCAAAGTCGCGGCGATCAACGGCGAGGGGTGCAAGCCCCTCATGTACGCCGTCGCACGGGAGCTCGCGGGAACATGATCGCGCAAGCCAGGACCCTGGTGGTGAAGGTGGGCTCGTCGCTGGTCACCAACGAGGGCCGCGGCCTGGACGCCGCCGCCATCGCGCGTTGGGCCGCGCAGGTGGCGGCGCTGCGCGAGATGGGTCGGCGCGTGGTCCTGGTATCGAGCGGCGCCATCGCCGAAGGCATGCAGCGCCTGGGCTGGTCGCGCCGCCCGCGCGCCATGCACGAGCTGCAGGCGGCCGCCGCGGTCGGGCAGATGGGCCTGGTGCAGTGCTACGAAAGCTGCTTCCGCGGGCACGGCCTGCACACCGCGCAGGTGCTGCTGACCCACGCCGACATGGCCGACCGCCAGCGCTACCTCAACGCGCGCTCTACGCTGCGCACCCTGCTCGACATGGGGGTGATTCCCGTGATCAACGAGAACGATACCGTGGTGACCGACGAGATAAAGCTCGGCGACAACGATACGCTGGGCGCGCTGGTGACGAACCTGATCGAGGCCGACGCGCTGGTCATCCTGACCGACCAGGCGGGCCTGTACGACTCCGATCCGCGCAAGAACCGCTCGGCGCGGCTGATCGAGAAAGCCGACGCGCTGGACCCGGGCCTGGAAGCCATGGCCGGCGGCACCGGCAGCGCGCTCGCGAAGGGCGGCATGCTGACCAAGGTGCGCGCGGCGCGCCGCGCCGCCCGCAGCGGCGCGCACACGGTGATCGCATCGGGCCGCGAGCCCGACGTACTGCTGCGCCTGGCGCGCGGCGAGCGCATCGGCACCCTGCTCGCCGCCGGCACGGTGCCGCTGGCGGCGCGCAAGCAGTGGCTTGCCGACCACCTCACGCTCAGCGGCCGGGTGCGGCTGGACCCGGGCGCGGTCAGGGCGCTCACGCGCGATGGCAAGAGCCTGCTGCCGGTCGGCGTAGTCGAAGTCTCGGGCGATTTCGTACGCGGCGAGGTGGTCGGCGTGGTGGACGCCGAAAGCCGCGAGCTGGCGCGCGGGCTGATCAACTACTCGGCCGAGGAAAGCCGCCGCATCATGGGCCGGCCCTCGGGCGAGATCGAGGCGATCCTGGGCTACGTGGATGAGCCCGAGCTCATCCACCGCGACAACCTAGTACTGCTCTGAGGAGCCCTGCTTGGCCGGGTGGCCGCCGGCGCGCAGCGCCTCGGCTCCCTCGGCCGCGTCCTGGATGGCGGTGGCGCGCGCCGGACAGAAATACCGCCGCAGCAGCGCGTTCTGTCCGACCCGCAGGTCCCGCGGCACCGCTCGCCATTGCCCCGGACGGCCCGACCAGCCGCCGCGCGGCTCGCCGACCGCGTAAACGCGGTACTCGCCGGAACAGCGCAGGCCCTCGAAAGTGATGTTCTCCACCCCGCTCGGGCTGAGCGCCACCAGGGTGTAGCGCACGATGCGATCCGCGCCGACGCTGAGCGAGGCGGCATCGACGAAATAGCGGAAGTCCGCGGGCGCCTCGAGCTCCAGCTCGACCAGGCTGGCGCGCGCGAGCGGCGGAGGCGCCACCACGACCTCCTCGGAT
This sequence comes from uncultured bacterium, assembly GCA_965233185.1. Classification (GTDB taxonomy): domain Bacteria; phylum Pseudomonadota; class Gammaproteobacteria; order Burkholderiales; family SG8-39; genus SCGC-AG-212-J23. The sequence goes on from CBDDSA010000189.1 coordinate 4,324, forward strand.
TGCTTCAGGCGCTCCTGGTTCTCGCGTTCCCAGTCGCTGCTCGGGCCCGGCTGGGCGCCCGCGGCGAGCGTCGCGAGCGCAAGGCCGAGGAGGAGCAACCTCAATTCAGGTCTGCGGCGAGCGCATCGCGCACGTCGGCGGCCAGCTGCGCGCTCGCGCGGTAATGCGGATGGTCCACGCCCGTGGTCACCCCGGCGCCGCGGCGCAGCCGCTCGCGCATCGCCGCGGAAAGCTCGAAGCGCAGGAAATGCACCGAGGAGGTCTTCTCCTCGTTCTCGCGCTCGAGGTCCTCGTCGGCGATGGCGAATACCCGCTCGCATTCGTCCACCTGCACCCAGACGCGCCGCTCGATGCCCTTGAGCAGGGCCAGCATGCGGCGGCGCTCGTCGGCATCGGGATACTCGATCAGCATCGTGGCCTTCCAGTTGCTGCCGTCCGGGATGAGCGGATTGTAGGCGTCCAGCTCGTGCTGGATGCCTTCGTCCTCGAAGATGCGCTCGATGCGCAGCATCTCCTGCACCTGGTAGCGGATGGTGAGCTCGTCCTCGAAGTCGAGCGAGAGGTGCTCGCCCAGGTGGACCTTGCGCCGCTTCTTGTGCTCGAGCACCTTCGCCCGGAAGGCAGCGCGCTCCCGCGCGTAGGCCTCCAGCGGCATCAGGCTGTCGCGCTTAATCGCCAAGGCCGTCCAGCGCCTTCTGGAAGCGGTTGGCGTGGCTGCGCTCGGCTTTGGCCAGCGTCTCGAACCAGTCGGCGATCTCGCCGAAGCCCTCGTCGCGCGCCTGCTTGGCCATGCCCGGGTACATGTCGGTGTATTCGTGGGTCTC
>CBDDSA010000190.1:0-6832 GCA_965233185.1 uncultured bacterium
AGGGCCGTACAGGCATTCCTCGAAGAGCGCCGCGCCGATGCCCTGCACCACGCCGCCGCGCAGCTGCTCGACGACCAGCATCGGGTGGATCACGGTGCCCGAATCCTCCACGCACCAGTGCTTGAGGAGCTTCACGAACCCGGTGTCCGGATCCACCTCGACCAACGAGGCCTGCATGCCGTTGGTGAAGGTGAAGCCGTACTGGCGCGGCGTGTAGTGCCGCGTGACGGTGAGCTCGGACTGGAAATCCATCGGCAGCGTGTCCGGCCGGAAGTAGGCGACGCGGCCGAGCTCCGCCAGTTCCAGTTTCTTTTCAAGGGTGAGCCGATTGATCACGGCATTGCCGGCAACGTCGAGCTCCGCCTTGTCCATCTTCAGGATCGCGGCGGCGACATCCAAGAGGTTGGAACGCAGCGCGCGGCCGCCCTGCAGCACCGCCTCGCCGCCGATGCCGGCGCCGCGCGAGGCCCAGGTGCCGCCGCCATAGGGCGTGACGCCGGTGTCGCCGGTAATCACCTTGATCTTGTCCAGGGACACGCCGACCGCGCTGGCCGCGATCTGCGCGAAGATCGCCTCGGTGCCCTGGCCCTGCTCGGTGACGCTGCACATCACCGTCACCATGCCGGTGGGCTCCAGGCGCAGCGTCGCGCCGTCCTGCGCCGAGATGCGCGCGCCGCCCACGCCGTAGAACGCGGGCGACGGGTTGGTCACCTCGATCATCGCGGCAAGACCGATCCCCCGATAGATTTTCCTGGTCCTCAGGCTTCTCTGCTCCTCGCGCAGCTTCGCGTAGTCCATCGTCTTCAGGAGCAGATCGAGCGCCTGGTGGTGCGACAGCTTCTCGAACTTGAGGCCCGAGGGAAACGTGTAGGGATAGGCGTCGTCGGCGATGAGGTTCTTGCGCCGGAACTCCGCCGGGTCCATGCCGAGCTTCTGCGCGGCGAGGTCGACGATGCCCTCGGTCAGCGCCACCGCGATCGGGTGGCCGACCGCGCGGTACTGGCAGGTGACGTTCTTGTTGGTGAACACCACGTTCAGCTTGGCGCGGTATTGCTGGTGCTTGTAGGGGCCGCCGGTGAGGTTCACCACCTGGTTGCCCTCGATGCCGCTGGTGCGCGGGTACACCGAATACGGCCCGATCGCGGTCAGGTCGTCGAGGTCGAAGGCGAGGATCTCGCCCGCCTTGGACAGCGCGAGCCTGACCTTCACGCGGTGCTCGCGGCAGTGGATGTCGGAGAGGAACGATTCCAGCCGATCCGCCACGAACTTCACCGGCCGGCGCAGCATGACCGACAGCGCCGCGGTGGCCATCTCGTCGGCGTACACATGCACCTTGATGCCGAAGGAGCCGCCCACGTCCTTGCTGATGACGCGCACGTTCGCCTCGGGGATGTTCAGGTGCCGCGAGAAGATGTCCTGCATCATGTGCGGCGCCTGGGTGGCGTGGTACACGGTGAGGGAATGCTCGCCCGCGTTGTAGTCGGCGAGGATGGCGCGGCCTTCCAGGCAAACACCGGTGTGGCGCCCGAAGTGGAACGTCTCCTCCACAACCGCATCGGCCTTGGCGAAGGCCTCGGCCGCGCCGCCGGTGTCGAGCTCGCGCTTGAAGCAGATGTTGTCGCCCAGGTCCGGGTGGATGACGGTTTTGTTCGCCAGCGATTCTTCCATGTCGACCACGACCGGCAGCTCTTCCCATTGCGCCTCGATCAGCGCGACTGCATCCTCGGCCTGGGTGCGCGATTCGGCCACCACCGCGGCCACCGCTTCCCCCTGCCAGCACGCCCGCTCGATGGCGATGGCGTGCTGCGGCGGCGACTTGATGCCTTTCAGGTGCGCGAGCACCGCGACCCAGGGCGTGCAGTACTCGGCCACCGCGCGTCCGTCGAAGACGCCGATGACGCCGTTCGCGGCTCTCGCTTTTTCCAAGTCCAATCTTTTGATAAGGGCATGGGCATAAGGGCTGCGAAAAAACGCCACGTGCGCGAGGCGCGGAAAGCGCAGGTCGTCGGTGAAGGCGCCGCGGCCCTGCAGCAGGCGCTGCGCATTGGGGCGCGGCACGCTCTGGCCGATGTAGCCCTTGTCGACCTGTGTGCCGGGCGCGTGAAGCGGCAGCTCCGCCTTACCCATTGATCACCTCGTCAATGGCATCCACGATGGACTGGTAGCCGGTGCAGCGGCAATAGTTGCCGGAAATATGTTCCCTGATCCTCTCCCGGGTGATGTCTTTTCCGCCCTGGCGGACAAGATCCTGCGCCGCCATCAGCATGCCCGGGGTGCAGAAGCCGCACTGCAGCGCGTTTTTCTCGTGGAACGCCTTCTGCAGCGCCGCCAGCTCGCGCGAGTCAGACAAGCCTTCGACGGTTTCCACCACGCAGCCGTCGGCTTGCACGGCGAGCATCAGGCAGCCGCGCACGATGTCGCCGTTGACGCGCACGGTGCAGGCGCCGCACACGCCGTGCTCGCAGCCGATGTGCGAGCCGGTGAGGCCGAGCTCCTCGCGCAGGAAGTCCACCAGGTGCTGGCGCGCGGGCGCGCGCCGCGTCACCTGCGTGCCGTTGACCGTCAGTGTGATGTCGTTAGCTGGGTCCATGCGCGCTCGAGCAGCACGGCGGCCAGGTGCAGCTTGGTCGCGGAGCTGTGGTAAAGGTCGGCCGGCGGGTTCAGGTCCTGCTTCAGGGCAGCCTTGGCCGCCTGCAGGTCGGTTTGCTTGGAAGCCTGCCTCGCGAACACCGGCGTCGCGCCGGCGTTGAAGAACACGAAGCGGTGGCCCTTGGACTGCACCGCGGCGAGCCCGATGATGGCGTAGTCCCCGTGGCGCCGCGCGAGCTCGAGGAAGGCGCAGCGCTCGTCCTTCAACTGCGCGCGGATCTCGGCGGCGACCACCAGCTCGCCGGGGCGCAGGTCCACCTCGAACAGGCCCTTGAAGAACTTCTCCGCCGGCACGATGCGCTCGCCCTCGCGGCCCTGCACCACGATCGAGGCGCCCAGGGCCACCAGGCAGGCCGGGTACTCCGCCGCCGGGTCGGCGAGCGCGATGCTGCCGCCGAGGGTGCCGCGGTTGCGGATGGCCGGGTGCGCGACGTGCGGCACGGCGGCCGCGAGCAGCGGTACGTGCTTCCTGATTTCCTCGGACGCGCCGAGCTGCGTATGCGTCACCAGCGCGCCGATGCGCAGCACCGCCTGCTCGAGCGTGATGGTCTTCAGCGAGGCGAGGCCGGTGATGTCGACCAGCAGCTCCGGCGCCGAGAGCCGCATGTTCAGGCTCGGCATCAGGCTCTGCCCGCCGGCGAGCACCTTCGCGCCGGGCTGCTCGATCAGCGCAAAGGCCTCGTCCAGCGACTTGGGTTTCGTATAGGCGAACGACGGCGCTTTCAAGGGTCCTCCTCCGGCCGGGATTATGGCAAATAAAAAGGGCCGGCGGCTCAGCCACCGGCCCTTGAGCGTCTTTGGGTTACTGGACGGTCGCGCCTTCCGTATCCAGCTAGCGAGACGTCAAAGCGCGCCAGGACGTGCCGATGATCGGCAGCTCGACGTGGGAAGCATGGCGCGCGTCCTGATGGAGGGTAATCAGCGCCGGATATGGGCTTTGGCCCGGCCCTTGCGTATAACCTGCTGCGCCCGGCTTGGCGCCGCCCGCAAGATCGAGGCGGATGCGATGTCCGGCCTGAAAGACGTACGAAGTCGGCCAGATCTCCATCTCGTATTTGCGGATCTCGCCCGGCCGCGGCAGCGTCGGATTTGATCGGTCACGCGCATGCGAGGCGTTGAGATAGCCCACGGTTACCTGCGTGGACGTACCGTCGGGCGCGACATCGGTAACCTGGACGACAAAATCCGCATCGGTGCCACCGACTTCGGCCCAGAACGTGAGCTTGCCCCTGCCGGTCATCTCGGTTGCCGCTTGCAGCGGACGGGTAGTCCAAGTCAGAACATTTGTCTCCTCCACACGCTGATCGCCCTTGAATGTTCCGGCGCCGCTGCTGCGCAAGGTCGGCAGGAAGGGACCCGTCAACGGAGAATAGTTGATCGACACCAATGGCTCGTTCGCCGCTGGGGCCCGGGCAAGAAGAGAGCCATCGTTCAGGCTCGGCACCGAGCCGCTCAATGCGCTGCGCAAGTAAAGCCGCGCCCTATGCGCGTCCGGAATCGGCCAGCTTTTCTCGAGGCGCCATTGGTTCACGCCCTGCACATAGATGAGCGCGCGTGGCTCCTTGTCGAAGCCCTTATGCAGGCCGCGCAGAAAGCGGTCCATCCAGATGCCCTGGTACTCGAAAAAGCTGTACGGCAGCACCGTGGTCGATGGCATCACGCCGTGTGCGTCCGGCCCGATGATCAGCATGTTGCGCTGCCCCGCCATCTCCTCGAAGGCGCGGATGCTCGCGGGCGAGATGTAGTCGTTCCAGCCGCCGGCCATCAGCGCCGGGATGCCGTCGGCGGCGAACTTGCGATGATCGGCTGCGCTGGTGGTGCGCTCCCGCCAGAATTCGTCGAAGCTGCGATGCGCGGACGCCGGGCCGTACTCCACCGGACCTCGGGCCTCGCGCCCCGGACCGGGCAGCATCCCGCCGGGGTACCAGAGGTACTCGTAGCAGTCGCCGCACGCGACGTAGGGAATGATGGCCTTCAGGGACGGCGGCGCCTCCTTGGCGGTCAGCATCTGGCTAATGCCAAGGAGCGAGGCGCCGACCATGCCCACGTTGCCATCGCACCAGGGCTGCCGCGCCATCCATTCAACGACGTCGTAGCCGTCCGGTCCGAATTTGTTATAGAGGTTCGCCTCGCCGCCGGAGTTGCCGGAACCGCGCAGGCTCACGTGCACGCCGGCGTAGCCGCGCATGGCCAGGTCGTTCAACGGCGTCTGAACAGCAGTGCCGGTGGGCGTGTTGTGCCCATACCCGTCCGAAAGCAGGACGCACGCCCGAGGGGCGTCCGCCACGCCTTGAGGCAGCAGCAGGCGGGCACCGAGCTGCGTGCCGTCGCGCACGGTGATGAAGATCTCCTGCGTCTCCACCGGATAGCGGGCGCTTGAAGTCAGCCCCGGCAGCGGCCCGTCGACCCACATGCGGTCCTCGGTGCCTGCGCCCTTATCCGCTGCGATGCCGGTGAACGGCGCGAGCAACAGCGCCGCGATGAAAGCCAAATTCCGGTGTGTTTTCATTTTCCTCCCGATGTCGGTCAGCCGAGTATTCCCGAAATCGCGGCAGGAATTAACAATGAATCCTCATCAATGGCGTTAGCGGCAAAACAAAGCCCGCGATCTGAGGTCGGAGCACGCGCCCCAACCTCAGAGTCACGCTTAGCGCCGGCCGCGGCGCTGGCGGCGCTCCTCCAGCTTGGCGCGCTGCTCGGGCGTGAGCAGGGCGAACACCTTGCTCATGCCCTCGGCGCGCAGCAGCGCGGCATCGGCGTGCGCCTTGGCGGCGCTGTCCGCGAGGTCGCGGGCGCGGGCGCTGTCGAAGCTGGGCGACATCGCCATGGCGCGCAGCTCCTGCTGCGCGCTGCGGGCGGCCTCCATGCGGCTGCGCACGGTGGGCGCGTGCTCCTCGAAGATTTTCTTCGCCTGCTCGCGCTGCGCCTCGCTCAGGTCGAGGCGGCGCAGGAAATGGGTGCCGTCGCCGCCGCGCATCTCGGCGCGCGGACCGTGCGACGGGTGCGCCTGCACCTGGGGAACGGCCAGCGCGAGGCTGCCGGCGGCGAGCAGCGCGGCAAGGTAGGGATTGAAGCGTCGAATCATGGTCTTTCCTCCGTAGTGGATTGCAGCGCAGCGAGTATGGCGCGGCGCTGCGTAAAGCTGGGTAAAGAAGCGCTACCGGGCGTAACGCGCCGTATCATCGCGCCGTGGCGCGCGTGCTCCTTGCAGACGACGATGTCGAGCTGAGCGACATGCTCCGCGAGTATCTCGAGCGCGAGGGCTTCTCGGTGGCCGCGGTGCACGACGGCGAGAGCGCCGCGCGCCTGGCGGCGCAGGGCGGCTTCGACATCGCGGTGCTCGACGTGATGATGCCGCGCATGAGCGGCGTGGAGGCGCTGCGCCGCATCCGCGGCGAGAGCCGCATCCCGGTCATCATGCTCACCGCCCGCGGCGACGATGTGGACCGCATCGTGGGGCTGGAGCTGGGCGCCGACGACTATGTCACCAAGCCTTGCACGCCGCGCGAATTGGCGGCGCGCCTGCGCGCCATCCTGCGCCGCGTCCCGCCGCAGGCCGCGAGCACCGCGCCGCTTTCGGCGGGCGAGCTTACCCTGTGGCCGCAAAAGCGGCGCGTGGAATGGCGCGGACGCGCGGTCGAGCTCACCAGCACGGAGTTCAACCTCCTCGAGGTGCTGATGCGTAACGCCGGCCGCGTGGTCGGCAAGAAGGAGCTCTCCGAGCAGGGACTGGGCCGGCCGCTGGCGCGCTACGATCGCAACGTCGATGTGCACCTGAGCAGCATCCGCCACAAGCTGGGCGAGGCGGCCGCGCTCATCCGCACGGTGCGCGGCGTGGGCTACCACCTGGCGAAGGGCTGAATCCTGGGCCGCCTTTTCTGGAAGATCTTCCTGGTGTTCTGGCTCGCGCTGATCGCCACCGCGGTTGCCACGGCCTTTTCCTTCCAGCGTTTCCGGGCGGATCGGGAACTCGCCGCGGGGCCGCCGGTGCGCCTTGCCGCCGACCTCGCGGCGGCCACGCTGCGCCACGGCGGCGTGGCGGCGTTGCGCGACTGGCTGGGCGAGGCCGAGCGCACCCGCGGTGCGGCGCTGCTCGCGGTGGACGCCCAGGGTGCCGACCTCCTGGGCCGCCCGGTACCTGGGCAGGCGCTGGAGGAGGCGCGCCAGCTCGCCGCCGGCGGGA
>CBDDSA010000191.1:0-3278 GCA_965233185.1 uncultured bacterium
AAGAAGGTCACTATGGTGTGCCAGGTCGCCAACCTCTATCCGCAGTATTTCCAGGTCGTGGCGCTGTAGGTCTCGAACATCAGATCCCTGTAGGATCTGAAGGGCAAGGCCCTGGTGACGCAGCCCAAGGGCAACACCGCCGAGATCCTGACGGACACGGTGCTGCAGCTGAATGGCCTGAGCTACCAGGCGCTGTCCAAGGCCAACTTCCAGGCGGCGTACACCGACGCGGTGTCGATGATGAAGGACGGCCACGTGCAGGTGTTCACCCTGGGGACGACCGCGCCGGCCTCGGCGGTGATGGACCTGGCGAGCGCCCGCGACGTGCAGCTCGTGCCGGTCGACGATGCCACCATGGGCAAGCTGAAGAAGATGAATCCCGGGTACAACAAGCTGATCATCAAGGCCGGGACGTATCCGAAGCAGGACAGGGATGTGCCGGTGATCGGGTACTCGACCCACATCGTCGCCGCCTGTGACCTGCCCGAGAACACCGTGTACCAGATGACCAAGGCGATGGCGTCGAACGTCGGCGCGATGGCCGCGGTGGTCAAGGCGATCGACGGCATCACACCCAAGGAGATGGCGCTCGACATCGGCGTGCCTTTCCACAAGGGCGCAGCCAAGTTCTACAAGGAAGCCGGCGCGATGTAATACCCCTTTCCGGGGGAGGAGAAGGGGTTGCAGGAACAAAACGCGGCGACAGCGCCGCGCACGAGCGTGCTCAGGATCGCGGTGGCGCTGATCGCCATCGCGATGTCGCTCTACCACATGTTCGTCGCCGCCTTCGGGCCCCCGGAGGCGCTGATATTCCGCGGCACCCACCTGCTGTTCGCCCTGACGCTGGTTTTCCTCATCTACCCGTCGCGCGCGGCGGGGGGATGGGGCTGGCGCTCGCTCGATGCGCTGCTGATGCTCGCCGGCTGGGGCGTCGTGCTGCACATCTTCTTCAACTACGAGTACTACACCAACCGCATCATCTACATCGACGAGCTGACGCGGCAGGACATGTTCTGGGCGGTGGTGTCGGTGCTGGTCGTGCTGGAAGCCACGCGGCGGGTGCTGGGCTGGGCGCTGCCCATCACGGCGCTGTGCTTCCTCGGGTACGCGCTGAGCACCCAGGTGACGCTGCCGGTGCTCATGGAGCAGATCTACCTCTCCACCGAGGGCATCTTCGGCTCGACGCTGGGGGTGTCGGCCTCCTACGTGATGCTGTTCGTCCTCTTCGGCGCCTTCATGGAGAGGAGTGGCACCGGGCAGCTGTTCATGGACTTCTCGATGTCGATCACCGGCCGCTATGCCGGCGGGCCGGGCAAGGTGGCGGTCGTGAGCTCGAGCCTGTTCGGTACCGTCTCGGGAAGCGCGGTCGCCAACGTCATGGTGGACGGGCCGATCACCATCCCGCTGATGAAGCGCACCGGCTTTCGCCCGCCGTTCGCGGCCGCAGTCGAGTCGGTCGCCTCCACCGGCGGGCAGCTGATGCCGCCGATCATGGGCGCGGCAGCGTTCGTCATGGCCGAGTTCCTGGTCGTGCCCTACGCCCAGATCACGGTCTGGGCGATCCTGCCCGCGTTCCTCTATTACCTCGCCGTATTCTCGGCGGTCCACTTCGAGGCGAAGCGCTACAAGCTCGCGGGCGTGCCGGTCTCGGAGCTGCCACGCTTCGGCTCGGTGATGGTGCAGCGCGGGCACCTGTTCGTGCCCATCCTCATCGTGCTGGTCGGCCTGATCGAGGGATACTCCGCGCCGCTCTGCGCGCTGGTCGGCGCGCTCTCCTGCCTGCCGCTCGCCCTGCTCAGGCGCACCACGCGCGAAGGCATCACCTGGCGCACCGTGCTCGAGGCCCTCGAGGAAGGCGCGAAGAATACCCTGGCGGTAGCCATGGCCTGCGCCGCGGCCGGCATCGTCATCGCCTGCGTCACCATCACCGGGCTGGGCATCGTCTTCACCCAGATGGTCGTGGCGCTCGCGCAGGACACGCTGATCCTCGCCCTGGTCCTGACCGCGTGCGCCGGCATCATCCTCGGCATGGGCATGCCGACCACGCCGGCCTACATCATGATGGTCGCGCTGCTCGTTCCCGCCCTGATCAAGCTCGGGACGGACAACTGCCTGCCCTCGCTAACCCCGGATGAATGCAAGGCGCTGGTCATCCCCCCGGCGCACATGTTCGCCTTTTACTTCGCGATCCTGTCGGCGATCACGCCGCCGGTGGCGCTCGCGGTATTCGCCGCCGCCAGCCTCGCGAAAGCGAATATGTGGCAATCCGGATTTGCGGCGATGCGCGCGGCTGCGCCGGCGTACATCGTGCCTTTCATGTTCGTCTACGAGCCGATGCTGCTGCTCATCGTGAAGGACTGGAGCACCGACTGGCCGTTCGTGGTCTGGTCGGTGATCACCGCCTCGGTGGGCGTCGTGTGCCTCGCCGCCAGCCTGTTCGGCTGGCTGTTCGGCTACGCCCTGATGTGGCACCGCGCGCTGCTGCTGGTCGCGGCCATGTGCCTGATCAAGCCGGGCCTGCTCACCGACGCAGTCGGCGTTGTCATGCTCGGTATCGTCGGCACCGCGCAAATCCTCGTCCGCCGGCAGGCCCGCGACACCGCCGGCGCGGTGCCCGAAAAGCCCGGCGCCTAGCGCTCGTCGATCCGGCGGTACTCGCCTTCGATCACCGCGCCTTCGGCGCGCTCGATATCGGCGGTGCCTTCGAGGTTGCGCCGCCTCAGCTCACGGCGCACGTCCCGCGTGCGCCACCACAGCCACCCGCCCACGACGATGGCGATCGCCGCCGCGACGGCGAGGATGACGGATGCGAAGATGAGCGCGGCGATGGTGAGGACGATCGCGACCAGCACGCCGCCCAGGCGCTGCAGGAAGGTCAGGAGCATCCGTGTTCGACCCCGCGGCGCGCCGCGGGTTCAGCCCTTCGCCGCCGACTGCGCCTGGCGCGTCTTGTCGAGCACGGTCATGGCCGTGGCGAGGAAGCCGGCGACGTCGCTCGCGCTGGTGGGGATGATGAGCGTGTTGGAGGCCTTCGCCAGGTTGGCGAAGGCGTCGATGTACTGCTGCGCGACCTTCAGGTTCGCCGCCTCGAGGCCGCCCTTGTCGCCGATCGCCTCCGCCACGGCGCGCACGCCGGCGGCGGTAGCCTCGGCGATGACCCGGATCGCGGTCGCATCGCCCTGCGCCTTGTTGATGGCCGCCTGCTTCTCGCCTTCGGAGCGCAGCACCGCTGCCTGCTTCTCGCCGTCGGCGACGTTGATCTCCTGCTGGCGCTCGCC
>CBDDSA010000192.1:0-11778 GCA_965233185.1 uncultured bacterium
GGCCGAGCCGCAGCCGTAGGTCTTGAAGCGCGCGTCCTCGATGCGCCCGTCGGTGCCGACCTTGATCTGCAGCTTCATCACGTCGCCGCACGCCGGCGCGCCCACCATGCCGGTGCCGACGGACTCGTCGCCCTTCTGGAACGATCCGACGTTCCTCGGGTTCTCGTAGTGATCGATGACCTTTTCGCTATATGCCATATCGGTGTTCCTCTAATGTGCAGCCCACTGTACGGAATTCAGGTCCACGCCCTCCTGGTGCATCTCCCACAGCGGGGACAGCTCCCTTAGCTTCTCCACCTTCTTGCGCAGCAGCTCGGCGGCGTACTTCACCTCTTCCTCCGTGGTGAAGCGGCCCAGCGTGATGCGCACCGAGCTGTGGGCAAGCTCGTCCGAGCGCCCCAGGGCGCGCAGCACGTACGAGGGCTCGAGCGAGGCCGAGGTGCAGGCCGAGCCCGACGACACCGCCAGGTCCTTGACCGCCATGATCAGCGATTCGCCCTCGACGAAATTGAAGCTGACGTTGAGGTTGTGCGGGATGCGGCGCTCCAGGTCGCCGTTCACGTACACCTCCTCGATGTCCTTGATGCTGTTCCAAAGCTTGTCGCGCAGCGCACGCACGTGCGCGTTGTCCTTCGCCATCTCCAGCTTCGCGAGGCGCGCGGCCTCGCCGAAGCCGACGATCTGGTGCGTCGCCAGGGTGCCGGAGCGAAAGCCACGCTCGTGGCCGCCGCCGTGGATCTGCGCCTCGATCCTGATGCGCGGCTTGCGCCGCACGTAGAGCGCGCCGATGCCTTTCGGGCCGTAGATCTTGTGCGCGGTGATAGTGAGCAGGTCGCACTTGAACTTGGCCAGGTCGATTTCCACGCGGCCGGCGCCCTGCACCGCGTCGCAGTGGAACACGATGCCCTTTTCGCGGCACAGCTCGCCCATCTCCCACACCGGCTGGATCACGCCGATCTCGTTGTTCACCATCATGATGGAGGCGAGCACGGTATCGGGCCGCAGCGCCGCCTTGAACTTCTCCAGGCTGACGATGCCGTTGTCCTCCACCTCGAGGTAGGTCGCCTCGAAGCCCTGCCGCTCGAGCTCGCGCACGGTGTCGAGCACCGCCTTGTGCTCGGTTTTCTGGGTGACGATGTGCTTGCCCTTGGTCTTGTAGAAGTGCGCCGCGCCCTTGATGGCGAGGTTGTTGCCTTCCGTGGCGCCCGAGGTCCAGACGATTTCCTTGGGATCGGCGCCGATCAGGGCGGCGACGTGCGCGCGCGCCTCCTCGACCGCCTCCTCGGCCTTCCAGCCGAACGCGTGCGAGCGGCTCGCGGGGTTGCCGAAGATCTCCGTCAGATACGGGATCATCTTCTGCGCGACGCGCGGGTCGACCGGCGTGGTGGCCGAATAGTCGAGATAGACCGGAAGCCTCATGCGGCGACCTGCTCCGAGGTGCGGAAATCCTTCAGCACGGCCACCGGCTTGCCGTGCTGGTGCGCAACCAGGTCGGCCAGCGTCACCGACGACAGGTACTCGTGCATTTTCTCGTTCAGCGTGGCCCACAGGTCGTGGGTCATGCAGCGCTTGTCGTCATGGCAGTTTTCCTTGCCGCCGCATTGCGTTGCGTCGAGCGGCTCGTCCACCGCGCTGACGATGTCGGCGACCGAGATGCCTTGGGGCGACTGCGCCAGGTTGTAGCCCCCGCCCGGGCCGCGCACGCTGGAGACCAGCTTCGCGCGGCGCAGCTTGCCGAAGAGCTGCCGCAGGTAGGACAGCGAGATGTGCTGCCGCTCGCTGATCGCCGCGAGCGTCACCGGGCCGCGATTCTGGCGCATCGCCAAGTCGACCATCGCCGTGACGGCGAACCTGCCCTTCGTCGTAAGTCTCATGTGTGCTTTTCCCAATACCCGATTAACGGACTCAAGTATAGCTAAACCCGACAGAATCAGTCAACCATTAGGAGACCCGCGACCTACTTGACTGCCCTAAGCTGCTCTCTTTGCTGGTTTTTTTCAAGATCCGCGAGCTTGCGCTCCAGCTCCTGGGAATGCGCGACGAGCGACTGGATGGCCTTCGCGTAGGGATCGTCCTGGTCCTGGACCACGGCGTAGGCCGCAAAACGCGCCGCCTCGTCGACGCTGCGCTCCTCCACCAGGCGCCCGGGGATGCCGACGACCGTGGCGCCGGCCGGGACTTCCTTGACCACCACGGCGTTGGAGCCTATGCGCGCACCGTCGCCCACCAGGAAGCCGCCGAGCACCTTGGCGCCCGCGCCCACCACCACGCCGCTGCCGAGCGTCGGATGCCGTTTTTCCCCGCGATACAGGGACGTGCCGCCGAGCGTGACGCCCTGGTAGATGGTGCAGCCGTCGCCCACCTCCGCCGTTTCGCCGATGACTACGCCCATGCCGTGGTCGATGAATACGCAGCTGCCGATCTTCGCCCCGGGATGGATCTCGATGCCGGTGAGCCAGCGACCCAGGTGCGAAGTGAAGCGCCCCAGCCAGCGAAGGCCGTTCACCCAGAACCAGCGCGCGAGCTTGTGGATGTAGATGGCGTGCAACCCCGGATAGCAGGTCAGCACTTCCCACGCCGAGCGCGCGGCCGGGTCGCGCTCGAGGATGCAGGCGATGTCGCCTTGCAGCTTCCTGAACATGCAGGGATTCTAGGGGTGTCCGACTGTTTTTATCAACTATTGGGCCATTTCGCGAGCAGGGCCTTGAGCAATCCGCGCACGATGTTGACCTCCTCCCGCTCCAGCGCCGGTACGCGGGAAAACAGGCGCCGCAAGCGCTCCGGCAGGCGCGAGCCGGATGCCGGCGCGTGGAACCCGCTGACAACCGCAGCGCGCTCGAGGTGCTCGTACAGACCTTCGCGGTCCTGCACCGTCGCCAGCTTTTCCGCCCGTGCGCCGACTTGCGGCGCGCGCGTCATGAAAAGCTCGTAGGCCACCACCTGCACGGCCTGCGCCAGGTTGAGCGAGCTGAACTCGGGGTTCGCCGGGATATGGACCAGATGCTGGCACGCGAACATCTCTTCGTTGGTAAGGCCGGCGCTCTCATTGCCGAAGACGAACGCCACCTTGCCCTCGAGCTGGACTGCGCGCGCCGCGGCAGCGCGCGCATCCAGCACGCCCGGCGACCACTCGCGCGGACGCGCCGACATGGCGAAGGCCGCAACGCAATCGTGCAGCGCCTCGTGCAACGTGGAATGCACCGCCGACGCCTCGAGGACGTCCACGGCGTGGGTCGCCATCCATTGCGCTTCGGGCGAGGGAAAGCGCTGGGGCGAAACCAGGCGCAGGTCGTAAAGCCCCATGGTCTTCATCGCGCGCGCCGCGGCGCCGATATTCCCGGGATGGCTCGGCCGGCACAGCACGATGCGGATCTGGCTCACGCCCACAGTCTAGAATACCGCCCCTTCATGCATCCCATGCTCAACATCGCGGTGCGCGCGGCGCGCCGCGCCGGCTCCATCATCAACCGCTCCGCGCTGGGCGGCGAGGCGCTCGAGGTGAGATCCAAGCGCGCCAACGACTACGTGACGCAGGTGGACCGGGCCGCCGAGGAGGCGGTGATGGACGTGGTGCGCAAGGCCTATCCCGACCACGGCTTCCTGGCCGAGGAGTCGGGGGCAAGCGCCGCCGCGGCGGAATACCGCTGGATCATCGATCCGCTGGACGGCACCACCAATTTCATCCACGGCTTTCCCCAGTACTGCGTGTCGATCGCCGTGGAGCATCGCGGCGCGCTGGCGCACGCCGTAATCTACGATCCGGTGAGAAACGAGCTGTTCACGGCGAGCAAAGGCCGCGGCGCTTTCCTCAATGACCGGCGCATCCGCGTCTCGAAGTGCACGCGCCTGCAGGAGGCCCTCGTGGGCACCGGCTTTCCGTTCAAGGAGCTCGGCCGCGTGGAGCTGTACCTCAGGCAGCTGAAGCGCCTCATGTCCGAGGCCTCCGGCGTGCGCCGCGCCGGCGCCGCCGCGCTCGATCTCGCCTACGTCGCCTGTGGACGGCTCGATGCCTTCTGGGAGCTCGGGCTTTCGCCGTGGGACATGGCCGCGGGCGCGCTGCTCATCCAGGAGGCCGGCGGCCTGGTTGCCGACCTGGAAGGCGACGCCGGGTTCATGGAGAGCGGCGACGTGTGCGCCTCCACGCCGAAGCTCTTCCCTTCGCTGCTCCAGGCGCTGCGCTAGCGCACGGATGAACGCGGGACGCTCGTATAATGGCCGCGCTATGCGCAGCGCCCTGTTTCTCGCGGCAGCGGTGTGCCTGTTCGGGACGGCGGCCGCGCAAGCGCCGCACACGCACCAGCACGGCTTCGCCGACGCCGAGCGCTGGGCCCACGTATTCGACGACCCCAAGCGCGACGCCTGGCAAAAGCCCCACGAGGTAATCCAGGCGCTGGCCCTCAAGAGCGACGCGGTGGTTGCCGACATCGGCGCCGGCACCGGCTATTTCGCGGTGCGGCTCGCCACCATGGTGCCCAACGGGCGCGTCTACGCGGTTGACGTGGAGCCCGACATGGTGAAGTACCTGGCCGAGCGCGCGAAGCGCGAGAAGCGCGACAACCTGGTGGCGGTGGCCGGCGCGCCGGACGATGCGCGCCTGCCCGAGAAGGCCGATGTCATCCTGCTGGTGGACGTCTACCACCACATCGACCGGCGCGACGGTTACTTCAGCAAGCTTCGGGCATCGCTCAACCCCGGCGGCCGGCTCGCCGTCATCGATTTCCGCATGGATTCGCCGGCCGGCCCGCCCAAGTCCGCGCGCATTGCACCCGACCGGGTGGTCGCCGAGCTGAAGGCGGCCGGCTACAGCCTTACGCAGGAGCACGACTTCCTGCCGCGACAGTACTTCCTCGTTTTTCGCCCGTCTCCCTGACCGGCGCGCCGGCCCAAGAGCGTGCCTGAACGGAGGCGAGCACCCAGAACGCCGCGCTTATAACCTCACGAGCGCCGGCGCCCGAAGAATGCAAGTCCGAGCCCGGTACCTAATCCCCAGGCGCCGTTGACCAGGGCTGCTGCGAGAACCGCGAAAGGAACGACGCCCGTGACGGTCGGCTGGCCCTTGAGCGGAGCCAGCACCAGCACGCCCACCAGCGTGGGCACGATGGCCCCGAACACGATTGCGGCAAGCACGAGCCGGGCGCCGTCCAGGCAAGCGCGCCCCGCTGAAAGGTAGGGACAGAAAGCGCACCAGTGACGACGCCGGTGCCGACCCAGCGGGCCAAGCCAGCCATGGACGGGGACAGCAATGGGCATTCCGAGCGGGCATGGGCAAGAGTCTTGCTCGCCCATTCGGCTTTGCGGAGGACCGAACCATGGCCAAACTAGGACTCGACCGGCGCATCGCCGACGATTACCGGGTGGGGGCACCGGACCCCGAGCTGGAAACCTCCCCGATCGTCGACGAATGGGAAGCCGATGAGCAGGCGGGCTCGCGAGACCTCGAGATCGAGCAAGGCACCTGCTACTTCAACAGCCGGACTTTCCACATCGGCGATTACGTCCAGAGCGGCAGCGAGCTACTGCAATGCAGCGGGCGCGGCGTCTGGGTCCGCAAGGGCGAGCTGCCATGAATGAGGCGCGGATCTTGCGGGCGTGAACAACCGATGAAACTCGGAGGCAAGCGAGCCGTCGTCACCGGCGCAGCAAGCGGCATCGGCACGGCGATCGCCGAGCGGCTGGTCGCCGAGGGCGCCAGGGTCGTGGTGTCGGATCTGAACGAGCGAGCGGTGCACGACACCTCGCGGCGGCTTGGCAGCGAGGCACGCGCCCGCGTCGCCGATGTGTCAAGAGAGGAAGACGTGCTGGGCCTTGTCGACTTCGCGGTGCGCGAGCTGGGCGGGCTTGACGCGATGGTAAATAACGCGGGCATCAGTGAAGCCCCAGGCGCGATCGACGAGAAGACTGCGCAGGAGTGGAACCGCGTCATCAGCGTCAACCTCACCGGCGCCTTTTACGGCGTGAAGCACGCGGCGCGGGTCATGAAGAAGGCGGGTACGGGCGGCGTAATCCTCAACATGGATTCGATCCTCGGGCTTGTCGGCTTCGCCGCCGCGCCCGCTTACACCGCCGCCAAGCATGGCCTGCTCGGCCTTACCAAGGCCGCAGCGCTCGACCTCGCAGCCGCCCGTATCAGGGTCCTCGCCGTGTCGCCGGCGTTCATCCGCACGCCGCTCATCTCAGGCCTCGAGAGCGCCGTGCTGCCGCTGCATCCGATCGGCAGACTCGGAGAGCCCTCCGAGGTCGCGAGCATGGTGGCCTACCTGATCTCGGACGAGGCCGGCTTCCTGACCGGCGCCACGTATCTCGTCGACGGCGGCTACACCGCCGCATAAGAACGTGGAAGCACTCGGCTTTGATGTACCGCTTTGGCAGACGGTACTGCGCGGTACGGCGATGTATCTCGTGGTAGCCGCCTTGAGCCGCATCATCCCGAAGCGGCACGCCGGAAACCTGTCACCCAACGATCTGATCGCCCTCATCATCATCGGCGATCTCGCCGGAAGCGGGATTATCGGAGACGCAAAAGCGCCCGCCGACATATTGCTCCTCGTGCTGGTGGTCCTCGCCTGGGACTACGCGCTCAATCTGCTGGAATACTACTTCCCCCGCTTTCGCCGCGTGGCACAGGACTCGCCTACGCTTCTCGTCCGCAACGGCAAGATCCTCGGCGCAAACCTGCGCAAGGAAAAGCTCACCGAGGAGGAGCTGCGCGCCAATCTGCGCAAGCGGGGCTTTCTCGAGCTCGACCGCATCAGGCTTGCCGTTCTGGAGGTCGACGGCCAAGTCAGCGTAGTCGAAAGGGATTGAGCGTCGCGAAAGCTTGATTAATAATTTTTCCATGCTATGGTGGGTCGCATGTCGCGCCTAATGCACAACCTCAGCACGTTGACCCACATCGGCCTCGCCGATGCGGCGGCGCGCCTCCTCACCCCTGGTACTCTCGCCTTTCTTCCGCCCGCCCGGTAAGTCCGCTTACCGGGATCTCAAAGCAGTAACGAGCCGCAACGCCACGCCCGAACGGGCGAGCCTTGCGCGCGCTTCGACTGTCTTGCTGTGTACGGGGTGAGGAAATGATGGAAACCATCGTCAATTTACGGATGGACGACGCCATGGCTGGTGCCATGTCTCTTGGCCTGCCGGTCGTCGAGCTGCTGACCAATGACGGCTTCTTGACCGCCATTTCAAAAGCGGCAGGAATTATCGTCGGCGCGCTGGTGGTTGCGGCGGCCGTGCTGCTCCGGCTTGACCGGCACTAGCCGTGCCGCATTTTCACCACAGAGTCGAGGACCTGAAGCAGCTGCTGCTTGGCATGGGGGCGCTTGTCGAACATCAGCTATCCCGCGCCGCCCGGTGCCTGTTCGAAGGCGACGGGGCCAAAGCGCAGCATGTGACAGGAATTGACGCGGATGTCGATGACCTTGAAGTGCGGGTGGACGACCGGTGCATTCAACTGCCGGCCTTGTACCAGCCGGCGGCAGCCGATTTACGTTTCATCACGGCGGTGACCCGCCGGGCCCGCTGATCCAGCGGGCGGCTGGTACCGGGGACCCTTGCATCCCTGAACCGTGAGCCCGGCGCTTCGGCGCCTGCTGCTCGCTCCACTTTGCTTTTGTTACTCCCATGGAGGTTGCCATGATGACCATGCACGAACTGCTGCTTTCCCTAACCGACGCCGAAGCGCTGGCGGCGATGCTCGACGGCCACCGGCGAGGGGCTTCGTCCGAATCGGATCCGGCGGAGGCGCTCGCCGAGCTGCTTTCGCAGGCGCGCCGGGTGCCGGACGCAAAGCTGCCCGACGACCGCATCGCGATGGGCTCGACCGTGACCTATGTCGAAGAGACCTCGGGAGCACGCCGTACCGTGTCGCTCGCCTACCCGGCCGATGCGGACCTTGCGTCGGGCAGGATCTCCGTGCTTTCCCCGATCGGGCGTGCCCTCATCGGCCGCAGGCGCGGCGATGTCGTCGATGCCGTACTTCCGGGGCCCAGGATTGCGGAAATCCGCGTACTGGCTACGCAGCCGCTGCGCCAGGTGTTGCGCGAAGCCGCATAAGGGCCTGTTGCCACTGCTCAAAGGAGAGTCGAACCATGCCTTCCCTCGTCCTGACTCAAACCGATCGAGATCTGCTCAACCTGCTCAGCCACTATCCGGCGCTGCAGCGCGAGCTCCAAAGGGCGGCCGTCGTACCGACGGCCGACGTGCCGCCGAACGTAGTCACCATGAACTCCCGCGTGCGGTACGCCGATCGGACCTCCGGTGTGCGCCGGTCCGTAAAGCTCGTGTATCCCCACGAGGCGGATCATCGTAGCCGTGTATCGGTGACTTCCCCGCTCGGTACCGCGCTGCTCGGCCTGCGCACCGGCCAGGAGATCGAATGGATATTTCCTCGGGCCGACAGACGCCGGCTGCGCGTCGAGGAAGTCATCACGCAGCCGGAGCGCAGTCGCAGGCGGCTTACGCTGGACGAAAGCTGGACGAGGCCCTGAAGCAGACATTTCCGCCGAGCGACGCGTTTTGCGTCACTTAGGTGGTCGCTGTAAGCGTTCGGGGCTAGCTTTGGTGCGGGCCGCGCATTTCCCGCAGCACGTCCTCCACCCGCCGCCAAAGCCTCTCCTGCTCCGCATCGCCGGCTTCCCGGCAGGACACGGCTTTTTGCGCAGCCTCGGCGATGGCTTTGGCGCCCTGCGTCGCGAAAAGGTGGCGTGCGATTGCCGAGGCATCCGTTGCATTCATATCTGGTTCCTTTTCAGGGACATGCAAGAAGTGAAATCCGTCCACTACCGCATGCAAATCGCGCGCCCGGCTTCCCTCAGGGGAAATCCGGCCACTCGCGGCGACTTACGCCAAGACGGACACCGCACCGGGTTTCGGGCACCCGCGGATGATTCAGCCTCCATGCCAGCGAAAGCACGCCGCGCGGCAAGTTCATGTTCGGCATGAGATGCGGGTCTACGCGCATTTGCGCGTTGCAGTTGACCGCGGCACGGTAGTAGCGGCGCACGGCCGCGAGCGTGCGCTCGTCGACATCGCCATTGGGATAGGAGAAGAATTCCGCGGGCCGTGCCAGCTTCGCTTCGATCATGCGGCGGCTGTCGCGCAATTCGGCCTCGATCTCGCCGTCGCTCAGGCTCGGCAAGATCGGGTGGGTCATCGTGTGTGAGCCGACCGTGACGAGCGCCGGATCGAGCTCGCGCAATTCGTCCCACCCGGCGAGGTCGAACGCTTCATGGTCCGCCTCGGACGGAACAAAGCCGGCCGTGGCCTGCCTGAGCGTTGCCTCCACTCGTGTTCTGCGCGGGAAATCGATTTTTTTCATCCAGTCGACGAAGGCCTCGATCTCGGCAGGGGCGCCCACATCGCGGGCCAGCTCCCTGCGCATGCGCGGCGCGGCGAATTGCAGGCGACGGCGCGCCTCGTGGGTCCACAGCCAGCGCCGTTCCTCGATGAGGCCCGGACAGACAAAAAAGGTCGCGGGAATACCGAGCGCCCGCAGGATCGGGTATGCCACGCGGACATTGCTGCGCAGGCCGTCGTCGAAGACCATCGCTGCCCGGCGTGGCCGGGCGGGGTGACGCGCTGCGCCGATCGAAGCGGCAAGTTCCGCCAGCGGCACGAAATTGAATACGCGCCGCAGGTAGCGCAGGTGCCGCTCGAGCCAGGCGGCGCGGCGACCCGGGGTACCGTGGCAAAGGAATATGGTGTCCTCGCCGTTCTCGAGGGCGCGTGTCTGCCCCACGCAAAGCCAATACCCGACGGCCCGTGGCGCCCGCAGCAGATTCCGTACGCGCATGTTAGGGCCCGCTCATCGGCACGCAGCTTCCATACCGAGCACGTATACGCGCTTTCCATGACAGCGCTTACCGCCGGCTAGTTATTGCGGCTCATGCGCCCGCCATGCGGACCATGGGCCCCGCGCGCCGCGCAGGCCGATATGCGGTACAAGCCAAGCATGCTCAGGCACATCGATGCGTTCGTATTGGGAATGAACGAGACGGGTCTCACCGCAGTGCGGTGCCTGGGCAGGCAAGGGATCTCTGTAAAAGGCTTCGATATCGGCGCTAAGCGCGCGGGCTTCCGGTCACGCTATTGCAAGGCAGCGGAAGTTTGCCCGGATCCTCTTCAGCAGCCGGACGAGCTGGTTCGGTTCCTCAGGCATCAAGCTCGGGATGCTGAGCAAAAAGTCGTCCTGTTGCCGACCGCGGATCTCTTCTTCCTTTTTCTTTCCCGGCATCGCGCGCAGCTGGCGGACAAGTTCCTGATGAGCTTGCCTGCCGTAGACGTGGCGGAAAGTGTAGTCAACAAGCGCAAGCTCTATGAGCTCGCGGAGGCAAACGACACTGCGTTTCCCAAGTCGTATTTCCCGGGCACCTACGACGAGGCTCTCGCCATAAAGGACTCGTTGCGCTATCCGGCATTCATCAAGCCGTACTGGGGGCACCAGTGGAGGCGGCATTTCGGGGGACAGCACAAGGGCTTCAAAGTGCAGTCGCCCGAGGAGTTCCTGAGCAGGTTTCAAGAGGTCCTGGCGTCGGGTCACTCGGCCCTGGTCCAGTCCTACATCACGAGCTCCGACGACAACCTGTTCAGCGTCTCCCTGTATGTGAGCCAGACAGGCGCAGTGACGGCGGCCTTTCCGCGAAGACAGGTGCGCCAATATCCGCCCAACTCCGGAACGGTTACGCTCGCCATTGGTGAGCACAACCCCGAGCTCGTGGCCAACGCAGCGCACTTCTGCCAGTCGATCGGGTATCGCGGCATTGCGGGATTGGAATACAAGCGCGATCGGGAAGATAACCGGTACAAGCTCCTGGATTTCAATCCCAGGCTCATGCTCTCCGACGGGCTGACGGCCCATTGCGGAATCAACCTGCCCCTGACGCAGTACCTGGACTTGACCGGCCAGAAGCCCGCTCCAACCCTTGAATATAGGGAAGGCGTCAAGTGGCTGGAATCCATCGCAGACTTCCATGCGTTCAAGCAGTATCACGAGCGCGGTGAGCTGGGTTTCGGGGCCTGGCTGAAGTCGATCAAGGGATCCCGAGCCTTCGCCCTGTTCGCCTGGGATGACCCCCTGCCCTTCCTGGTGGCTCGCAAGTTCGGCTTGTCCTACGGCCGCATTCTGCAGTACGCGATAAAGGATTTCGTACGCGGGAAATTCCGCCCGCGTCCCCCTATTTCATCGACGTCGCGGCCCGGTCAGGCGCGGTCGTAGCGGTAGCAGGATTATTTTTTCCTGCGGAACTCTTGCGGCACCACCGTGCCGGGGACGTGCTTCTTGCCCCAGCGCGCAAGCGAAGCCAGCACCTCGCCCAAGTCGCGGCCCTTCTCCGTAAGCGCATAGCTGTAGCGCACCGGGCGCTCCTGGTAGGGCTTCGCCTCGATCAGGCCCGCCGACTCCATCTTCTTCAGGCGGTCGGCGAGGATGTTGGTCGGGATGCCTTCGTCCGAGGCGGCTAGCTTGCCGTAGGTATCGCGCCCGCGCAGCAGGTCGCGCACGATGAGCAGCGTCCAGCGGTCGCCTGCGACGTCGAGCGCGCAGGCCGCCGGGCAGGTGGAGCGCCGGGTCGCTTGCATGTTGCAAGTATATCGGCTAGCCTGGGTCACTTGCAAACATGAAGTGACTGCGCTTTATACAGCCTTGCGCCGATGACCGCCCGGACCCGCAATTACCTGTATGTCGCGCTCGCCGGCGGCGCGGTCTTCGCCCTCGGCCTGGGCGTACGCCAGTCGCAGGCCCTGTTCATCGGGCCGATCAACACTTCCACCGGCATCGGCTACGCC
>CBDDSA010000193.1:0-3559 GCA_965233185.1 uncultured bacterium
GGGCGGTGCCGGCGAGGAAACCATCATCGCCCGGGTGGGCGAAGGCATGGTGAGCACCATCGGCTCGGCCACCAACCACAAGAGCGTGCTCGAGAACCCGGACCACATCTCCAAGCACATCCTGTCCAAGGGCCTGGACGCGGGCACGGCCTACGAGATCCTGTCGATCGACATCGCCGACGTGGACGTGGGCGAGAACATCGGCGCGAAGCTGCAGATCGACCAGGCGAACGCCGACAAGCAGATCGCGCAAGCGAAGGCCGAGGAGCGTCGCGCCATGGCGGTGGCGCTGGAGCAGGAGATGCGCGCCCGGGTGGTGGAATCGGAGGCCGAGGTGCCGCGCGCCATGGCCGAGGCCTTCCGCAGCGGCAACATGGGGATCATGGACTACTACCGCATGAAGAACGTGCAGGCCGACACCGAGATGCGCGGCGCCATCGCGAGCGGCGAGGAGCCGCGCACGCCCGGGAGGCCGTAGGCATGGAGCGCTTCCCGGTCGAGCTGCTTTACGCCCTCGCCATCGTCGGCTTCTTCCTGTTCAACATGCTCGCGCAGCGCGCGGCGCGCCGCCGCCAGCGGGAAGAGCAGGCGGCGCAGCCCGAACCGGTCGTGGCGGAGGAACCCCTGGAGGACGTCTGGGGCCGCACGCCCCAACCCGCGCCGATCCTCGCTCCGCCGATGGAGCTGGCGCCGGCGCCGCGGGTAAGTACGGCGCCGCGGCGCATGCATCCGATGCGCGCCCTGCTCAACGACCCCCGCGACCTGCGCCGCGCGGTGGCGCTCATGATGGTGCTTGGCCCCTGCCGCGCGCAGGAGCCGCCGGACGAGCGTCCCTGAGCCGGCGTGGCAGTCACCGCCCTCAAAAACGCGGACTGGGGGATCACCTGGGACGAGGCGTCCCAGTGCCACGTCTACCGGCGCGGCGTCGACATCGTCTTCGATGGCAACACGCTGACGCACGTCGGCCCGGGCTACCGTGGCCGGGCCGACACGTCGGTCGACTGCCGCCGCCGCATGGTCATGCCGGGCCTGGTCAACATTCATTCGCACCCGGGCCACGAGCCAGCCTATCGCGGCATTCGCGAGGAGCACGGTGTGCGCGGCATGTACATGACCGGGCTGTTCGAGCGCTCGCAAGCCTATGCGGCGGCCGACCGCGAAACGCGCGCAGCGAGCTCCGCGTTTGCCTATTGCGAGCTGCTGCGAAGCGGTGTCACCTCCGTGGTGGATATCGGTCCCGCCTGGGAGGGCTGGGCCGACCTGGTGGCCCAGAGTGGGCTGCGAGGCTTCCTTGCGCCGGGCTTCGCCTCGGCGCGCTGGAAGCTGGAGAACGATTACGAGCTGAAATACGAATGGGACGAGGCAAGCGGACGGCAGCGCTTCCATGCCGCGCTGCAGCTTATCGACAGCCTTGGCCGGCACCCTTCGGGAAGGCTCTCGGGCGTCGTCGCGCCGATGCAGATCGACACCTGCTCGGCCGATTTGCTGCGCGACGCCTTAGCCGCGGCCACCGAGCGCAAGCTTCCGCTGACCATGCACATCGCCCAGGGCGTGAGCGAGGTGCTGGAAATGCTCCGGCGCCATGGCATGACCCCCATCCAGTGGGCGGCCGAGCTCGGCATCCTCGGGCCGCGCACGATCCTCGGACACGCCATTTTCATCGACACGCATTCCTGGGTGCGCTGGTGGACGGCGAAAGACCTCGCGCTGATGGCGGACCACGGCTGCACGGTCGCACACTGTCCGACGCCGTTCGCGCGCTACGGCCACATGCTCGAGAGCTTCGGCGCCTACCTCCGGGCGGGCGTCAACATGGGTATCGGCACCGATACGACGCGGCACAACATGCTCGAGGAGATGCGCAAGGCTTCTTCGCTGGCGCGCATCGCTGCGCGCGACATTCATTCGGTCTCGACCGCAGATTTCCTGAATGCCGCGACGGTGGGCGGCGCCGCCGCGCTGCTGCGCCCCGATCTCGGCCGGCTCTCGCCCGGGATGAAAGCCGACCTGGTGGTGGTGGACCTGGACTGCCTGGACATGCAACCGGCGCGCGACCCGCTGCGCTCGCTCGTGTTCCATGCCGCCGATCGGGCGGTGCGCGAGGTTTACGTCGACGGACGGCAGGTCGTAGCACAGGGCCGCGTGCTCACTCTCGACCAGGCCGAGGCCGCCGAGCGCCTGGGGCAAGCGCAGCAACGCATGATGGCCGCCGTGCCGCAGCGCGACTTCCGCAGGCGCAGCGCGGAAGAGATTACGCCGCTCAGCCTGCGGCTAGACGAAGCGCCTAATTGATCGTCACGCCGGCGGCCTTGATGACGGCCGCCCAGCGCGCGCTGTCGGCCTGCAGCATCTCGACCATCTTTTCGGGCGCCGCCGTGACGATGTCGAAGCCCAGCGGCTCCATCCGGCCGCGGAACCCCGCGCTCTGGGCCGCCTTCGTGGCTTCGGCATTGAGCCGGCCGACGATGGGCGCAGGGATGCCCGCCGGGCCGATCAGGCCGTACCAGGAGACCACTTCGTAGCCCGGCAGCCCGGACTCGGCGATGGTGGGCACGTCCGGGAACAACGGTGAGCGCTGGGCGCCGGTAACCCCGAGCGCGCGCAGCTTGCCGCCTTTGACGTGGGACACCGCCGAAGGGATCGTATCGAACATCAGGGTCACGCTGCCGCCCATGAGGTCGGTGAGGGCGGGGGCGCTGCCCTTGTAGGGAACGTGCACCATGTCGATGCCGGCCCTCGACTTGAACAGCTCGCCCACCAGGTGGATGTTGGTGCCGTTGCCGCTGGAAGCGAAAGTGAGCTTACCGGGCTGGCGCTTGGCGAGCTCGATGAGCTCGCCAACCGAGCGGAACGGCGCCGCGGGGCTCACCACCAGCACGTTGTTGAATGAAACGAGCGGCGTGATGAAGGAAAAGTCCTTCATCGCGTCGAACGGCAGCTTCGCATAGAGATGCGGGCTGATGGCATGCAGCGCATTCAGCGTGACGAACAGCGTATGGCCGTCCGGCGCCGACCTCGCCACCTCGGCCGCCGCCACGTTGCCGCCCGCGCCCGGCCGGTTCTCGACGATGACCGGCTGGCCCAGCAGGGTGCTGAGCTCGTGGGCGAGCGCCCGGGCGGTAATGTCCACCCCGCCGCCCGGCGGGAACGGGCAAAGGATACGCACCGTCTTGGACGGAAACGCCTGTCCGAGGACAGCCTGCGGCAGGATGAAAACGGCAGCGATCACGGCGAGGAAGAAGCGCTTCATGGCAGGCCCTCTGGAGTGGGCGCCCAGTTTACGTCGCTACACCACGCTCCGGCCTCGCAGGGCGCGAAACTCGTCTTCGGTGAGGCCCAACACCGCCACGGTATCCCGGCCCGGAACGGGAGCGGGGGCGCCGTGCCCGCCGCCGGAGCGGCTGAACTTGAGCGGGAAGCCGGCGGCGACGACCTCGGTGTCCTCGCCCTGCACGGTCTGCAGCGGCTGCACCATGCCGCGCGCGCGCAGCTGCGGCCAGTCGATCGCCTCGCGCGGCGTGCGCACGGGGGAGCACGGCACGTCGTGGCGCCCGAGCGC
>CBDDSA010000194.1:0-5331 GCA_965233185.1 uncultured bacterium
AGCAGTTGCTGCCCCGGATGGTACGGAAGGTAGCTCGTCGTCATCAGCGCTCCCTTGTTCTTTTTGTTGAGAACCTAAGCCCTATCATTCCGACAGCTAAACGTGGGACTCGTTCAATCTTCTGCCGCGCAGACTCCTAGAATGTAGACAATGTCAACATCAGCCGGCTACCATCACGGCGACCTGCGCGCCCAGTTGCTCCGTGAAGCGGGAGAACTGCTTGAAAAAGAAGGCCTTGGGGCCCTAAGCCTGCGCGAGGTGGCGCGCCGCGCCGGGGTGTCGCACAACGCCCCGTACCGGCATTTCCCGGATCGGGACAGCCTGCTCGCGGCGCTGGCCGAGGAGGGCTACCAGCGCTTCGGCGATGCGCTGGAGAAGCGGCCGCGCCGGGAAATGGGCGAGGCCTACGTGGACTTCGCGCTGGCGCATCCGCAGCGCTTCCGGCTCATGTTCGGCGGCCGCATCCCCGGCAAGGACCACCGCGCCTACGAGGCCCTGAAGAAATCTTTCGGCGACCTGGGCGAGGAGCACGCCGAGTACGCCGCGGCCGCGGCCTGGGGGCTGGTGCACGGGCTGGCGCACCTGCTGCTGGACGGGCACTTCGCCGGCCGCGAGCGCCAGCAGTTCGTGCGCACGGTGCTCAGCACCGTGCGCTTCAGTGCGCCGCGAAAGGCTTGAAAGCCGCTTCGCAGCCGGCGGGGTCGGCATGGCAGCGCAGCAGCCGCAGCACGGGGCGCCCGGCGTTGCGTACCTGCTCCCCGTATGCATCCCACAGCTTGCGCGCCGCGGCCGGGTCGGCCAGGGCGAGGTGGCCGGCCATCGCCGCGACGAGCAGGTACTCGCGCGGCTCGTGCCCGAGCGCGGGCTGCGTCTCGAGCAGCTTCGCGCCGTGCTCGGCCATGCGCGGCGCGTCGCGCAACGCCACCGCGCGGAACAACGCGAGCCAGCGGCGCTGGAATTCCTCGAGCTCGGCGTAGCACCATTTCGAGGCGATGCGATCCCAGACCGCGCCCGCGTCGTCGGGCGCGAGGTAGGGGTT
Organism: uncultured bacterium; assembly: GCA_965233185.1. Taxonomy (GTDB): domain Bacteria; phylum Pseudomonadota; class Gammaproteobacteria; order Burkholderiales; family SG8-39; genus SCGC-AG-212-J23. Next base: position 1,040 of record CBDDSA010000194.1, read on the forward strand.
GATCGCGCGCGCCACGCGGGCGGCGCTGTGCAGCCACACGTCCAGCTCGCGCGGCTCGCGGCATTCCAGCAGGCGCAGCTTCATGAGCTCGAGGTCCTTCTGCAGCTGCGGCGGCACGTTTTCCGGCTGCGGCGTGCGCGGGCTGACCAGGAAGTCGCGCGCATACCACGCAAGGCGCGTGTTCTCGAAGCGCTCGAAAGCGTAGGCGCCCTTGTACAGCGGGTTGGGCGGCCGCCGGCTGCGCGTGCGCTCCAGCAGCTCTAGCACCGGCACGTCCTGGTTGAGCAGCGCGACGATGCCGCCCGCGTTCTTCTCGGTGAAGCGATGGCGCGCCGCATTGAGATCCAGCACCGGCGCGTAATCCGAGTTCGCCGGCATGCCGTAGCTTGCGAACAGCGGCTCCAGCGTGGCGCGGCTGCCGAGGTAGCGCGCGTCGAAATCGCCGGCGCTCAGCATGTGCACCGACCACAGCTCCTTGGCGAGGCCCGGGTGCTCGAACACCGCCGGCTGCGCCGCCTGCGGCACCGGCCGCTCGCCCGCCACGATCAGCAGGTCGTGGTCGCTTGCCGCGTAAACCGCATAGTGCGCGAACTCCTCGCCCAGGGCGCGCAGGATCGTCGCCACCAGCGAAGGGTCGATCTCGTAGAGCTGCATCCACTGCACCAGCAGGCCGTCGGGATTCAGGTGGCCGCGGATGCGCCGGTAGAACTCTCGCGTGAACAGGCTGGAGACGCCGCTTACCCACGGGTTGGACGGCTCGGAGATGATCAGGTCGTAGCGCCGCCCGGCGCTCGAGAAGAAGGTCTTGGCGTCGTCGATGCGCACGCTGCCGCGCGGGTCGGCGAACGCGCTGCTGTTGCGCGGCATGAAGCCGCGCGCCGCCTCGGCCATCGCCGCCTCGATCTCCACCGTCTCGACCTGCTCGATGGCCAGGCTTTGCAGCAGCGTATGCGTGGTGAGGCCGGTGCCGATGCCGATGACCGCCGCGCTTTTCGCCTGCGGCTTGAGCGCGAGGGGCAGCGCGCCGGTGAGCACCATGGTGATTTCGTCGGTGCCGCGCACATCGCCTTCCATGTTGACCGAGCCGTCGGACTTGCCGTTGGTGCGCAGGCTGAGCGCCTCGCCGTACCTGACCAGGTGCACCGTGGCGGTCTTGCCGTCCTTCTGGTAGAGCACCTGGGCGTCGCGCGAGGATTCCAGGTCGCCGTGGCGGTAGACCCCGGCGGTCATCTTGTTCACGTCGAGCTGCACCGCGAAGCCCACGGCGAGCAGCAGCGCCGCGCTCGCCGCCGCGGGCGCCACGTATCTTCCCGCATGCGCCCGCAGCAGCACCACGCCCAGGGCAATGTCGAGCGCGCAGCCCGCCATCAGCGCGCCTTTCAGCCCGAGCAGGGGAAGGCCGATGTGCACCGCGAACAGCACGCCGGCGATCGCGCCGAGCGTGTTGGCGGCATACACCTGGCCGATCGCGCGCTCGCCGGCGCCGCGGCGCAGGAGCGCACCGGTGATCAAGGGCAGCGTCATGCCGGCGCAGAAGGTCGCCGGCAGCATCACCAGCGCCGCGATCGCCTGTCCCGACAGGTTGAACAGCACGTAGCCCGTGTCGGTGCGCGCCAGCCCGTCCATCAGGGCCTGCATGAGCTCGAAGGTCATGCCATACAGCGGCAACGTGGCGAGCGCAAGCAGGCCCATCGCAATCTGCACTGCGCCCAGCAGGCGCTCGGGCGCGCGGCTGCGGTCGACCTGCCGGCGCACCGCCAGGCCGCCCAGCGCGAGGCCCAGGATGAAAGTGGACAGCATCAGCTCGAACGCGTGCGTGGAGGCGCCGAGCACCAGCGAGAGCATGCGGATCCAGACGATTTCGTAGACGAACGACGCCAGGCCGGTGAAAAAAGCCACCCCCAGCAGCAGCTTTGCGCCTGATTCTTCATTTGTTTCCCTGACCGGCGCATGGTGTACCGGGCGTGCCAGCAGCCACACGGCGAATGCCAGCACGAAATTCAGCACGCCCGCGGTGCGCAGCGTGCCGGGCAGCCCGACCCAGGCGATGAGAACGAAGCCGCTCGCGAGCACGCCGGCCGCCGCGCCCAGGCTGTTGGTGAAGTACAGCATGGCGATGGATTCGCCCCGCGCGCTCGGATACGCCCGCGCAAGGCCCGCGCTCATCAGCGGAAAGGTCATGCCAAGCAGCACCGATTGGGGCAGGATCAGCAGGCAGGAGAGCGCGAGCTTCGCCGCGAGCACCGGCCACTCGCCGCCCAGCGCGGGCAGCAGCGACGCATACGACCAGTCGGTGACGCCGACGAACAGCGGGTGAAAGCCGAGCGCGAGCAGCCCGATCAGCGCTTCGACCAGCGCATAGCCGAGCAGTGGATTGGGCAGCCGCTCCGACAGGCGCGCGCAGCCCGCCGCACCGGCCGCCATGCCGCCCATGAATACGACCAGCACCAGCGACTGCGCGTACGCGGCGTGCCCGAGGAACAGCTTCAGGTAATGCGTCCAGATCGACTCGTAGATGAGCCCGGCGAATCCCGAGGCGGTAAAAAGGACGTAGAACGCGCTGCGCGACATGCGCCGCGATGCTAATTTAAATCCGATGCGCCTGCCGCTTGCGCCCCTGTCCGCCCGGCTGTCGGCGTTTTACTTCGCGCACTTCTTCCACGGCGGCGGCTTCGTCGCCTACTTCCCGCTGTACCTCGCGTGGCGCGGCTTCGGCGCGCTGGAGATCGCGTGGATCGTGGCTTTGCCGCAGATCGCGCGCACCTTCGCGCCGGCAGCCTGGGGCTGGCTCGCCGATGCGATCACCCTCGGCGCGCTGGCCGGGCAGCCGGGCCGCTACGGGCCGATCTGCCTGCGGGGGCTCGGTGGGCTTCATCGCGGCGGTGCTGGGCGGCGGCGCCTGGCTCGACCGCCAGCCGGTCGCGCTGCTGCCCTGGGCGCTGTTCGCGTTTGCGCTGCTCGCGCTCGCGACCGCGCTGTCGCTGCCGCGGCAATCGGCGCAGCCGCATGCGAAGGGCGCCCGGCTGCAGCTCACCCCGGCGATCCGCGCCCTGCTCGGGGCGGGGTTCTGCATGGCACTCGCGCACGGCACGCTGTACGCGTTCCTGACGCTGCACCTGGAGCGCGCGGGTCACAGCGCCACCGCCATCGGCCTGCTGTGGACGCTCGGCGTAGTGGCGGAAATCGCGGTTTTCCTCTACCTGCCGGTGCTGTTCCGGCGCTTTCGGCTCTCGGCCATCCTGTTCGCGAGCTTCGCCTGCGCCGTGGCGCGATTCTCGGCCCTGGCCTGGTTCCCGGGCGAGCTGTGGCTCGTGGTGATCGCGCAGCTGCTGCACGCCGCCACCTTCGGCGCCTTCCATGCGGCCTCGGTGGCCGCGGTGCACCGGGTGTTCCCCGAGGCGGCCCAGGCGCGCGGCCAGACGCTTTTTTCGAGCATCAGCTACGGCGCGGGCGGCGCGGCGGGCGTGCTCGGCGCCGGCTGGCTGTGGGAGGCCGCCGGGCCGGGTTTCGCCTTCTCGCTCGCTGCGCTGGCCGGCCTAGCCGGACTCCTTCTTGCTCATGGCTTGAAACGCTGCGGCCTGTAAGCTGTCAACAGTACAGTCCGCCGAACGTTAAGAGGCCCATATGACTCGTCTTTTCGCTGTAGCCGCCGCTTTCTCCGGGGCCCTGCTCGCCGGATGCCAGACCGTGGAAACCACCAAGGCCGGCGCCGTCGGCGTGGACCGCGAGCAGCGCATGATGGTCTCTTCGGAGGACGTCCAGGCCAGCTCGACCAAGCAGTACGCGCAGATGATGGCCGAGGCCAAGAAAAAGGGCGTGCTCGACCGCAACGCCGCGCAGCTGCAGCGCGTGCAGGCCATCACCAAGCGGCTGGTGTCGCAGGTGGATGCATTCCGTCCCGACGCGTCCAAGTGGCCGTGGGAAATCCACGTCGTCTCGCTGGACGAGGTGAATGCCTGGGCCATGCCGGGCGGCAAGATGGCCATCTACACCGGGCTCATCGAGAAGCTGAATGCCACGGACGACGAGATCGCCGCGGTGATGGGCCACGAGATCGCCCATGCCCTGCGCGAGCACTCGCGGGAGCGCGCGTCGCGACAGATGGGCACGCAAATGGCGGTGGGCATCGCCGGGGCGCTCTTCGGCATCGGCGACCTGGGGCAGGGCCTGGGCAACATGGTGGCCGATGTGACGCTGAACCTGCCGAATTCGCGCACCCACGAGGTGGAAGCCGACCGCATGGGCGTGGAGCTCGCGGCGCGCGCCGGCTACGATCCGCGCGCGGCGATCAC
>CBDDSA010000195.1:0-7888 GCA_965233185.1 uncultured bacterium
TTCTACCAGCGCCTGAAATCGCGCGGCAAGCCTCATAAGGTCGCCATGGTGGCCTGCATGCGCAAGATGCTGACCATCCTGAATGCCATGGTGCGGAAAAGCACCCCCTGGACCCCCGAAATGAACCCCCTTTGATCAACCGATTTACAACACGGTTGCTTAACAGGGGGGCAGGGGCGGGGCTCATATGATTCCTCCGATTCGAAGTTGTGCTATCTCCTCTGCGGAGAAGCCGGCGTTGGCGAGCACCGCGTCGGTATCGGCGCCCAGCGTCGGCGCGGCGCGGCCCTCGAGCGGCAGGCCTTCGCCGCGCAGCGGGTTGGTCAGCAGGCGCAGCGGCTTGCCGCCGTCGACCGGGATGGATTCGATGCGCGCGCTGCGCGTCACCCACGGGTTTTCCAGCGCCTGCGTGACGTCGTAGATAGGCGCGGCCGGCACGCTGCCGGCGAATTCCTTCAGCCATTGCTCGGTGGTGCGCGCCTGCAGCGCCTCGTCGATGAGCTCGGTGAGCAGCGCGCGGTGCGCGAGGCGGTCGCGAAAGGTCTTGAAGCGCGCGTCATCGATCCATTCCGGCTTGCCGATCTTGCGGCACAGGACGCCCCAGAACTTCTCCTTGTTGCACATGAGGTAGATCCAGCCGCCGCGCGTGCGGTAGGACTGGCAGGGTGTAAGCGAGGCGTGCGCCGAGCGCGGCTGGCGGCCGGTGGCGGCGCCGGCGTTCAGGTACCAGTGGCCGATGTAGTTCAGGTTGAACAGCGCAAGGTCGAACAGGCTGAGGTCCACGTCGCGCCCGCGGCCGTCGCGCTCGGCGGCGCGCAGCGCGGCGAGCAGGCCGGTGCCCAGCGCCACCCCCGTCATCAGGTCGACCAGCGACAGGCCGAAGCGCGTGGGCGCCGATTCGGGCTCGCCGGTGACATGGAAGTAGCCGGCCTCGGCCTGCATCAGGTAGTCGTAGCCCGGCCAGGCGGCGCGCTCGCCCTCGCGCCCGTAGCCGGTGAGGTGGGCGCAGACGATCTTCGGGTTCACCGCCGCAAGATGCCGGTAGGTGATGCGCAGCTTCTCCGGCACGTCGCCGCGCAGGTTGCTCACCACCGCCTGCGCGTGCTGCGCGAGGCGATGGAACACCGCCTTGCCCTCGGGGCGCGCAAGGTCGAGCGTGATGCTTTTCTTGCCGCGGTTGAGGCCCTGGTAGAACACGCTGCGCGCAGTCTCGGGCAGCGCCTCGTTGAAGTACGGGCCGACCACGCGCGACACGTCGCCGCCGTCGGCGCGGTTCTCGATCTTGATCACTTCGGCGCCGAGGTCGGCGAGGAAGAGGGTGCCGAACGGGCCGGCGCCGTACTGCTCGACCGCGAGAATGCGCAAGCCCGCGAGCATCGGCTGGGTCATGGCCGATGTTATGACAAAATCCACCACCGGAAGGAACACGAAAATGCAAACCAGAGTCGTCGCGGTGCTCGTCGGCCTGCTCATCAGCGCGGCGGCGCAGGCGCAAGCCTGGCCGGCGCGGCCGATCCGCATCGTGGTGCCGTTTCCGCCCGGCAACGCCTCCGACCTCGCCTCGCGCACCATCGCCGAGCCGCTGGCCAAGCGCCTGGGCCAGCCGGTGATCGTCGACAATCGCCCGGGCGCCGCCGGCACCATCGGCGCCGACCACGTCGCCAAGTCGGCGCCCGACGGCTACACGCTCCTGGGCACTTCGTCGGCTTTCGGCGTCACGCCCGCCGTGTCGAAGAAGCTGCCCTACGACGCCGAGAAGGACCTGGTGCCGCTCGCGCCGATCGGCTGGACCGTGATGGTGATGGTGGCGGCGAACGACTTTCCGGTGAAGAGCGTGCAGGACCTGGTCGCGCTGCTCAAGGCAAACCCCGGCAAGTACCACTACGCGCACCTGGGCACCGGTGCCTTGAGCCACATGGTGATGGAGCTGTTCAAGCAGAAAACCGGTGTCGAGATCGTCGGCGTGCCCTACAAGGGCAGCGGCCAGGCGCTGGGCGACCTGATGGGCGGCCAGCTGCCGCTCATGTTCGACGGCCTGACCTCGGCCAACCCGCTCGCCAAGGCCGGCCGCCTGCGCGCGCTCGGGGTGAGCTCCGCGCAGCGCGTGCGCTTCGCTCCCGACGTGGCGCCGCTCGCCGAGTCGGGCGTCGAGGCGCTCAAGGACTACGACGTGCGCGCCTGGACCGGCACCTTCGCGCCCGCCGGCACGCCGAAAGCCATCCTCGAGCGCCTGCACGGCGAGATCGTCCAGATCACGCAGTCGAAGGAAACCGGCGAGCGCCTCATCGCGCAGAACCTCGAGGCTTTCGCGCCGATGACGCAGGCGCAGTGGGCGACTTACATGAACGCGGAGTTCACGAAATGGCGGCAGGTCGCGCGCGACGGCAACATAGCGCAGTGAGCTGCGGCTGCACCCGTTCCCTCGGCGTCATCTGCGCCATGTTCTCGGGCATCGCGGTGGCGCTCGCCCTGGCTGAAGGTCGCTGCCTGGACGCCGGCGGCCGGTTGAGCGACACCGCCTGGTCCTGCGAAGCGGCCTCGGGCGCGGTGAGCTCGCTCTGGGCATTTGCCACGCCCGGGGTCTTCGCAATGGCGGTTCTCGTAGGGATCCCGGTCTACTTCGCGGTCACCCTCCTCGGACGCCGCTGGCTGTTTCGATGATGCACGGCAAGGTCGCCCTGGTCACCGGTGCGGCGCGCGGCATCGGCCTGGCGGTCGCGCACCGGTTCATCGAAGCAGGCTATCGGGTTGCGCTCGTCGACCTCGACGCGCCTGAGTTGCGCGCCGTGGCCCGCCAGTTCCCCGAGGACCGGGCCTTGGCGCTGGAATGCGACGTGGCCGATCCGAGGCAGGTGCGCGAAGCCGTCTCGAGAACGCAGAGCCGCTTCGGCCGCATCGATGCGCTGGTGAACAACGCCGGCATCGCGGTGTTCAAGCCGCTGCTCGAGACCACGCACGAGGAATGGCAGCGCGTGATGGACGTGAACCTGACCGGGCCGTTTCTCTTCGTGCAGGCCTGCGCGCCGGTGATGCTCGAAGGCGGCGGCGGGGCCGTGGTCAACATCGCGTCGATCTCGGGGCTGCGCGCGAGCACGCTGCGCGTGGCCTACGGCACGAGCAAGGCCGCTCTTATGCACCTGACGCGCCAGCAGGCGGTGGAACTGGGCAACCGCGGCATCCGGGTAAACGCGGTCGCCCCGGGGCCGGTCGACACCGCGATGGCAAGGCAGGTGCATACGCCGGCCATCCGCGCCGGCTACCATGACGCCATCCCCCTCAACCGCTACGGCTCGGAGCGCGAAATCGCCGAAGCCGTGGTATTCCTATGCAGCGATGCGGCGAGCTACATCAATGGCCAGACCCTGGCAGCGGACGGCGGCTTCGATGCCGCGGGCATCGGCCTGCCCGAGCTACGCAAGGCCGATGGCTGAGCGGCTGATTGCCCTAGTCCTCGCGTGTGCGGCGGCGGTCGCCTGCACGCCTGCGTACGTGCAGGACGCGGGCGAGCTCGAGCGCCTCGCCGCAGCGCCGCACCGCTCGGCGCGCAACGTGGCGCGCGATGCCGCGCGCCACCCGGTGGAGGTGCTGCGCTTTTTCGGCGTGCGCCCGCACCACACGGTGGTCGAGATCCTACCGGGCAGCACCGGCTACTACATGGAGATCCTGGCGCCGTTCCTCAGGGAAAAGGGGCGTTACATCGCCGCCGACCGCGACCGCAGCGCGGCGCCGCAGTACCTCGCCGACCACCAGCGCCTGCTCGCGCGGCTGCGGGCCGAGCCGGCGCTCTACGGCAAGGTGGCGGTGACCCCGTTCAACGCCGACCGCCACGAGATCGCGCCGCCGGGCAGCGCCGACTTCGTGCTCACCTTTCGCAACCTGCACAACTGGCTGGAGCGCGGCGAGCTGGAAGGCGCGCTGCGTGCCTTCCACAAGGCGCTCAAGCCCGGCGGCGTGCTGGGCGTAGTGGACCACCGCGGACGCACCGAGCTCACCCAGCAGGCGCAGATGAAAAGCGGCTACGTGCGCGAGGACGTGGCCATCGCGCTCATCGAGCAGGCCGGCTTCCGGCTGGCCGGGCGCTCGGAGGTCAACGCCAACCCGCGCGATAGCAAGGACCACCCCGAAGGCGTGTGGACGCTGCCGCCGACTTATCGCCTGAAGGATGTCGAGCGCGCGAAGTACCAGGCGATTGGCGAGAGCGACCGCTTCACCCTGAAGTTCGTCAAGCAGTGAGCCTCGGCGCCACCATCCACCACTTCGAGGTGCGCCTCTCGGACGTGGACCGCAGCGTCTACGAAACGCTCGCCCTGAAAGTCGCCCGGCATCCGTCGGAGGCGGCGGACCACCTGGTGACGCGCGTCATCGCCTACTGCCTGGAGGTCACCGAAGGGCTGGATTTCTCGCGCGGGCTGGCGGCGCCGGACGAGCCGGCGCTGTCGGTGCGCGACCTGACCGGTCGGCTGCTCGCCTGGATCGACATCGGCGCGCCCGACGCCGCGCGGCTGCACAAGGCGAGCAAGGCGGCGCCGCGCGTGGCGGTGTATTCGCACAAGGCGCCGCAGCAGCTGCTGCGTCCCCTCGAGGGCGAGCGCATCCACCGCGCCGGGGACATCGAGCTGTATGCGCTGGACCGCGAGCTGGTCGCGGGACTCGCCGCGCGCCTGGAGCGGCGCATGGCGCTGGACCTCTCGGTCACCGACCGGCATCTCTTCGTCTCGATGGGCGGCGCGACCTTTTCCGGCCCGGTGGAGCGCCTCGCGCTGGCCGGCTGACCGTGGCGCGAAAGCAAGAGCGCGAGGTCCTGCGGATCGGCGAGCGCGACGTGGCGATCTCGCATCCGGGCAAGCTGCTGTTCCCGAAGGCTGGCCATACCAAGCTGGATCTCGTGCGCTACTACCTCGCGGTGGCCGAAGGCGCGCTGCGCGGGGCGGGCGGGCGGCCCAACATGCTGGTGCGCTATCCCGACGGGGCCGACGGCGAGTTCTTCTACCAGAAGCGCGCGCCCAAGGCGCGGCCGGACTGGGTAAAGACGGTGGAGCTGCGCTTTCCTTCGGGACGCGCCGCCGAGGAAGTGGTGCCGCGCGACGCCGCGGCGCTCGCCTGGATGGCGAACCTCGGCTGCTTGGAGCTGCATCCGCACCCGGTGCGCGCCGAGGACCTCGAGCATCCGGACGAGCTGCGCGTGGACCTCGACCCGGTCCCGGGGGTGGAATGGCGACAGGTCAAGGACGTGTCCTTTACAGTGAAATCCGTTTTGAGCGAGCTGGGCCTCGCCGGCTGGCCCAAGACCTCGGGCAAGCGCGGCATCCACGTCGCGGTGCGCATCGAGCCGCGCTGGAGCTTCGACGAGGTGCGCCGCGCCGCGCTCGCCCTGGCGCGCGAAGTGGAAAGCCGCGCGCCGCAGCTCGCCACTAGCAAGTGGTGGAAGGAGGAGCGCCGCGGCGTGTTCGTGGACTACAACCAGAACGCCAAGGACCGCACCGTGGCGTCCGCGTATTCGGTGCGGCCCACCACGGACGCGCGCGTGTCGGCGCCGGTGTCGTGGGACGAGCTGGAAAGCTGCGATCCGGGCGACTTCACGCTGGCCAGCATGCCAGGGCGCTTCAAGGAGATCGGCGATCGCCATGCCGGCATCGACGCGGCGGTCGGCTCGCTCGCGGGGCTGCTCGAGCTATTCGAGCGCCAGGGGTTGGGGGATGCGCCCTGGCCGCCTTATTACCGCAAGAAGCCGCTGATCGAGATCGGGCGCGCAAAGAACAAGGAGGACGCGCTCGCGGGACTGGAGCGCTGGAAGAAGCGCCATGCCAAAGCCGCCGCGCACCTGCAGCCGGCCGACGTGCTGGTCGATGCCATGCGCGGCCGCTACACCACCTGGACGCGCATCCGCGTCAACCTGCAGAACGTGCCGGAGAACCTGCGGCCGGCTCAGGAGCCGCTCGACCCGGATGAGAAAACCTTGTCGAGCTCATAGGCCGGCGTGACCTCGATCTGGTCGTAGCGGCACTCGCGCGGCGGCTTGTCACGCCGCCAGCGCAGGAAGGTCGCGGCGTGCCGAAATCTGTCTCCCTGCAGGTGGTCGTACTTCACCTCGCACACCCGCTCGATGCGCAGCGGCTCCCACGAAAGATCCTTGCCCGCGCTCCAGCGGCTCTGGGCGCCCGGCATGCGGCTCGCTTCGCCGCTCGCCCGCGCCCACTCTTTCCACGGATGATTCTCGAAGGCATCCTTGCGCAGCGGCTCGAGCTCGGCCACCAGCGCTTTTCGCTTCTGCATGTTGAAGGACGAGGTGACCCCGACATGCTGCAGCACGCCGTGCTCGTCATAGAGACCCAGCAGCAGCGAGCCCACCGCGTCCCTGCCGGACTTGTGCCAGCGAAAGCCGGCCACCACGCAATCCGCGGTGCGCGCGTGCTTCACCTTGATGAGCGCGCGCTTGCCGGGCTGGTAGGGCAGGGCGGCCGGCTTGGCGATGACCCCGTCGAGCCCCGCGCCTTCGAAGTGCTGCAGCCATTGCGCGGCGAGCGCGCGGTCGCGCGTCACGGGCGTGAGGTAGAGCGGCGCCTTCGCCTTGGCAAGGATTTTTTCCAGCGCCTTGCGCCGTTCGCCTTGTGGCTTCGCGCGGTAATCGGTGGCTTGGCTGTACAGGACATCGAAGGCGATGAATGAGGAGGGTGTTTCCTTGGCGAGCTTGGCGACGCGCGAAGCCGCCGGGTGCAGGCGCAGCTGCAGCGCATCGAAGTCCAGGCCGCCCTGGGCGGCGATCACGATCTCGCCGTCCAGCACGCAATCCTTGGGCAGCCGCTCCAGCAGCGCGTCGTGCAGCTCGGGGAAGTAGCGGTCGAGCGGCCGCAGGTCGCGGCTCTGGATGTAGACGTCCTTCGCGCTGCGGAACACGATGGCCCGAAAGCCGTCCCACTTGGGCTCGAAGAGGTAGTCGCCTTCGGGCGGCAGCCCGTCGGCCAGCTTGGCGAGCATCGGCTCTATGGGAGGCGAGATCATGGGCGAAGAAGTGGGGACAGGTTCCGGATCCTGTCCCTCGATCCTGACCCCAGATGGTATTCGGGCTCTGACCCCGATTAGGATTTGAGGGTGAGGCGGGCGATGAGGCCGCCGCCGGCGCGGGGGAGGAGCTCTAGGGCGCCGCCGTGGGCGCGGGCCACGCGCTCGACGATGGCGAGGCCCAGGCCCGCGCCGGCGGGGCCGCCGCGGGCGGCATCCAGGCGGGTGAAGGGGCGCTTGGCGTGGTCGACCTGGGAGGCGGCGATGCCCGGGCCGCGGTCGCGCACTTCGACGAAGTACTTTCCGGTCTCCACCTCGACCGGCTCGCCGGCGTAGCGCAGGGCGTTGTCGACCAGGTTGGCGATGGCGCGGCGCACGGCCAGCCTTGCGAATTTGAACGAAATTCCCTCGCTTGCGCGGACAACGACTTTCCTGTGAATCCGCGCGTAGTGCTCGCCGAGCTCCAGGGCGAGAACGTCGAGGTCATGCTCGGCCTTGTCCTCGTTCTCGCCGCGCGCGAAGTCCAGGAACTGGCCGATGATGCCGTCGATCTCCTCGATGTCGGCGATCATGGCCTGCGCCGCGCCGTGCTCCGCGCCGCTCATCTCAAGAGCGAGGCGCAGGCGCGACAGCGGCGTGCGCACGTCGTGCGAGATGCCGGCGAGCACCATGGCGCGCTCGCGCTCCATGCTCTCGAGGCTCTTCGCCATGCGGTTGAACGCCGCGGCCACCGTGCGCAGCTCGCGCGGCCCCGCCTCGGCGAGCGGCTCGTGCACCGCGCCGCTGCCGATGCGCCGCGCCGCGCGCGTCACCGCGGCGAGCGGCCGCGCCAGGGTGGTGGCGATGAGCCCGGCCCCGGCGAGCGACAGCGCGAGCAGGGCGAAGCCCC
>CBDDSA010000196.1:0-4005 GCA_965233185.1 uncultured bacterium
TCGATCACCGCGAGGCGGTCCTCGGCGAGATCCGGATACCTTTGGCGGTACAGCTTCGCCGCGCCCGGCGCGACGAATACCCCGCAGGACGCGCGCCGCAGCGCCGTCTCCTCGATGCGCCGGAAGCTGCGCCAGGTCTTCGGATCGGGTGGATAGCCCTCCTGGGCCATCGGGTCGCGGAAGTCGGCGATCCAGGGCAGCTTGGAGAACCGCTGCAGCGTGCAGCCGATCCTGTGGGCGGTGGCGATGGGGTAGGTGCTCCAGATCGCCGCCGGGCGAAACCGGCGGATCATCGACAGCCCCTTCGGCACGGCGCCCAGCCACCACGAGATCCACCGATCGGGCCGCCCGAGGAAGCCCGGATAGCGACCGCCCAGGGAAAGATGCCGAGCCGCGTCGAGCGCGAACGCGCGCTCGACCACGGTGCCCGGAGTCACGTCCTGGAGCTGATCGCCGCTCACGCGCTCATAGGCGCGCACGTCGGCGGTCAGGATGAGCGGCTCCCAGCCGAACGCCGGAAGGTGGCGCGCGAAGCGCAGCGTGCGCTGGATGCCGCTGCTGCCGGCGAGCGGCGGGAAGTGATAGGCGATCATCAGCACGCGCTTCATAAGCGAAGGTTTGACACCCGCATGGCCCTAATGCATATTGCCGCGGGCTCTTTTCCCGGGAATTCGCAGATGGTGCTGGACGAAGTGAAATCGGTGGTGGGCAGCGCGCTGCAGATCGGCCCGCGCGTGCGCGAGATGGACGAAGGGGCGCCGCTGCTGGGTGCGGTTCCCGAGCTCGATTCCATGGCGGTGGTGAGCGTCATCACCGCGCTCGAGGAGCATTTCGGCATCACGGTCGAGGACGACGAGATAGGCGCCGCCACTTTCGAGACGCTGGGCAGCCTCGCGCGCTTCGTCGAGAGCAAGCTGCCCGCATAGCCGGGCTGCGCCCCGCCGTGCCCGGCGCCTTTTTCCTCCCGCTGGACGGCGGCCGGTTCTGCATCCACCACCCGCCGCAGCGCGCCCACGGTCGCGGCCTGGTCTACGTGCATCCCTTCGGCGACGAGATGAACAAGGCGCGCCGCACGGCTGCGCTGCAGGCGCGCCGGCTTGCGGCCGAGGGCTGGTCGGTGCTGCAGATCGACCTGTACGGCTGCGGCGACAGCGCCGGCGACTTCTCCGAGGCACGCTGGGAAACCTGGTCGCAGGACGTGCGCGCGGCCCTCGAATGGCTGCGCGAGCGCGTCGACGGCCCCTTGAGCCTCTGGGGTCTTCGCCTGGGCGCCACCCTCGCGTGCGACGTCGCCCGCGATCCGGCGCTCTCGCTCGAGCGCCTGGTACTGTGGCAGCCGATCGTGGCGGGCGACCAGTTCCTCGTGCAGTTCCTGCGCCTGCGCCTGGCGAGCGAAATGCTCGCCGCCGGCGCCGCAACGACGGCGCAGCGCGAGCTGCGCGCCGAGCTGGCGCAAGGCCGCTCGCTGGAGATCGCGGGCTACGAGCTGCATCCCGACCTCGCCGCTGCGATTACGCGCCAGGACCTGCTCACCACCGTACCGGCAGTGAAGCGCGTGCACTGGCTGGAAGTCGCAGCCGAACCGGGCTCCCAGCCTCGGCCGCCCTCGCGCCGGGTCATGGAAGCCTGGACGAGGCACGGCGTCGGCATCAACACGGTCGTCGTCCAAGGCGAGCCGTTCTGGTCCACGATCGAGATCGCCGAATGTGAAGCCTTGCTTTCGGCCACCAGCGCAGCCTTGCAGCAAGCCGTATGAGCGATACCTACGCCGAGGAAGCACTGGTTTTCGACTGTGAAGGCGAATCGCTGGTCGGCGTGCTCAGCCTGCCCGCCACGCCCGCTTCGCGCGGCGTCCTGATCGTGGTCGGCGGGCCGCAATACCGCGTCGGCAGCCACCGCCAGTTCACTCTCCTTGCGCGCCACCTCGCTGCCAACGGCATCCCGGCCCTGCGCTTCGACTACCGCGGCATGGGCGACAGCACCGGCGACGCGCGCAGTTTCGAGGCGGCCGGGAAGGATATCGGCCGGGCAATCGACGTCTTCCTCGAGAAGGTCCCAAGCCTCAGGGAGGTCGTGCTCTGGGGCCTTTGCGACGCCGCTTCGGCCGCGCTGATGTATGCCCATCGGGATGCGCGCGTAAAGGGCCTGGTCCTCCTCAACCCGTGGGTGCGCACCGCCCAAAGCCTCGCCCGGGCGGAGCTCAAGCACTACTACGGCAGCAGGCTCTTTCACGCGAGCTTCTGGAGCAAGCTGCTTCGCGGCGAGGTCGACTTTGTCGCCTCCGCCCGCTCGCTTGCCGCGAGCGTCGGCTCCGCCCTGTCGCCCAGGAAAGCGCCTGAGAGCGCTGCTCTCCTGCCCGACCGTATGCGCGACGGCCTGCACAAATTCAAAGGCCGCAGCCTGCTGGTGCTGAGCGGCAACGACCTCACCGCGCAGGAGTTCAAGGACGTGGTCGCCGCCTCGGCCGATTGGCAGGCGCTTCTCAGCCAGAAAGGCGTGGGCCGGTGCGACCTGGCCGAAGCGAACCACACCTTCTCTGCGCGGCAGTGGCGGGATCAGGTGGCTCGGTGGACTAGCGCTTGGGTCAAGCATCTGGATTAGCCGGCACGCTGCGCACTTGCGGCTTCCGGAATGGGTGACACCGCGGGCGCCGCGGTCGCCGGCTGAGTGAGCACCAGCGTCTTGCACAGCACCACTACCGCGACGAGCGTGTAGTAAAAATCGAAATAGGCGAGCCCAAGGAAGGCGCCGGCGCTCGCGTAGCCCACCAGGCTGACCTGGATCATCGCCGCGAGATCGGCGGCCCAGCGCCTTTCCGGATCGTCGCGGCAGCGACGGATGATTGCCGCCGCCGAGCGCCAGGTCATTATGGCGAGGATCAGAAAGAGGGCGAGTCCGATGAAGCCGTGCTCACCGAGGACTTCGAAGTAGATGCTATGAGCATCCTGCACGCGCCATGGCTCAGGCCCGTAGATGGCAAACATTCCAGGATGGAAAGCTTCGAATCCACCCCCGAATAGCCGATCATTCGCCAGGTTAATCGCCATCTTCCACGCATTAATTCGCCCGAGGGCAGAAGAGTCCTCTTCGTAGGTTTGGATCGAGGCCATGCGATCGAACCACTGCTGCGGCATGATCGCCAGGACGAGAACGACGGCGAGCACCGCAAGCGACGCCGTAAAGAACTTGCCGTGGCTTTTGAGCCAGAAAAACGCGCCCATGGCAACGATTCCGAGGAAAGCGCCGCGGGACTGACTGCCTATAACCGCCAGAGCCGTAAGAATCATGCCGAGCGTCATTGCATGTTTGACCCAAGACCGGGTCGCCGTAACCTGCAAATAGCGCAGCAGGGGAATTGTCATGATCAAGGCAAGCGCCATCTCGTTGTTGCCTTCGATGAAGCTTCCGGTAGGTCCCCAGACGTGATAAACCCCGCCGCTTGCCACCGTGAATACGCCGCCCTTGGCGCCGTAAAAGGCCAGCGACAAGGTCATCACCCATACGAGCAAATTGATCCGTTCCTTCGTTCGCATGACCATCATGGTCACGAACACCATCAGTAGGATCTTTGCCACCTTTTCGAGCTGCGGCCAGGCGTATTCGGGATAAGCGGCGAAGACCGTCGTCACCGTCATCCATCCCATGAATAGCAGCAGCAATACCGTTTCCCGGGTCCACGGCAGTTTTTTTGGCTCTCGCGTAAAAAGAATGGATGCGAGCGTAGCGAGCGCGACCAAATGCGCGAACGGCATGTCGTACGCGAAACCCCAGGTCATACGGTGGGGGTTCATGAACGACAGCCATGTCCACATCAGCACGCCGATATAGGGCCGCCGCAGGATGAAGGGCACGGAACCGAAGATGATGAGGGTGATGATGAGGTCCCTCATGCCGGCTCCATGACGCGCGGGGGGCGCGCCGCTTTGACGTGGCTCACGATGTAGCGGTACTTGCCGGAAGCCTCGCGCGGAATTTCGGCGACGCGCTCGATGTCGATGCGCACGC
>CBDDSA010000197.1:0-3888 GCA_965233185.1 uncultured bacterium
CTCGGTGAGCCCGTACGTGGGGCTGTTCGGCACGGTGTGGGGCATCATGCATGCGTTCCGCAGCCTGGCGAACGTGCAGCAGGCGACGCTTGCGCAGGTTGCCCCCGGCATCGCCGAGGCGCTGGTGGCCACCGCGATCGGCCTGTTCGCCGCGATCCCCGCGGTGATTGCCTACAACAACTACTCGCACGACATCGAGCGCCTCGCCAACCGCTTCGAGAGCTTCATGGAGGAGTTCTCCAACATCCTTCACCGGCAGGCCGTCCGGTAGGCGATGGCGTCGCTGCACCGCAAGCGCGGCACCATGCACGAGATCAACGTCGTGCCGTACGTCGACGTCATGCTGGTGCTGCTGGTGATATTCATGGTGACCGCGCCGCTCATCACGCCGCAGGTGATCGATCTGCCCACCGTCGGCAAAGCCAGCCAGCCGCGCGTGGTGCCGCTCGAGGTCTTCGTCAAGGCGGACCAGGGGCTGGTGGTGCGCACGCGCGATGCGAGCGGCCGCATCCTGGAGGAGCGCAACCTCACGCGCGCGCAGCTTCCCGGAGTCATCAAGGACGCGCGCGCGAAGTCGGCGGACCTGTCGGTGCTGGTCGGCGGCGACAAGAACGCGCGCTATGAGTCGGTGCTCCAGGTGATGGATGAATTGCGCAAGCAGGGCATCCAAAAGGTGGGCTTGCAGGTCAAAGTAGCGCAGTGAGCGCGCTCTCCCATTTGCGCGAGCGGCGCGACTCGGCGCTGGGGCGCTCGATGCTGCTTGCTTTCCTCGTGCATGCCGTGCTCATCGGGGTCATGTTCTTCGGCGTGCGCTGGCAGAGCCGCCCCGGAGAGGCCGTCACCGTAGAGCTGTGGGACCCGCCGCCTCCGCCGCCGCGCATCGAGCCCAAGCCTGAGCCCAAGCCTGAACCCAAGCCGGAGCCCAAGCCCGAGCCGAAGCCGGAGCCCAAGCCCGAGCCCCCGCCACCGCCGCCCAAGCCTGAGCCCAAGCCCGAGCCGAAGCCCGACATCGTCGAGAAGAAGGAGCCGCCCAAGCCCAAGCCCAAGCCGGAGCCCAAGCCCGAGCCCAAGCCCAAGCCCAAGCCCGAACCCAAGCCGGCGCCGCCGAAGGACGACCTGTTCCAGAAGAAGCTCGCCCAGGAGCAGCTCGCCGAGGAGCAGCGCCAGTTCCAGGAAGCGCAGCGCCGCGCCGAGGAGGCGAAGCGCCGCGCCGAAGAGGCGCTGCGCAAGGCCGAGGCCGAGCGCCTGGCGCGCGAGCTGGCGGCAACGGCGCGCCAGAAGGCGCTCGCCGAATACGTCAACCGCATCCGGCAGAAGGTGCGCTCGAACTGGATCCTGCCGCCGGACCTGCAGGGCAACCCCGAAGCCGTCTTCGAGGTGATTCAGCTGCCGTCCGGGGACGTCCTTTCAGTCAAGCTTAAGAAACCAAGTGGCAATGTGGCGTATGACACCGCGGTCGAGCGGGCCATCCTCAAGTCCTCGCCGTTGCCGCTGCCGACAAATCGCAGCGATTTCAGCCGGACGTTAGAACTTACCTTCCGGCCGCGTGACTAAACCCTATAATTCGATTCAATAATTCGAGGAGGATCAACCGCTTGCGATTCCGCTGGGTTTGGTTGCTGGGGCTGGCGTGCCTGCTGGTCGCGCCGTTGGCGCGCGCGCAGCTCTCGATCGAGATCACCGGCGGCGGCGAGCAGCGCACGCCGATCGCCATCGTGCCGTTCGCCGGCGAGACGGCGCTTTCACCGTCCATCACCTCCATAGTGCGCGCCGACCTGGAGCGCAGCGGCCTGTTCCGCGGCCTGGAGCTGCCGCCCATCGTGCCGGCGCCGACCGAGGCGTCGAACATCAACTACCCCGAGTGGCGCTCGCGCCTGGCCGACGCGCTGGTCGTGGGCTCGGTGGCTACGCGCGCAGACGGCCGTTTCGAGGTGCGCTTTCGCCTCTTCGACGTGGTGAAGCAGACCCCGCTGGGGGGAATTGCCTACACGCTTTCCAAGGACCAGGTGCGCGCCACCGCCCACCGCATCGCCGACTACGTGTACGAAAAGCTGACCGGCGATCGCGGCGTGTTCTCCACGCGCATCGCGTACGTGGTGAAGCGCGGCAACCGCTATGAGCTGCAGATCGCCGATGCCGACGGCGCGGGGGCAGAGACCGCCCTGGCATCGTTCGAGCCGATCATCTCGCCGGCCTGGTCGCCCGACGGGCGGCGCATTGCCTACGTCTCATTCGAAAGCAAGCGGCCGGTGGTGTACGTGCACTCGCTGATCGACGGCAAGCGGCACGTGGCGGCCAACTTCCGGGGCTCGAATTCGGCGCCCGCCTGGTCGCCCGACGGCCGCACGCTGGCGGTGACCCTGTCGCGCGAGGGCGGCTCGCAGATCTTCCTGATGAATCCCGACGGCACCGGGGTGCGGCGGCTGACCAGCTCCCCGGCGATCGACACCGAGCCGCGCTACTCGCCCGACGGCCGCTGGCTGTTCTTCACCTCCGACCGCGGGGGCAGCCCCCAGATCTATCGCATGCCCGCCTCGGGGGGTGAGGCACAGCGCGTCACATTCGAGGGGAGCTATAATGTGTCCCCGCGAATTTCACCCGACGGCACCAAGCTCGCGTACATCACGCGCAACAGCGGAAGATTCCAGGTGGCCCTGCTCGATTTTACGAACCAGCAAACGCAGGTCATCACCGACAGCGAGCGCGACGAGTCGCCGAGCTTCGCGCCGAACGGCCGCATGATCCTGCTCGCCACCGTGCTGGGCGGGCGGGGCGTGCTCTCCGCAGTGTCCGCCGACGGACGCTTCAAGCAGCGGCTGTCGGCGGCCACCGGCGGCGACGTGCGCGAGCCGGCATGGGGGCCGTTCATCGAATGAAACCAGACGCCATGCCGAAAGGAGACGCAATGCGCGCAAACCTCACCTCCCTCTTCACCGCCGTCGTGGCGGCCGCTCTCATGGCCGCCTGCGCGTCGACCACCTCCGACGAGCAGACGCCTGCGCCGGTCACCGGCCCGGGCGGCAGCGGCAAGCCGGGCGCCGTGACCACCTCGCCGGTCAAGCCCGTGGACGTGACCGGCAAGGCGGGATCGCCCGAGGCCGACCCGCGCGTCAAGCAGGGGCCCCTCGCGCAGCGCTCCATCTACTACGACCTCGACAAGTTCGACATCAAGGACGAGTACCGCTCGATGGTGGAGTCGCACGCCAAGTACCTGCGCGACAATCCGGCCGCGCGCATGCTGATCCAGGGCAACACCGACGAGCGCGGCAGCCGCGAGTACAACGTCGGCCTCGGCCAGCGCCGCGCCGACGGCGTAAAGCGCATGCTCGTGCTGCTGGGCGCGCGTGACAACCAGATCGAATCGGTCAGCCTGGGCGAGGAAAAGCCGCAGGCCGAGGGTCAGGGCGAGGAGGCGTGGTCCAAGAACCGGCGCAGCGACATGCTGTATAGCGGCGAATTCTGATGCGTCGCGCCGCCGCGGCATTGCTCGTACTGGCCGCCTGCGTCGCCGCCCCGTCCGCGCTTGCCCAGGGCCTGTTCGACGACAACGAGGCGCGCCGGCGCATCGAGGCGCTGCGCCAGCAAGTGAGCGAGAACCAGCGCCTGATCGAGGAGCGCCTCGCCAGGATGGAGTCGGCGATGGGCGCGTCTACCGACCGCAGCGCCGTGCTCGACCTGGCCAGCCAGATCGAGTCGCTGCGCGGTGAGATCGCACGCATGCGCGGGCAGATCGAGGTGGCGACGCACCAGGTGGAGATGGGCGACAAGCGGCAGAAGGATCTCTACCTGGACATCGACACGCGCCTGCGCAGGCTGGAGCAGGCGCAGGAGCAGCCCGCCGCCGCCGCAGCCGCCGCCGCGGCCCAGCCGCCTGCCCCGGCGGCCGCG
>CBDDSA010000198.1:0-15145 GCA_965233185.1 uncultured bacterium
GGCAAGCCTCATAAGGTCGCCATGGTGGCCTGCATGCGCAAGATGCTGACCATCCTGAATGCCATGGTGCGGAAAAGCACCCCCTGGACCCCCGAAATGAACCCCCTTTGATCAACCCATTTACAACACGGTTGCTTTACACGACGCGCGACCCCCGCATCCAGCGGAATTTGCGTCCGAAGCGGTAGTTGTCGCCTTCGACGTGGAGGATCAGAGTCTCGCCGGGCCAGGTGACCGCCGCATGGATCTGCTCCAGCGCCTGGGCGGCGCGGCGCTGGCGGTGCAGCCAGCCGCCGACGGTGAAGCCCAGCACGTAGCAGCGCCGCTCGGGCATGTGCTTGACCTGCTTCCTCACGAAATAGGCTTTGCGCAGGCCGGGGATGGACCGCAGCTCGCCCTGCAGGCGCGCGAGCGCCTGGGCATCGAGGTCATGGCGCTCGAACCGGTCCTTGAGCCGCACTTCGTCGCGCTCCTTCGCCGCGGCCGCCTCCAGTTCCGAGCGCTCGCACAGGCGCCGGTGCCAGGCGTGCGCCTCCTCCTTGCGCCCCACGTGCCAGCAGTAGTCGCGCAGGGCTTCGCTGCAGCGCACAATCTCCGTTTCATCGTGGCGCATCGCGGCTTCCAGCAGGGCGACCCCGGCTTCATCGTCGCGCTCCAGCAGCCGCGCGCCGAGGTGGTAGAGCACCACCGCGTCGTCCGGGACGCGCGCGTGCAGCGCGCGAAAGCGCTCCAGGGCCTTGTCGGTATCGCGGGCGCTCGACTGGGTAAGCCGCGCCCGCTCGAACTCCTCCTGCACCGAGAGATCGGTCTTGGACTCGAGCTCGGCCAGCCGCCGGCGGCCCTCCTGCGCCTCGTGGTGGCGCTCTTGCCAGGAGGGCAGGATGTTGTCTTTCCAGCGCTCGTCGAACGTCTGCGTGATGCGCTCGAGCGCCGCGCCGAGCAGCCGGTCGGCTGCCCTGCCCGGCTCCGGCAAGGCAAGCTTGGGCTTCTCGTCCAGCGCCCCCAGGCGCTCGGTGAGCGCCGGGTGGGTGTCCTCCTGCGTGGTTTTGCGCGCGAGCGCCTGCTTCAGCCACTTGTGGATGGCGTCGGGCTCCATGTCGCCGGCGAGCTTGCCCATGGCCGAGTACGGGGCGAAAGCCGGCTGCGGCAGGTTGTCGGCGAGGCTGTGGATCCGCGGCCAGTAAGTCTCCTGCAGGTAGCTCCCCACCACATTGACCGCGGTCAGCGCCTGCGCTGCGGCCCCGGGTGAGACCAGGCGCGCGGAGGTCGAGTCCGCCTCGAACTCGTTCGCCCGTGCAAGCGGATACGAATAGGCGTTGAAATACGGCGCATACCAGCGCAGGAACGGCCGGAACAGCACGATGCCCCAGCTCTCCACGTGCTCCAGCATGTCCATCAGCCGGGCCCAGCGCAGGCGCTGGCGATAGATCCAGTTCGACATCGCGCCATGGCCCTTCGCCAGGTGCCCGAGCTCGTGGGCGAGCACCGCCTTGAACTGCTCCGGCGTCAGCGCCTTGGCGAGCGGCAGCCCGATCATCAGGTAATTGCGGTACCAGCCGAAAATGCCCAGGCGCGGGTCCTGCACCACCCCGGCGTTGAAATCATCGGTGACCAGCACGTGGTGAAAGCGCGGCGAGCGCAGCTTCGCACGCAGCTCGTCGATCATGGCGAAAAGCTCGGGCGCGTCCTTCGCCGTCACTTCGGTCCCTTCGGGCGGATCCAGCCGGATCCACAGCGCCTTCAGCACCACCCACAAAAACACGCCGATGACGAAGGCGATCTTCAAGCCCAGCGCCTTCAGCCACACCACCGAAACCGCCGCAGCGCCCAGCAGCGCTACGATCACCCCCAGCATCGCCGCCAGGTACGCGTTGCCCAGCAGCGCGACCAAGAACACCCGCGTCTTGTAGCCCCGCCTTTCGGCTTCCTCGCGGGTCACTTGCGTGCCTTGGCCCAGGCCGAGAACTCGCGCGTCTTGCCGATGGTCGCGTATCCCTCCTGCTGCGCGAGCACCGCCGGGTCGAATTGCACGTCGAAGGCCTTCTCGTAGGCCTTAAGCGCGTCCACCGCCAGCTTGCCGTCGTTGCGCTCCAGGGCGACCGACACGAGGCACCAGTAGGCCGGCTTGAAATCCGCTTCCAGGGCGAGCCCGCGGCGGCACGCGGCTTCTGCCTCGCCGGGGCGCTTGAGCGCGGTAAACAGGTTGCCGCGCAGACCGTTGGTGCTCGCGTCCTCGCCTCCGACCGCGCGCTCGAGCGCCGCCACCGCGCCGAGCGCGCGCTCGAACTGCTCCTCGTAGAAGTAGTGGTCGATCAGCGCGAGCTGCAGGTCGGCGTCGCCGCCGAAGGCGGCCGCGAGGTGGCGCAGCGCCTGGCGGTAGTGATGGCCGCCCTCGCGCCCGGCCACCGTCACGCGCATGAGCGCCCATTGCCTGGATTTGCGGTAGCCCTCCGGAAATCTGTCCAGCGCCTGGTAGGCGCCGGCGTAATCGTTCTTCGCCAGGCTGTTGCGCACATCGAGGAAGGCGCGGGCGTCGCGCGAGGAAAGCGAAGGCACGCCGAACAGCTTGAACAGCACCGACTCGCTCTTGAACAGCGTCGCCAGGTTGAACCGCACCGCGCTGCTGAACAGCGTAGCGGCAGTGAAGATGTACCAGTCCTCCGCGGCGCCCGGCGAGGCCACGTAGTACTTCAGGTACTCGACGCCCTGGTCGCCCATGTCCAGGCGCACCACGGCGAAGGCCCGGCCGCCCTTGACCCCGGCGCGCAGGAACTTCGCCGTGCCTTCGTTCTGGTCTATCGCCCGCATGCTCAGCTCGGCGTTCTTGCGCACCGAGACCGGCATGCGCTTGCGCAGCGCCTCGCGGTCCCCGGCCGCGAGTCCCAGGTCGCTCAGCACGATGTCGCTGAAGGCGTCGGCGTCCACCAGCTTCATGAAGTCCTCGACGCTGCGCTCGTTGAACGCCGCCGCCAGCAGCCGGCCGACCGCGGCGGCCTCTTTTTCCGTCGCCTGGGCGAGCGCCCATGCCGGCGCGAGCAACAGTGCAAGCGCGGCCAGGTTCAACAGCGTCTTTTTCACCGACCCCCCTTTTGCCGGCGTGGCCGGCCTTGTTGTTATAGGGGGAAGCTAGCAGGGCCTCCTAGGCCGGCGCGAGTGCATTTTGCGCAGCTTCAGGCACGTTTTCGCTCCTGCGGCGCCTGGCCGATGTACGGCTCCACGCGGGCGCTCTCGCGGTACAGGTGCACCCGGCGCAGCCGGTCCTGTGCGCGCCGCTTTTCGACGTCGATGCGGGCCGCGAGCCGCCGGGCGAGCAGGACGCCGAGCACGCCGAGCACCACCCCCGCCAGGGCGAGGGCCATCGCGACCTGCAGGCCGGTCAGCCCTGCCGGCTCGATCAGCGGTACGAGATGAAGCGTGGGCTCCACCGTGGCGTTCAGTAACGGGCTCTGTACGCCGCCGAAGCGCCAGACGACAAAGGCGGCGAGGTTCAGCACGAAGACAAGCCCGAGCGCTATGAGCCCCGCGCTGAACAGCCAGGCCGTCCGGGCCCTGTGCAATGAGGAATTCATCGATCGCTCCGTTCGAAAGGCGAAGGATGAGGCCTGGGAAAGAACGTCAATCCGGCCGCGGCTAGTGCAAAAGGACCACGCTGTCGGCCACAGGCGTCAGCTCAGTTCACGAGCCGCAGCGTCCCGGGCGGCCGCCGCGCGAGATCCACGATGCGGAAAAAGACATCCGTCGGCGGCCGCGATCGCCCTTCCGCCCAGCGCCGCAGCTCCTCGACATTCACGTTGAGGACGAGCGCCAGCGTCTCGTAGCCCTCGAAGTAGTCCACGACGCTCGCGATGGTCCTCGTGTAGAGCTCTCTGTCCACGCCTCGAGATTACGCGAGCTCCTTTTCATCGACACCTTGCCGTGCGATTTTCAGGTATTGGGAACACCGACTGTTGCGCGGCCAACACAGGTCGGCTGCGAGTTGTAGGGACGAGGCGACAGCTTTAGAGTCCCACCCGCACCAAGAGGTCGCGCAGACGCTCGCGATGTCGAGCGCTCGTCAATGGGTAGGTTTCCAGCCAGGCGCGCATCGAAAAGCCGGGGTGATCGGCGCGCAGGACCTCGGCCTCCCATTCGGCCGCCGCCTGCTTGCCGTCGGCCACCAGGGCGCCGATGAAATACACGCGCGTTTCCACATCGTCGGGGTTGCGCCCGAAAGCCTCGCGCAAGTTGATCAGCGCCTGCTCGATATCGCCCTCGAACAGATAGGCGCGGCCCAGGATCTGGAAGTACAGGTAGCCGCCGTCCGGATTGAGGCGCAGCGCGGTGCGCAGCAGCGGGAGGGTTTTCGCCGGCTGGCCGAGGTAGGTGTGGATGCCGCCCATGAAGGCGTAGGCGTCCGCGTAAGACGGGTTCAGCTCGATCGCCTTTTGCAGCGCGCGCAGCGCCTCGTCATGGCGCCGGCTTTGCGTGTGGACGAAACCGAGCGCCCAGTAGACCTCCGGGATGCCGGGGTCGATCTGGCGCGCGGTCTCGGCCAGCTCGAGCGCCCGCTTGAGCGGCGCCGACGCGTCCGCCGAGGTCTGGTAGCGATAGTCCATGGCGTGCGTCATGGCGAGCGCGGCGTAGGCGCGCGCGAACTTGGGGTCGAGCTCGATGGCCTTGCCGAACAGCCCGCGCGCTTCGCGGTTGTCCTGCGTGCGGCGCACCAGGAACAGTGCCTGGCCGCGCAGGAAGTGCTCGTACGCCTGCAGGTTGGCGGTGTAGCGCTTTGCCAGCCGCAGGCGCTCGGCGTCGCCGATGCGCCCGGGGAGCTGCGCGACCAGGCTGGCGCTGATCTCGTTCTGGATGGCGAAGAGGTCGCCGAACGGTCGCTCGAAGCGGTGCGTCCAGACCTGCTCGTGGGTGCGGGCATCGAGCAGCCGGATGTTGATGCGCAGCGTCGCGGCCTCGCGCTGCACGCTGCCCGAGACGACGTAGCGGGCGCCCTGGGCCGCCTGCCCGCCCGCAGGACTGATCACGCGCAGGCCGGACAGGCGCGAGAGATCCGTCATGAGGTCGCTGCCGATGCCGCGCGCGAGGTAATCCTGCTCGGGCCCGGCGCCCACGGTTTCGAAGGGCAGCACCGTGAGCGTCAGCGAGTCGGGGGTTTCGGCCGCAGCCTCGGGGAGCCTTTCGGAGCCTGGTTCGTAGAAGCCAGCCGCGAGCGCGATCATCGCCAACCCCACCCCCGCGGCAAGCGCCATGGGCCAGCGCCGCCGCGTATTTCGCGCCGGCGCGCCGTTCACCGGCGCGATCAGCCGGTAGCCGCGCTTGGAGATGGTCTCGATGTAGACGGGGGCCCTGGGGTTGTCGCCCAGTGCCCGGCGCAGCTTGATGATGCTTTGCGTCAACGCCTCGTCGCCGACCACCACGCCCGGCCACACCGCGGCGAGCAGCTCCTCGCGGCTCACCGCCTGGCCGGGGCGCGCGGCGAGCGCCATCAGCACTTCCATCGCCTTGGGCTCGATGCGCGCCGTCTCCCCGGCGCGTCCGAGCTCGTTGGTGGTGCGATCGGCCCACCATTCGCCGATCTGCAGGGGCGATCGCATTTCCATAGTCGAAGCTTAGGCGTTTCGTCGGGACGTGGCGGCCCGTCCAGGCCAACACTGGGCCGATGTTAACCCTCAAAAGGACACTCCGATGAAACGTCTGGTCGTCGCCGCTGCCGCCCTGCTTGCCTCGCTCACCGTGCTGGCCCAGCCGGCGCTCACCATCAAGCCGCTTGCCCAGAAGAAGGTTGCCGAGCTGCCCTCAGGCGAGCTTTTCTGGCGCATCGAGAGCTTCGAGCGCCTGGACCAGGCGAAGGCCGCGGCCGGACCCTACGCCCTGGCGGCCGAATCCGCCGGAAAGGCCTGGCTCTTTACCTTGGGCGCTCGCGGCGGCGCCACCCCGGGCGGCGCCAAGGTCACCGAATTCGGCCCGGTTCCCCGCATCAGCGCGCCCGAGTATCTGCTGCGCATCAACGAAGCCACCGGCGCCCCGGGGGCGATTACCAGCGTCCACTCCCACCCGGGGTCGGAATCCTTCTACGTCCTGCGCGGCGAGCAGACCCTGCGCGGCAAGGACGGTGTCCTGGTCATGAAGCCCGGCCAGCCGACCATCGGCCTGGGCGAGTCGCCCATGCAGGTCTCGAGCAGCGGGTCGAGCGACCTGCATTCGCTGGTGATGTTCGTGGTCGACGCCACGCGGCCGTTCTCAACGCCGGCGAAATTCGATCACTGAGCCAGCTCCAGGTACGAGCGGTTGATGTACTGCTCGGCGCGGGTCTTCGAGCGCACGGCGAGGTCGCGGATCAGCGCGCTCACTTCGATGAGCGCCTGCACCGCGGCCGCGCTGGCGGCGCCGTCGCGCGGGAAAATCGCGTCGCGCGCGTATTCTTCCCAGGCGCGCTCGGCGTAGCGCTTCTCGATGCCGGTTTCCCGGACCGCGATGTCGGTCGCGCCGGCCTGGTTGGCGTAGAACCAGCGATGCGCCTCGAGGTACGCCCGCAGGAACGCCACCACCGTGTCCCGGTTCTGCCGCGCCCAATCGGAATCCGCGTCGAGCGAGGTGAACTGGAAGTCGGGGAACTCGCTCCTCGGGCTGCCCAGGTCGCTGAAGCCGGCGTCCACCGCGATGTAATTGAGCGGCGCGCTCTGCAGCCCGCCGTCGATCTCGCCGCTGCGCAGCTTTTCCCAGCGCGCGAGGAACGGGCGACGGCGAGCAGCGTGTAATCCCGCGGATAGTGCAGGCCATGGCCCGCGAGGAGCTGCATCACGAGCGACGAGCTGCCCGCGCGGATCGACGACACGCCGATGCGCGCGCCGCGCAGGTCGGCATAGGACTTGATGTGCGGGCGGGCAATGAAGGAGAACGGCAGGCGGTTCACGTTGCCGGCGATGATCTCCAGGCGCCCGCCCTGCTCGCTGTTCAGGATGGTGTTCTCGGTGACGTTGAGCGCGAGGTCGAGCTCACCCCCGGCGAGCCGGCGCGTCACCTCGTCGATGCCTTCGGGAGGCGCGGGCCGACGCCTACCTCGTGAGCTGCACGGCGGTGCGCTCGGCCGAGGTCATCGACACGCTGGAGCGTGAGCTCGGCCGGCCGGTAGTCACCAGCAACCAGGCCATCACCTGGCATTGCCTGCGCGCGGGCGGCGTCCAGGACCGGGTCCGCGGCTTCGGCGCGCTGCTTTGCGAGCACTGACCGTCGGCGCGGTTTCGCGCAACTATTTCAACCTGCCGCTGTGGATCGCGCAGCATGCGGGGTTCTTCAACCGCGAAGGCCTGTCGGTCGCGATCGAGCTCATCGCCGGCCTCGGCCAGGACTTCGAATCCATGGCGCTGCAGGAACGCCACTTCGCGCTCATTGACTTCGCGCAGGTACGGCGTGAGCAGCACCACCTTCCTTGCGTTCAATGCCCGCAACGCCTCGACGAGCGCCTCCGAGGTCGGCAGCGCCGGAACGCCCGAGGCGGCGCCGATGCGCCGCTTGATCTCGCCCTCCAGCGCCTTGCTGTAGGTGGACACCGCGGTGCAATTGAAGGCGATGAGGCCGACTCCCGCGTGCGCGAGGAGGCGCGCGGCCTCCTCGACGTTCTCGGCCATCGCGAGGAGCTCCGCCTCGCCGCTGCCCCGCAGCGGCAGCCGGGTCACATACAGCGCCACCCCCGGGGGCAGCATGGCGTTGACCTGCGGCTCGATGATGACGTTGCCGGAGGGCACCAGCATGCCGATGCGCAGCCGCTCCCCGTAGTCGATCACCGCGCTACTTCACCGCGGCACTTCGGCCGCCATTGCCTACCCCATCGAGCTCCTGCACGGGCGGAGGCGCTCGCGGCGCATCGTGCCCGGCGTGGCGATCGCCGCCGGCCTGATCGGCGTGTGCTACTTCCACGCCAGGCGCAACCGCGTGCCGCGCCTTGCGCCGGCGAGCTGGGCCGACATGCGCCAGGCCTTCGCCCGCGGCAAGTGGGCGCTCCTCTCTCCGGTGGTGGTGCTCGGCGGCATCTACGGCGGCGCCTTCACCCCGACCGAGGCCGGCGCCGTGGGCTGCGTCTACGCGCTCATCATCGGTCTGTTCGTCGAGCGCCGCCTGAGCCTGAAGATGCTGCCCGAGATCTTCCTCAAGGCCGCGCGCACCAGCGCGCTCGTCACCTCGATCATCGCCGTGTCCGCCGGCTTCGGCGTGCTCATCGCGCAGGAGCGCATCGCGGTCGACTTCGCCACCTGGCTCGCCGATAACGTGGAGCAGAAGTGGCTCGCCCTCGCCGGCCTGAACCTGGTCTTCTTCCTCCTGGCCGCGGTGATGGACGAGATCGCCATCATGGTCGTGCTCGGCCCGCTGCTCATCGCCATCGGCCAGCGCTTCGGCGTCGACCCCATCCACTTCGGCGCCATCATCGTCACCAACGTCGCCATCGGCATGGCCGCCCCGCCCATCGGCTACTGCCTTTTCGTCGGCATGTCGATCTCGGGCTTGCCCCTCGGCAAGATCGCGCGCGCCATCTGGCCGCAGATCCTGGTGATGCTGGTGGTGCTGTTCCTCACGACCTACGTGCCGCAGTTCGCCTTGATGTTCCAGCCAGCATTGCGCCAATGAGGGCTCAAGCGCGTCCCGTTTCGCTGAACAGCGCGATATAGGACGCATAGCGATAGCGCCGATTGCGCGCATAGCCGGTCATCTCGTTCAATACACCGATCTCGACTAGTCGCGACACCAAAGCATTCGCCGCGGCGTAGGTTGTACCCGTCATTTTCCGCACATCGTTCACGGCGACGATTGGTCGGTCGAACAACGACTCCAGCACCTTGTGGCCGTTGCCGGCCGCGCGGCCAAGCTTTTCCGTGATCGCGGTTCGATGCTGCTCGCGCAGCTGCAGAATTCGCCTGGCGGTCTCGGCGGCTTCGGCCGCCACCTGGACAACACCGCGCAGGAAGAATGCGAGCCACGCCTCCCATGCGCCGCGGTCGCGTACGGATTGCAGGTGCTCGTAGTACATCTGCCGGTGCTGCTTGAAGTAGTGCGACAGGTAAAGCACTGGTTTGTGCAGGATGCTGCGCTCGGTGAGCAGGAAGGTGATCAGCAAGCGCCCGACACGGCCGTTGCCGTCCAGAAACGGGTGAATGGTCTCGAACTGCACATGCGCGAGGGCGATCTTGAGCAGCGGCGGCAAGTCGTCTTCGCGGTGCAGGAACTTCTCGAGATCTCCGAGCGCCTCCGGCACCGCGTGATGCGGCGGCGGCACGAAGCTCGCCGTGGCGAGCGTGCTACCCGCCGGGCCGATCCAGTTCTGGCTCGTGCGCAACTCGCCCGGCTTGAGCAGACCGCCACGAGCGCCGCGCATCAACTCGCCGTGGATCTCGCGGATCAGCCGGACCGAGATCGGCAGCTTGGTAAGTTGCTTCAGTCCGTGGTTCATCGCGCGCACGTAGTTGACCACCTCTCCCACGTCGGCCGGCAGTGTCTGGTCGAACAACTGCGCCTCGGCGGCCAATAAATCTTGCAGCGAGCTCTGCGTGCCCTCGATCTGGCTGGAGAGCACTGCCTCCTTACGGACATACATAAAGACGAAGAGATCCGGGTTTGGCAGCGTCAGCACTGACCCGTCGAGCCGCCCGAGCGCCCGGTCAGCCGCCGACAGCAGCCCCTGCAGCTCTCCACTCAGCTCAAGTGCCGGCTGCGGCGGGAGCGGCGCCGGCATGAACGCGCGATAGCCCGTCGGCTGGCTGACGTAGCGTCCCGCTCGTGTCTTGCTTTCAGCCGCCCCTGCCAAAGCGATGGCTCCCTAGCACATGGATCGAGAATTCACCCATATGATAGGCTGCCTTTAATATGCAGGCAATCCGCTGATCTTATTTTAGGTTGGGGAGCATCCAGCTACGGCGTAGCCAGTTCCATCTGCGCAAGCAGCGCCCGCCCGGCCGGCGCGTAGGGGTCGGCGATGGTCTCCGCCACCTCAAAGTGGTTGTAGCCCTCGGCGAGGATCAGCTCGGCGGCCTTCCCGGCGCGCTTCAGGGCGGCGTAGAACTCCTGCGACTGGCGCTTGAACTCCGGCGTCTCGTGCGATCCGTACACCAGGACGATGGGCGCGACGATCCTGTCGAGGTGCCTCTGCGGCGACAGCGCCTCCTCCATCTCGTCGGAGAACTTCACGTAGCTGCTGCGCTTGGAAAGGCGCGGGCCGCGCAGGTCGTACATCCCGCTGGTCAGCGTATAGCCCCTGACCGCGTCCTGCGGCAGGCCGAAATCTCGCTCCCAGTCGGTGATGGCGACGACACCGCCCAGGTGCGCGCCCGAGGAACGCCCGGAGACGTACAGGCGCCCCGCGTCCCCGCCGAACTGCGCGGCGTTTCGATACGTCCAGGCCACCGCCCGCCGCACCTGGTCCGCCATCACGAACAGGCTTCCGCCCGCTTCTGCGACGTTGTCGAAATCCGGCACGATGAAGTGCGCCCCGGCGCGCACCAGCATCTCCGCCGGATAGGCGTGGTCCCGCGCGCTTCCCGTGCGCCACGCTCCGCCGTGAATGTAGAGGCTGATCGGCGCATCGCGCCGGGCGCAGCGGTAGATGTCCAGCTTCTCATTGGCGCCCGCGCCGTAAGCCAGCCGCAGCGGCTCGCCGAGGATCTCCCGCACGATCTCGCTCTTGCGCGCCGCCCGCGCGACCAACTGATCGCGATTGGGCGCATAAACCGCCTGGTCGTACGCGTCGTCGAGCGCTTTCTGGTCATAGTCGAGGAAGACTTTTCGCCCTTGCATTGCCTTAATTTAAATGATGGAGGTCCTGACGATCCGCTGTTTCGCCTAGGCTAAGCTGGAAGCTATGCCGAACCGACCCGGGCGCCTGCGCTGAAGGTCGCGACCTACAACGTCAACGGCGTCAACGGCCGGCTTGCGCGGCTGCTCGAGTGGCTCGACGAGGCAAGCCCCGACATCGTCTGCCTGCAGGAGATCAAGACCACCGACGAGAAATGCCCGGCGCGCGCGCTCGAGGATGCGGGCTACGGCTCGCTCTGGCATGGCCAGCGCTCGCATCACGGCGTCGCGATCCTGGCGAAGGGCGAGCGGGCGACGCAGCTCCGCCGCGGCTTGCCGGGCGACGAGCTCGACAAGCAGGCGCGTTACCTCGAAGCGCAGGTAAAGGGGCTCGTGGTCGCGTCGGTGTATCTGCCCAACGGCAACCCGCAGCCCGGGCCGAAATTCGACTACAAGCTGGCGTGGTTCGAGCGGCTCAACGCGCACGCGCGGGCCTTGATGGATTCCGGACAGCCGGTGGTGCTGGCCGGGGATCTCAACGTGGTACCCACCAAGGCCGACATCTATAACGAATGGCCCTGGCGGCTCGATGCGGTGGTGCAGCCCGAAGCCCGCGCAGCCTTTCGCCGGCTGCTCGAGCAGGGATGGATAGACGCGACGCGGCACCTATATCCCGAGGAGCGGATCTACACCTTCTGGGTAAACGACGCCGCCTTCAGGCGCAATGCGGGCTTCCGCATGGACTTCCTGCTGCTCACGCCAAATCTCCTGCCGCGGCTCAGCGCCACCGGCGTCGACAGCGGCCACCGCGGCAAAGAGAAGCCGAGCGACCACGCGCCCGTCTGGGTCGAGCTATAGAGGCGGCAGGCAGCCCTAGCGGCGGCGCTTCTGGGCGGCCCTGCGCGGCTGCTGCATTTCGGCGATCGTGTCGCCGCTCAACCCGTCCAGCTTCGGCTGGATGTTGTCGTTGATCCACTTCGGATCCCACCACTCCATCGGCAGGACCGCGACCCCGTGCAGATAGACGCCGTAGTGCAGGTGGTCGCCGCCGGCGAGGCCGGTCTCGCCGGTCCTGCCCAGGACCTGGCGCTGCTGGACGGCATCGCCCTCCTTGACGTCGATCGAGCTCAGGTGGCTGTAGAGCGTGAAGAGCCCGATGCCGTGATCGAGGATGACGGTATTGCCGTAGATGCCCAGGTCGCCGGCCAGAACGACGCTGCCGTGGTTCGCGGCTTCGACGGGATAGCGCTTGGTGACCGAGAGGTCGTAGCCGAGGTGGTGGGCCTTGTCGATCGGCTGGCCGTTGTAGGTGTACGTCCGCTCGTCGGCGAAGTTCGCCTCCACCTTGGAGTTGGAGAGCTGGACGAAGGCGCCTTTCCAAAGCATCGTCGAAGTGGACTTCTTCGTGATGGCGGCGATCCTGTCGTCGTTTTCCTTCCTCAGCCGGTTGTTCACCGCGAGGAAGATCTCCTTCGCGCCGCCCTGGCTGTCGGCGGCGCCGTTCAGCAAGGGCGCCACCTTGGTCTGGATGAAGCGCTCGGAAATGGCCAGGGTGCTCTTCCGGTAGCTCACGTTTTTCAGCTCGTAGGAAAGCGCCATCTCCCGGCTATTGCCCGCCTTGTCCGTGGCGACGAGCGCGGCCTTGACGTCCGCCGGCGCGCTGTAGGGATGGGCGAAAAGCGCGATGAAGTGATCCGGCTGGCCTTTCGTCTGCCCCTTGTGGCCCGGGAAGAAACGATCGCCGACCCTCACGCCGCTCGCGACCGTATCGGCGGACGCCTGGTAGACGATCGCGCCGGCACCACCGAAGTTGATGTAGCGATCCTCGGCGATGAGCTGGAGCGTGGGAGGGGTGACATCGATGGTGAGCTCCTTCTGCAGCACGGTTTCGTTGCCGCCGAAGAACTTCCAGAGCGAACCGTCCCGGGCGCGCACGCGCAGGACCGCCGGCCCTTCCTTTATGCCGGCGAGCTGCGCCAAGGCGACGCTGATCTTCTTTTCCCCCACGGGGCTGGCGAACACCTCGGCGGCAAGCGGGTGCTCCGTGCCGCCCGCCGAGAGCGTCGCGGTAACGGTTTTCAGACCCGCGCCCCGATCGGTGACGCCGATCTCGATGGGCGCCCGGCCCAGCACGTCGGAGTCCGGCGTCACGGTGATGACCGGCGCCTGGCGCTCGAAGCGCGGCGCCAGGTAGTAGCCGCCGGCCACGATGCCGGCCGTGAGGATTACAAGGATGGCAATGACTGCCGGAAACTTCCTGCGGGGGGTGCGAGAGTCGAGATTGCTCATGTTTCCAGTTGTTACACGGTAGTTGTGCACTGAGCCGGCGCGTTGGGCGCCGGACGTGCGCAATTATCGCCCGACTGCCGTGACATCTATTCGATCGGCGGAAATTTTCGCGCTACCGGGCCGATGCTTAAGGAATCCTTAAGGCGTGCCGGCTTACAACGGAATCGGGCGCCGGGTATTCCTTCCTTGTCCCGGGAGGACCGGCGCTTTCAAATATCGGGCCAACGTCCAATAACGACGGGAGGATACATGCGCCGAACCATCATCACCGTAGCGAGCTCTGCCTTGCTGTTTGCGGGTTGCGCTTCCACCCCGGAGGAGCCGCGCACCGGCGCCGAAGGCCGGCAGCCGAGCGCGGCGGGCGAAGCACCCCAGGCCCAGTCCCGGCCGTTCGAGCGCAAAGCCGTGGCCGGCACCGATATGAACGCCAGGAAAAGCGACCCGGCGGGCATGAAAAACGCGCTCGGCGTCCCGTCGCAGCGCTCGATCTATTACGACTACGACCAGTTCGAGCTGAAGGACGAATACCGCCGCATCGTCGAGGCGCATGCGAAGTACCTGCGCGAGAACCCGGGCGCCAAGGTGATGATCCAGGGCAATGCCGACGAGCGCGGCAGCCGCGAGTACAACGTGGGCCTTGGCCAGCGCCGCTCGGAGAACGTCAAGAAGGCGCTAGTCCTGCTCGGCGTTAGGGAAAACCAGGTCGAGTCCGTGAGCCTGGGCGAGGAGAAGCCCGCTTGCACCGACCACGCCGAGAACTGCTGGTGGAAGAACCGCCGCGGCGACATCCACTACCCGGGCGAATACTAGGAAAAGCCCCACCTATGATGCCGCGCCGGTCGCCAGCGCGGCACAGCGGGCGGCATCGAGAGGCTGGCCGGCCTCCCGGAACCTGCGCGCGGCGGCGGCGAAGCGCGCGCAGGCCATCGCTTCATCCTCGCCGCGGGCGCGCGCAAGATGCGCCCGTACCTCCTCCAAGGCCGCGTACCACGCGGGCAGGCGCATTACGACGTTGGCGAGGTACTCGACGGCCGGCTCGTAATGCGCGGCGAGATCCAGGCGGCGCGCCCGCGCGGCGGCGATCGCCGCGGGCACGGCGAAGGTGATGCGGCAGCCGGGGCAGGTCTCGAGCGGGCCGCGTACCGCGTCCTGCGCTTCCTCGAGCGCGCCCAGCGCCGCTTCCGGGTCGGCGGCGAGCAGGATACGCGTGCCGTAGATGCGGTCCAGCAGGTGGAAGCCGATGTCGGTCTGACGCGCCAGGTCGAGCGCCTCGTCAAGGACCACGCGGGCCGCATCGCGCCGGCCTCGATAGAGCTCAACTTCGGCCAGGCGCTGCAGCGAGAAAGCTTCGCCGGTGGCGCCGCCGATGGCGCGATGCAGCCGCGCGCCTTCCCTCAGGTGCACTTCTGCCGCCGCGAGGTCGCCGGCAAGCAGCTCGGCCTCGCCCTGGAGCGTGACCCCGAACGCATGGCCGCGCGCCGCGCCGAGGCGGCGTGCCTCGGCGGCGAGCTTGCCGGCGAACGCGATCACCTCCGCATAGGGACGCGCACCGTAGAGGAAGCGCTGAGTGATGCAGAGCTGGCCGTCAAAGACACGTACCGCGAGATGCGGCACGTGGCTCGTCTCGTGCAGGTCGGCCCAGACGCTGCGGTGCAGCTCGCCGCGCGCATGCGCCGCCGCGGCCTGCGCCCATGAGGCGACCACGATCGAAGCGGTGTCGCCGGTCTGCAGCGCCAGGCGCCGCGCCTCGGCGGCCTTCTGCGTGCCAATGGCCGGATCCGCGACGCCCAGCGCCGCGGCGCCGCTGTAGGCGAGCGCCTCGCACAGCCTGCCGTCGACGCTCCTCGGCCTGACGCCTTCCAGCACGCGCAGCGCTCCCTTAGGGTCGCCGAGCTTCACCTGCGCCAGCGCTCCCTTGGCCAGAAGATCGTGCGAGGCCGGCTCTCCGGCCGCTTCGGCCGCGGCGTGGTAGGCGGCGAGAGCCGCGGGATCGCCCAGCGCGTCGAGCGCCTCCGCGCGCAGGCGCAGCGCCTCCGCGTCATCTTTCCTGAAGGCGAGCACCGGCTCGACGTGGCGCAGCGCGTCG
>CBDDSA010000199.1:0-65605 GCA_965233185.1 uncultured bacterium
CATGCGTCGTCCCTGCGCCGCCTCCGGCGACGTCGAGCGCCAGGCCGAAGACAAACGGGCTGACCACCCCCGCGCCGAAGCCGACCACCGAGCGCACGGCGTACGCGACGCCCAGGTAGTGCGGCGGCACGCTTTCCGCGAGCACGGTGGAGTGCGT
This sequence comes from uncultured bacterium, assembly GCA_965233185.1. Lineage (GTDB taxonomy): Bacteria > Pseudomonadota > Gammaproteobacteria > Burkholderiales > SG8-39 > SCGC-AG-212-J23. Next base: position 158 of record CBDDSA010000199.1, read on the forward strand.
GGACGAGTCGGCAATGGCGGCGAAGTTGTATAGGCACGCGAGCGCCACGAGAAGCGCCACCGGCACCGCGATCAGCCAGCCGATCGAGAACGAAAGCGCGAGGCTGACGCATGACCAGGTGAGGATGGTTTGCGTGCGCCCCCAGCGGTCCGCCATCGTCCCGCCGACGATGGAACCGCCGATGTTGGCGACATAGGTGAGCCCGGCGAACAATAGCGCGTATTCGGGGGATGCGCCGTGAGCCACCAGCGCCGCGGTGAGGAAAGCCGGCAGCCAGGCCCACAGGCCAAGCAGCTCCCAGTTGTGAAACGTGTAACCCCAGATGGACAACATGCCCTTGCGGTTCTTCCACACCGCCGGCAGCGAGCCGAACAGCGACTCCCCGGCCGGGCGGGCGTGCACCCGGTTAGGCGTGCCCCGCAGCACCAGCACGCCGGAGACCCATGAGATCACCGGCAGCAGCGCGACCGCGGCGAGCGCGCCGCGCCACCCGGTGAACTGCAGCGCAAGCCCCGCCACGCCGAGGCATATGGCGTAGCCGGCGCTCGATCCCGCGATGAAATAACCCATGGCGCGACCGCGCCGCTCGCACCCGATATGGTCGTTGATGAGCGCCAGCGCCGGCGTGTACGTTCCGCCCTGGCACAATCCGGTAAAGGCATGCAGCCAGAAAGCCGACCAGAACCCGTCGGCGAAAAGCACGAACGCCCAAGGGCTGACGCACGCGGCGATGCCGGCAAGAATATAGGCGCGCTTCGCGCCGAAGTGATCGGCTAGAAGCCCACGATGAAAAGAGACGTGAGGTAGCCAAGGTGGAACGCCGACTGGATGAGCCCGGCTTCCTTGGCGGACAGGCCCCACTCCGCTTGCGTGAGCGGCAGAACCGACGAATAGGCGACGAACCACGAAGCGGCAAGAACACGGCTCGCGCAAAGCGCCGCCAGCCAAGCGCCCGACCCGGGCAGGAAAGGGGTCAGGGCTCTTCGTCTTAAACGGCGGCAGCCAGCCGGACCGGGATGCGCCGGGCGCCGAAGGGCTTGCCGAACTTCTGGAAGCGGCCGGCAAGCGCGCTGCCACACGACTTGCAGGCGCCGACTTCATCCAGCCGGTAGGCGCGGATGTCATACCAGTCGCGCACGATGACCGCCTGCTCGCACGACGGGCAATAGGTCGAGCCGCCGGCCTCGTCGTGCACGTTGCCCGTGTACACGTAGTTCAGGCCGGCGCGCTGCGCAATCTCGCGGGCGCGCGTAAGCGTGGCGGGCGGCGTGGCGCGGATGTCCGTCATCTTCCAGTCGGGATGGAAGGCGGTGAAGTGCAAGGGCACATCCGCGCCCAGGTTGCCCCGGATCCACTTGCACTGCATCTTGAGCTCCTCGTCGGAGTCATTCTTCCCCGGGATGAGGAGCGTGGTGATCTCGGTCCACACGTTCGTCTCCTTGACGAGGTACACGAGCGTGTCCAGCACCGGCTGCAGGCGGCCGCCGCAGACCTTGAAGTAGAAGTCGTCGCTGAAGGCCTTGAGGTCTACGTTGGCCGCGTCCATCTTCGCGTAGAACTCCCGCCGCGGCGCCTCGTGGATGTAGCCGGCGGTAACGGCCACCGCCTGCACGCCTACGGCATGGCAGGCGTCGGCGATATCCATGGCGTACTCGGCGAATATCACCGGGTCGTTGTAAGTGAAGGCCACGGACTTGCAGCTCAACCGGATCGCGGCCTGCGCGATGGCCTGCGGGCTCGCCTCGTCCTGCAGGCGGTCCATCTCGCGCGACTTGGAAATGTCCCAGTTCTGGCAGAACTTGCAGGCGAGGTTGCAGCCCGCGGTGCCGAAGGACAGGATGCTGGTGCCGGGATAGAAGTGGTTGAGAGGTTTCTTTTCGATCGGGTCGACGCAAAAGCCGGACGAGCGGCCATAGGTGGTGAGCACCATGCGGCCGTTCTGCATCTTGCGCACGAAGCACAGTCCGCGCTGACCCTCGTGCAGCCGGCAATCGCGCGGGCACAGGTCGCACTGGATGCGGCCGTCATCCAGCCGATGCCACCATTTGCCTTCAATATCCATCGAACTTGACCACCCGATAGCGGTATAGCTTGCAGCCTGCGAGCCGCGTGTCAACCGGCAGCCCGGCCTTCCTGAGGAGCTCGTTGAGAAAGGCCCGCGTGGCCGGGATGCTCTCCCAGACCTGCGGCAGGAAGGTACCGCGCCGGCCCTGCGCCTCCAGAATAAGCCCGTCCTCCCCCGGACGGATCTGGGCCAGCAGGTCATCCTCGTCGGCAAAGCGCAGCGGCTTGGGCGTCGAAAGCAGCGAGATCTCCAGCTTGCACTGCGGCCATTCCTCACTCGCCAGCGCGGGAAAGCGCGGATCGCGGAACGCCGCCCCGAGCGCGTTCTGCGCCACGTCGTCGCCCAGAGGCCGCGCCGCCTGCAGGCTGCCGATGCAGCCGCGCAGCTGGCCTTTCTTTTTCAGCGTGACGAAGGTGGCGCCGGCCTGCCTGAGCCACGCGGCTTCGACGGCGGCCACGCTTTTGCGGAACAGCTGTCCTTCGATGGCGCCATGCGCGATGCCCAGCAGCACCCCGCCGGCGTGGTCCGGCGAGAGGACCGCGGAGTCCTCGTACAGCGCGAACGACGAGTAACCCACCACCCGCCCCTTGCCGCCGGCAGTGTCGCCGGAATTGCAGGCAGCGAGCTGCCTGATCTGCAGGTTTCTCCCCCTGGCGAAGGACAGCAGGCCGTTCAGCGGCGTCGCACCGCAGGCCTCGTCGTGGTCGATGTCGCTCGCGCATGCGGCGATGCGCGCGAGCGTCGCCGCATCGATCCGGCGGGCATCCTCGTACGCGTGGTAATGCGACATGTCGGTGGAGATCACCGCCAGCGTCTCCGGGCCGCCCCACAGGCGCTCGATGACCTGCGCCACTTCCTCGGCGCTCGCCACGCCGACGGCGAACGGCACGACCGCGAAGTCGCCGAGCACCTTCTGCAGGAACGGCAGCTGCACTTCGAGGGAGTGCTCGAGCGCATGCGCCGGATCGCTCTGGACGACCTGGGGGAGATCCTGCACCGCGCGCAGCGCAGCGGTGTCGACCGGAATTTGGCCGAGCGGCGTGGCAAAGGCGGCAGATCCGGGAATTGCCAGGCCACGCACCGGAACTCTATGCACGGGGCCGAGCAGCAAGACGCGCTTCACGATGCCGCGCGCCGGGCCCAGCTCGTCGTAAGCGCTCGCGGCCACCGGGCCGGAGTAAATGTATCCAGCATGGGGCACGACCAGCGCCTTGGGGAATCCCAGTCGCGGCGCGAGGTGTTCGACTCCGCCGAGGAGATCATCGATCTCCGCAGCCAGGCGTCGTGGATCCCCTGGGTAGAACATCCCCGCCACGGCGGCGGGTCGAATGGCTGCCATGCCCTTATTTATGGCCGGGATCCCGCCGCGTCAAGCTGTTTGAGCACCCCTTCCAGGGCGTGAATAACCGATTGGCGGCGCACGCTTTCCCGGTCCCCGGCGAAGCGGCAGGTCTGCGTATTCACGGCTCCCTTGCGCGCCCAGCCGAAGCAGACCATGCCGACCGGCTTGTCCGCACTGCCGCCGCCCGGACCGGCGATGCCCGTAATCGAAACAGCGACCGTACCCCTGCTGTGAGTGAGGGCGCCAAGCGCCATCTCCCGCGCCGTTTCCTCGCTTACCGCGCCGTGGCGCTGCAAGGTGCGTCGGCTCACCGCGAGGAGTTCCTCCTTCGCAGCGTTCGAATAGGTGACGAACCCGCGCTCGAACCACGCGGAGGAACCGGCGACGGAGGTCACGACCTGCGCGACCCAGCCGCCGGTACAGGACTCAGCCGTCACGAGAAGCGCGTTAGCCGCGTTCAGGCGCTCGCCCACCTTCCTCGCCAGGTCGTCCATCAGAAGAACAGCCGCTTGGCCAAGGAGAGGACGAGCAGCGTGTAGCCCGCCGCGAGCAGGTCGTCGAACATCACGCCGAAGCCGCCGATGTAGCGCCGCTCGAACCAGCGGATCGGCGCGGGCTTGGAGATATCGAAAAACCGGAATAACCCGAAGGCGGCGGCCTGCCACGCCAGCTCGCGCGGCACGATGGCGAGCACCAGCAGGAAAGCGACGAACTCGTCCCACACCATCGAGCCATGGTCATGGACCCCGAGGTCCTGGCCCGTGACGCCGCAAGCCCAGACTCCGATGAGGAACAAACACGCGATGGTCACGAGCAGGACGCTGGCGGGGGCGCCGAGAAGCGCCCAGCCGACCGGCCATGCGAGCAGGGTGCCGAAGGTGCCCGGCGCGACGGGCGCGCGACCGGCGCCGAAGCCCAGGGCGATCACGTGCGCCGCGTGCCTCATTGTGCGGCGCTCATGTGCCGAAGTGGTCGAAGCCGCCGCGGTACGGCAGCGGACGGCCGCCCTCGTCGAGCACCGACAGCTTCGGCTCGCCGGGCGTGATGCTGCCGATGCGGGCGAGGGGCATGCCGATCTCTCGGGACAAGCCCTCCAGGTCCCCGCGCCTCTCGGCGGCCGCGGTGAACAGCAGCTCGTAATCGTCCCCGCCGGAGAGCACGCAGTGCTTTTCGAGCTCCGGGTTGCCCAATTTCCTGAGCGACGCGGCGCGCGGCACCTGGGCATAGCTCACGGTGGCACTCACGCCGGAGCGCTCGAGGATATGCTTCAGGTCTCCGGCAAGGCCGTCCGAGACGTCGATTGCCGCGTGCGCCAGGCCGCGCAGCCGCTCCCCCAGCTCGATGCGCGGCTCCGGCCGGTGCAGCCGCCGCGCGGCATCGGCAATCTCCGGGTGCACCAGTGCGAGGGCGGCGCCGCCGAGCTCGCCCGAAACCCAGATGTCGTCCCCGGGCTTGGCGCCGGCGCGGAATAGCGCGAGGCCGGCGGGCACCTCGCCGATGGCAGTCACGGCGATGCTGATCACCGGCGAGCGCGTGGTGTCGCCGCCCACGAGGTCCACGCCGTGGCGCCCGGCAAGTCCGAAGAATCCTTCCGAAAATGCCTCGAGCCACGCTTCCTCGACCGTCGGCAAAGAGAGCGCGAGCAGCGCCCAGCGTGGCGCCGCGCCCATCGCGGCCAGGTCCGAAAGATTTACGGCGAGCGCCTTGTGGCCAAGCGCGCCGGGGTCGGCTCCGGGCAGGAAGTGGCGCCCCTCCACCAGCATGTCGGTGGTCACGGCGAGCTCGAGTCCGGCGTCCGGGCGCAGCAGGGCGCAGTCATCGCCAACGCCGACCAGCGCCCGCTTCGCGGGCCGGTCGAAGTAGCGGCGGATGATGTCGAACTCGGAAGCCATGAACAGGGGACGTATCCCCCGTACCCCCTATGCGTTGGTTCTGGTACGGGAGAATTCGTCGGGGCGCAGGTCCGCGGCGATTTTCTCCAGCACGCCGTTGACGAAGCGGTAGCCGTCGGTCGCGCCGAAGCTCTTGCCCAGCTCCACGGCCTCGTTCAGCACGACCTTGAACGGGGTCTCCGGATGCGCCGTGAGCTCGAAGCTGCCGATATAGAGGATCGCCCGCTCGATCGGCGAGAGCCTCGCAAACTCCCGGTTGAGGTGGGGGCTGATGATGGCGCGCAGCTCCTCCGCGCGGCCCAAAACCCCCCGCAGGACGCTTTCCACGAACCTGGCATCGGTGTGCTCGAAGCCCTCGATCGAGCGCGCCTGCTCCAGCGGATCGTCGCCGGACAGCTGCCAGGCGTACAGGGCCTGCAAGGCGATTTCCCTGGCTTGTCGCCTAGCCCTCTTCATCGATGCGTTCCTTGAGCCTCGTCATCTCGACAGCCACCTTGACGGCCTCGGCGCCCTTGTCGAGGCGCGCCAGCGCCTGTGCTTCGTCCTCGGTGGTCAATATGCCATTAGCAATCGGCAGGCCGAACTCCAGCGCCACGTCCATGACGCCCCGCGCCGACTCGCTCGCCACGATCTCGAAATGGAAGGTTTCGCCGCGGATCACGACGCCGAGCGCCGCGAGCGCATCGAAACGCCCGGACTGTGCCATCCATTGAAGCGCCAGCGGAATCTCCAGCGCCCCGGGCACGGACACCACCGTCGGCTCGGCGCCGAGGTCGTGGGCAGCGGCCTTGGCGCGCTCGAGCAGCTGCGAGGAGAGCTCCTCGTTGAACCGGCTGGCCACGATACCAAGGCGCATGGTGTTCAGCGCCGCGGCAGCTCGGCGTAACCTGTGATCTCCAGGCCGAAGCCCGTCATGCTGGGCATCTTGCGCGGGGTAGCCATGAGGCGCATGCGCCGCACCCCGAGGTCGCGCAGGATCTGCGCGCCGATGCCGTAGAGCCGCAGGTCCATGCCGCGGCGCGGCGGCCGCATTTGCGCCGACAGGCGCGCTTCCAGCGCTTCCGTAGTCTGGGTGCAATTGAGCAGCACCATGACGCCCGATCCGGCCTCGCGGATGGCGCGCAGCGCCTCGCCTACTCCCCATGAATGCGGGCTTTCGCCCGCATCAAGCAGATCGATGATCGAGAGCGGCTCGTGCACCCGAACCAGCGTTTCCTTCTCTGCCTCCGGCACCCCGAACACCATCGCAAGGTGGATGGCGCCGAGCGCAAGGTCGCGATACGAGACCAGGCGGAAATCGCCCCAGGCGGTGACGATATCGCGCTCCAGCGCGCGCTGCACCAGCGACTCGTTGCGGCTGCGGTACTCGATCAGGTCCGCGATGGTGCCTATGCGCAGCTTGTGCGCGGCGGCGAACTCGATGAGATCCGGCAGGCGTGCCATGGTCCCGTCGTCGCGCATGATCTCGCACAGCACCGCGGCCGGCGTCAGCCCCGCCAGCTTCGCGAGATCGCAGCACGCCTCCGTGTGTCCCGCACGCACGAGCACGCCGCCCGGCTGGGCGATCAGCGGGAACACATGTCCCGGCTGAACGATGTCTTCGGGCTTCGCCTGTGCGGAGGTGGCCACCTTGATGGTCAAGGCGCGGTCATGCGCTGAAATGCCGGTGGCGATCCCCTCGGCAGCCTCGATGGAAACGGTGAAGTTGGTGCCGTGGCGCGAGCGGTTTTGCTGCACCATCGGCCGCAGGCCGAGGCGCCGCGCATGCTCCTCGGTGATCGGCATGCAGATCAGGCCGCGTCCGTGCTTGGCCAGGAAGTTGACCTTTTCGGGCGTGACGAAATCCGCGGCAAACACGAGGTCGCCTTCGTTTTCGCGGTCCTCGTCGTCCACCAGCACGACGATCTCGCCGGCGCGAATGGCGGCGACGATCTCGGCTACCGGGCTGATGGCAGTGGCTTCCCTGCGCATGGCCCGAATTCTATGCTTCTTTTACTCGGCGGTTTCGGCTTCCTGGCCGCCCGTGCGCTCGCGGATACGGGCCGACTTGCCCGAGCGCTGGCGCAGGTAGTAGAGCTTGGCGCGGCGCACTGCGCCCTTGCGCTTCACCTCGATGGAGGCGATGAGCGGCGAGTGCGTCTGGAAAGTTCGCTCCACGCCTTCGCCGGAGGAAATCTTGCGCACGATGAACGAGGAGTTGAGGCCGCGGTTCTTCTTGGCGATCACCATGCCTTCGAAGGCCTGCACGCGCTTCCTTTCGCCTTCCACCACGTTCACGCTGACGATTACCGTGTCGCCCGGGGAAAAATCCGGAATAGTCTTGGCGAGACGCTTGATTTCTTCCTGCTCGAGTGTCTGGATCAGATTCATGACTTCGCTCCGCTTTCTTGCCGGAATTCCTCCAGCAGCCTGCTTTCCTCGTCGTTGAGCCTGCGTACCGCCAGCAGATCCGGCCTTCTGAGCCAAGTCCGCCCCAGCGCCTGCTTCAGCCGCCAGCGCCGGATGTTCTCGTGGTGCCCCGACATCAGCACCTGCGGCACCTTCTCGCCCAGGTAAGTTTCCGGGCGCGTGTACTGCGGGCACTCGAGCAGCCCGTCGGCGAACGACTCCTCGATCACCGAGGCGGGCTCGCCTACCGCGCCGGGCAACTGCCGGACCACCGCGTCCATCAGCGCCATCGCGGCCAGCTCGCCGCCCGAAAGGACGAAATCCCCGATGGAGATCTCCTCGTCGACGCGCCGCCTGAGCAGCCTTTCATCGACGCCCTCGTAGCGCCCACACAGCAGCGTCACGGCGCGCTCCTTCACCATCTCCATCACCCTCGGGTGATCGAGCTTCCTGCCTTGAGGCGACAAGTAGACTACCCTTCCGCCTCCCGCCGTCCTCGCCGCCTCCAGCGTCCTCTCGAGCGGCTCGGCCAGCATGACCATTCCCGGCCCGCCGCCGTACGGACGGTCATCCACCGTCCGGTAGTTGTCGGTGGCGAAATCGCGTGGATTCCACGTCGTCAGCGACCACAACCCCGCTTCCAGCGCCCGTCCGGTGATGCCGCTCCCGGCGACTGCGGAAAACATCTCCGGAAACAGCGTCACTACGTCGAAACGGATCACCAGTCCGCTTCCCACTCGACCCGAACCTTCTTTTTCGGCAGGTCGACTTCCTTCACAATCGCCGCTACCCACGGAATCAACCGCGTCCGCTCGCCGGCGACCTCGATGACATCGTGCGCGCCGTTCGAATACGTCCGCGTCACCACGCCGAGCGCTGCGCCCTGCTCGTTCACCACCTCGAGCCCGATCAGATCGGCGAGGTAGTACCTTCCATCCGGCGGCTCCGGCAGCGCCTCTCGCCGCACCGCAACCGCCTGTCCCTTCAGCGCCAGCGCCTGCTCGCGCGTCTCGATTCCGGCCAGCTTGCCGACTACCGTAGCGCCATGGACCCTGGACTCGCCTACCGCGTAGGCCTCGGCACCGATCCACCATTCATTTGCTCCGGCCAGGTCTTCCTGCGACCCGGACTCGGGCGCCACTTTCACCCATCCGCGCACGCCGTACGATCCGGCCACGCGGCCCATCGCTACCAGCCGATCAGGCGGCTTTCTTCGCAAACTGCTTGACCAGACGCTTCGCCGTCGGCGAGAGCTGGGCACCCTGCCCGGTCCAGTGCTTCACCCGCTCCAGGTTCACCCTTAACGCCTCGCGGCCCTCGGGGGCTTTGGGGTTGTAGAAGCCCAGGCGCTCTATGAACTTGCCAGAAGCAGCGCGCCGCGAATCGGCGACCACCACGTGAAAGAAGGGGCGCTTGTTGGCGCCGCCGCGCTGCAACCGAATCACGACCATTGGAATGCCCCGTCATCGCGAAAAGGCGCGGATTATACGGGAGAAATCAGGCCTTTGGGAAGCTTGCTGGGATCAGGTCTTCTCGCATACCGCGGTCCAGATGCCGTCGACGAGCTCGATGTCCCGGACGAGCACCGCTCCGCGCTCGAGGAGGTCCTGGACCCTGGCCATGACCGCCTCGCGGCTCGGTCCGGAGACCAGGCGCTTGAAACCCAGCTCATGGACCGTCGCCGGGTTTGCCAGCTTGGGATTGTCGACGCTTGCCACCCATTTGCTTCCCACCTGCGCGACTGGCGAAATGAGCTTGCAGCCCTGCAGGCGCAAAGCCTCGACCGCTTCCTGCACGCGCGAGCGGCTGTGGCCCGAGACGATGTAGTGCGTCCCGGCGTCAAAAATCTGCGCCGGGCCGGCATCGACGGGATCCGGGACGGGGCGGCGCTCGGTCTTGAGCCGGGCCTGAACTTCCTGCACCCGGCGCCCGACGCGCACCGCATCGGTGACCGAATACAGCTCGTGCGCCCGCGCGTGCTTGTCGGTGCGCGACGCCTCGTGCCGGAAAAGCGCCGCATAGTCCGGCGACAGCAGCGAAACCACCTCGAAAAACGACCGGGAAACGAGCAGCTGGTCCTGCGCGGCGAAGCTCATTACGCGCTCGGCGGCGTTGATGCCGTCGCCGATGACGTTGTCCAGGCCGTTGATATCCTTCATCAGCGAGACCGGTCCCAGGTTGAGTCCCATGCGCACCGGCACCTCGCCCACGGCGTCGAGCACGGCGAGCGCCACGTACAGCGCGCCTTCGGGGTCGCCCAGGAAGGTGACCGCCGCGCCGTCGCCGGTGTCTACGACCACGCGCTCGCGCGGCGGCACCTGTTCCAGCGCATTGCTCAGTACGTGGTTGAACGCCCGCTTGATACGAACCTGCTCGGTAACGCCCTTTTTCGAATAGCCCACGATGTCGATGAAAAGGACGCTGCAGACCAGCGTGCGGTTCGCCGTTTCGGCGCTCATCTCATTCCCGGAAGCATGCCTTTCATGCCGCGCATCATGCGCTGCAGGTTGCCGCCTTTCATCATTTTCATCATCTTTTGCATCTGCTCGAACTGGTTGAGCAACTGGTTCACGGCCTGTACCGGGACGCCTGCGCCCGCGGCGATGCGGCGCTTGCGCGAGGCCTTGATCAGCTCCGGCTTGGCCCGCTCCTGCGGCGTCATGGCGTTGATGATTCCCTCGATGCGCCGGAACTGCTTGTCGTCCTGCAACTGGGCGGGATTGATCTGGCCGACCAGCTGCGCCGGCAGCTTGTCGATGAGCGAGGCGACCCCGCCCATCTTTTTCATCTGGCCGATCTGCTGCTTGAAATCCTCGAGGTCGAAGCCCTTGCCTTTCTTGACCTTGTCGGCGACGCGCTTCGCCTCGTCGAGGTCGATCTTGGCGTGCGCCTCCTCCACCAGCGACAGAATGTCGCCCATGCCGAGTATCCGCGCCGCCATGCGGTCGGGGTGGAAAGGCTCGATGCCGGAAAGCTTCTCCCCCACGCCGGCGAACTTGATCGGCTTGCCGGTGACATGGCGCACCGATAGCGCAGCGCCGCCGCGCGCATCGCCGTCCAGCTTCGTAAGGATTACGCCGGTCAGCGGTAGGCGCTCGTTGAATGCCCGCGCCACGTTCACCGCGTCCTGGCCCTGCATCGCATCGACCACGAAGAGGGTCTCGACGGGCATCACCGCAGCGTGCAGCTCGGCAATCTCGCGCATCATTTCCTCATCGACAGCCAGGCGGCCCGCGGTATCGACGATCAGCACGTCCTGGTAATGCGTCCTGGCATAGTCGACCGCGCGTTTCGCGATCTCGACGGGCTTCTCGCCCGCGCTCGACGGAATGAACTGCGCGCCTGCCTGCGCCGCCACCGTCTTCAGCTGCTCGATAGCCGCTGGCCGGTAAACGTCGGCCGACACCACGGCCACTTTCTTCTTCTCGCCAACGAGCAGGCGGGCCAGCTTGCCGGTAGTCGTGGTTTTGCCCGAGCCCTGCAGTCCGGCCATGAGGATCACGGCCGGCGGCTGTGCGGCGAGGTCCAGGCCAACAATCGCCTCGCCCATCAGGCGGGTCAGCTCGCGATGCACGACACCTACCAGCGCCTGGCCGGGGGTGAGGCTGCCGACCACTTCCTCGCCAAGCGCCTCGGCGCGCACGGCGTCGGTAAAGTGCTTGACCACCGGCAAGGCGACGTCCGCTTCGAGCAGGGCAACGCGCACTTCACGCAGCGCGTCCTGGATATTGGCTTCGGTCAGGCGCGCCTCGCCGCGGATCGTCTTGACGATCTTGGTGAGCCGAGCGGTCAGGTTGTCGAGCATCGGGTGATAAACTGAAAAGGTGCCCCCCATTGTAATTCACGGCATCGCCTCGGCCATGTACGTGGGGCTGGCGTGGCATTTCTGGCATACGCGCTGGCAGCCCGGCGGCGCGAAAGGCCTGCTGGCCTGGGAAAGGGCTGCCCTGCTGCTGCCGCTTGCGCTGCACGGCTGGCTGCTCTACGAGGGCATTTTCTCGCGCGAGCTGCGCTTTGGCTTTGCGCAGGCGCTGTCGGTGATGATGTTCCTCGGCATCGCCCTCTACTGGTTCGAAAGCCTGTTTTACAGCCTGGAGGGCATGCAGCCGCTGCTCCTGCCGCTGGCTGCGGCGGCCGTACCCCTGCCGGCGCTTTTCCCGGGCCTCGCGTCGAGCGCCGCGCATGCACAAGCGGCGGAATTCAAGCTGCACCTCGCGCTCGCCATGGTGGCCTACAGCTTGTTCGTCATCGCCCTGCTGCACGCGACGCTGATGGCCGTAGTCGAACGCCGCCTGCATCAGAAGGAGCCGGGGGTGTTCGGCAACCTGCCCCCCCTGCTAACGCTCGAGCAATTGCTGTTTCGCGTGATCGGCGCGGCCTTTCTCTTTCTGACGCTGACGCTGGTGACCGGCATCGCGTTTTCCGAAGAGCTTTTCGGCCGGGCGCTGCCCCTGGACCACAAGACTGTATTTGCAGTCCTGTCCTGGCTGACCTTCGGCCTGCTCCTCGCGGGGCGCTGGCTCTACGGCTGGCGCGGGCGCACGGCGCTGCGCTGGACGCTGACGGGCTTCCTCATGCTCCTATTCGCCTATGTGGGCAGCCGGTTCGTGCTCGAAGTCCTACTTCATCGCAACTGACGCATCGCAATCGAAATTGCGCCACGCGAGGTAACCGCATGGAAATCCTGATTCTGGGCAGCCTTATCGTGCTGAACGGCCTGTTCGCCATGTCGGAGGTCGCGCTGCTCACGGCGCGCCAGCCGCGGCTGTCTACCCTCGCTCACCAGGGCGATCGCCTGGCGGCCGCGGCGATCCAGCTCGCGGGCCATCCCACGCGCTTTCTTTCCACCATTCAGATCGGCATCACCTCGATCGGGCTGCTGAACGGCATTTTCGGAGAGGCACTCCTGGCCGGCCCGCTCGCCACGTGGCTGCAAGGCCTGGGGTTCGAGCGCAAGACCAGCAGCATCGTTGCCACCACCGTGGTGGTGATCGGGGTGACCTATGCGTCCATCGTCGTCGGCGAGCTGGTGCCGAAGCGTCTGGGCCAGCTCAACGCCGAGGGCATCGCGCGACTGGTCGCGTGGCCGATGCGCGCGCTCGCCTTCGCATCGGCGCCGTTCGTGCACCTCTTGTCCGGTTCCACCGATGTGATCCTGCGGCCGTTGCTGCGCCTTTTCCGCCTGCGCACAGCGGAGGCCGGCGCGCAGCCCATGTCGCCGGAGGAGATACGCACCATCGTGCTCGAATCGTCCAATTTCATGCCCAAGAAACACGTGTCCATCCTGCTCAACCTGTTCGACCTGGGCCACGTGACGGTACAGGACATCATGGTGCCGCGCGCGAGGGTGGAATCGGTGATCCTCGAGGAAGGAATGGAAACCGTCTCGCACAAGCTGGCAACCAGCTACCACATGCGGTTGCCGGTGTTCCGCGACCGGGAAGGCGAACTCGCCGGGGTGCTTCATCTGAGGCGCATCCTTGGCGCGCTTCACGCGGGCACCCTGGACGAGCAGGCCATCATGGAGGTCCTGGACGAGCCCTATTTCGTCCCGGCCACTACCAGCCTGCTTGCCCAGCTGCAGTACTTCCAGGAAAACAAGGAGCGCATTGCGCTGGTGGTCGATGAATACGGCGAGCTCATGGGGCTCGTGACCCTCGAAGACATCATCGAGGAAATTATCGGCAAGTTCACCACCTCGCTGCCTTCGGCCGCTCCCACCCTGGTCTGGGACGAGCGCGGCACCGCGACCGCGGAAGGCATCACCCCGGTGCGGGAGGTCAACCGGGCGCTGGGCCTCTCATTGCCTACGGACGGGCCGAAGACGCTGAACGGGCTGATCGTGGAGCACCTGCGCGACATCCCGGAGGCGGACGTCTCCATCAAGATCAATCACGTGCCGATGGAAATCGTCCATGCGCAGGGCCGGACGGTCAAAACCGTGCGCATTTTTCGACCCGCTGAACCGGTAGAAAGTGCAGAAGTGTCAGAAGCTTAGACGGGGTATTTAACCCTTCACAAAAGGCGCCTGCAGCGCTATGCTGCGCCCCGGGGCTAAGAAACCCAGGGAGTCAGGATGGCGACCGCAGCGGCAGCGAAGGGGCCCAAGGAAATTATTTTCACTTGGGAGGGTAAGGACAAGGCCGGAAAAATAATCCGCGGCGAGATGCGCGCCGGCGGCGAAGCCGTGGTCAATGCGACGCTGCGCCGCCAGGGCATCTTCGTCACCAAGGTGAGAAAGCAGCGCACCGGCCGCGGCGGCAGGGTACGGGCGAAGGACATCGCGCTTTTTACGCGCCAGCTGGCGACGATGATGAAGGCCGGTGTGCCGCTGCTGCAGTCGTTCGAGATCGTGAGCAAGGGCGCTCCCAACCCGGCCGTGCAGAAGCTGCTTTCCGAGATCAAGACGGACGTTGAGACGGGCTCCGCGCTGGCGGCCGCATTCCGCAAGTATCCGCTGCATTTCGATGCCCTGTTCTGCAACCTGGTCGCTGCCGGCGAGCAGGCCGGAATTCTGGAAACGCTGCTCGACCGCCTCGCGACATACAAGGAAAAGATCCTCGCCATCCAGTCGAAGATCAAGTCGGCGCTGTTCTATCCCATCGCCATCATCGCCGTGGCCTTCATCATCACTGCAGTGATCATGATTTTCGTGATACCGGCGTTCAAGCAGGTGTTCACCAGCTTCGGCGCTGACCTGCCGGCGCCGACCCTCATGGTCATGGCGATATCGGACTGGTTCGTGGCTTATTGGTACATCATATTTCCGGTGATCGGAGGAGCGATTTACGGCTTCCTCGAGGCCTGGAAACGCTCGCTGCCGGTGCAGATCTTCATGGATCGGCTGATGCTCAGGGTCCCGGTGTTTGGCGACCTGGTGAGGAAATCATCCATAGCCCGCTGGACACGCACGTTGGCCACCATGTTTGCCGCCGGCGTGCCGCTGGTCGAGGCGCTCGAATCGGTTGGCGGGGCGGCCGGCAACTACGTCTACCTGCAGGCGACGCGCCAGATCCAGACCGAGGTTTCGACGGGCACGTCGCTCACCGTTGCGATGCAAAACGCCAATGTTTTTCCCTCGATGGTCCTGCAGATGTGTGCGATCGGGGAAGAGACCGGCGCGCTGGACAGCATGCTGGGAAAGGTGGCCGACTTCTATGAGCAGGAGGTCGACGACGCGGTCGAAGCGCTGTCGTCGCTCATGGAGCCTATGATCATGGTGGTTCTGGGCACGTTGATCGGCGGCATGGTGATTGCCATGTACCTGCCGATCTTCAAGCTCGGCCAGGCCGTCTAGCCCATGTCGTCGTTCGGCTGGCTCGCTCAGCCAGCCGTTCTACCCTGGGTGGCGCTGTTGGCGGGCTTATGCATCGGCTCCTTCTTGAACGTCGTCATCCACCGGCTGCCGCGCATGATGGAGCGCGAGTGGCAGGCGCAGTGCGCCGAGCTGGCCGGCCAGGCGCCCGCACCGCAGGAGCATTACAGCCTGGTCACGCCGCGCTCCGCCTGCCCCGCTTGCGGCCACCGCATATCGGCCTGGCAGAACGTCCCCGTGATCAGCTGGCTTTTTCTTCGCGGCAAGTGTTCCGCCTGCCACGCCGCAATCAGCGTCAAATACCCTCTGGTGGAAATGCTCTCCGGCGCCGGGGCAGCCTACGCGGCCTGGCGCTTCGGATTCGGCGCCGCGGCGCTCGGCGCGGCGCTGTTCGTGTGGTTCACGATCGCACTCGCCTTCATCGACCAGGAGACCGGCTACCTGCCCGACGACCTGACGCTGCCCCTGGTATGGCTGGGCCTCATCGTCAACCTGAACGGTGCTTTCGTGCCGTTACGCGACGCTGTGATAGGTGCGGTGGCGGCCTACCTTTTCCTGTGGACCATCAACGCCGCGTTCAAAGCGCTGCGCGGAATGGATGGCATGGGGTACGGCGATTTCAAGCTCTACGCGGCGGTGGGCGCCTTCCTGGGATGGAAGCTCCTGCCGCTGGTCATCCTGCTGTCCTCTCTGGTCGGGCTGGTGTTCGGCACGCTGCAGATGTTTTCAGCGCGGCGCGGCTGGGATTGGAAGTTCAAGTTCCATTTCGGCCCCTACCTGGCCCTTGCGGGCATCATCGCCATGTTCTGGGGGTCCGCGCTGATGCAGCGTTTTCCAGCACTGCGCTTCGCGTGAAGCTGGTAGTCGGCCTCACCGGTGGCATTGGCAGTGGAAAGAGCGCGGCCGCGAACGAGTTTGCGCGGCTTGGTGCCACCATAGTGGACACCGACGTCATCGCCCATGAGCTGACGCGCGCAGGCGGCCGGGCCATTGCGGGAGTGAAAAGGATCTTTGGCGAAGAGGCGCTCGAACCGTCTGGAGCAATGGACCGCGACAGCATGCGCGCGCGCGTGTTCGCCGACCCCGCGGCGAGAAAGTCGCTCGAGGCGCTGCTGCATCCGATGATCAGGGAGGAGTCGCGCCGGCGCATCGAAGCGGCGCCGGGGCCTTATGTGGTTCACGTGGTCCCACTGCTCATCGAGTCTCCCGATTACCGCATGCGCGTCGATCGCGTGCTCGTGGTCGATTGCCCGGAGGACGTCCAGCTGGCGCGCGTGCAGGCGCGAAGCGCCATGCCCGAGGCGCAGGCGCGCGCTATCATTGCGAGCCAGACATCCCGCGCCGACCGGCTGGCAGCCGCGGACGATGTAATCGACAACTCCGGCTCCCTGGATGGCCTGCACCGGCAGGTGGCCGCCTTGCACCGCACGTACCTGGACTACAGCGCACGTTCCCCCGACTGAGTTGTGCTGCAACGTTAAATCGCTCAGAATCCGCAAAGCTTAGTGATCACCTACGAATATCCGCTCAACGAGCGCATCCGCACGCTGCTGCGCCTCGAGGACCTATTCGAGCGCTCGCGGCACTTTATCGCCCGCACCGATCAGCATGACCATCACATGGCGTTGCTCACGTTGTTCGAGATCCTCGAGGTAGCGAGCCGCGCCGATCTGAAATCCGACCTGCTGCAGGAGCTTGAGCGGCAGAAGCAGGTGCTGGTTTCATTCAAGAACAATCCCGAAATCGCCGAGGAGGCGCTGAACGGAGTGCTGCGGGACATCGAGCAGGCGGCGCAGGCGCTGTTCTCCATGACCGGAAAGATAGGTCAGTACCTGCGGGAGAACGACTGGCTGATGTCGATCAAGCAGCGCACCGGAATCCCGGGCGGGGCATGCGAGTTCGACCTGCCCTCCTACCACTACTGGCTGCACCGGCCGGCCGAAGAGCGGACCGGGCAACTCGCCGCGTGGACCGGCCCGTTGCACCCGCTGCGAGACGGCTCGGCCATCATCCTGCGCATCCTGCGTGAGTCCGGCAAGCCGCAGGCGCTTGCCGCCCAGCAAGGGATGTTCCAGCAGATGCTCGGTGGGAAGACGGCGCAGATGCTGCGTCTGCGGCTAGACCACGAGCAGCCGTGCGTGCCGGAAATCAGCGCCAACAAGTATGTTCTCAACATCCGCTTCATCGCCCAGAACGCAGAGGATCCGCGACCGCGCACCGCCGACTGGGACGTCGATTTCGAGCTCACGTTTTGCAATCTGTAAGGCAGGTGGCCTGCCCGCGCTGCGGGGCGATGGCGCCGTTTACGGCGCAGAATAAATGGCGGCCGTTCTGCAGCGAGCGCTGCAAGATGATCGACCTGGGCGCGTGGGCGACCGAGTCATACCGGGTTCCGGCCGAAGAAGACAACGACCTGGACGACGACGAACCCGCTACGCCCAAGCCCCCCGAATCATAGCCAGCCCGTGGGCGCCGGCCTGCCAGGCGTCCTCCAGATCTGCGAGCGTCAGACCGCCGACCGCATAAACCGGTATGGCGGTGTCCTCGACAATGCGCTGAAAGCCCGTCCAGCCGAGCGGCATGGAGCCGCTTTTTTCCCGCACCGGTCCCACTACGGCGAAATCCAGCTCCAGATGCATCGCGCGTTTCAACTCGTCACGCGTGTGGCAGGAGGCCGCGGCCAGCACGCCTTGCGGCCGGCTTTGCAGCTTCATCAGCTCAGCGGCCGTGAAATGAATGCCATCGGCATCCGGCAACGCCGCCTTCACCATCACCTTGCAATCGTATCTGCGCGCGCGGCCGATGGCTTGTTGGATGAATAGATCGCGTCCCTGGAAAGCCGGCTCCCGGATCTGCAGCAGCTTCAAGCCCTGCTCCAGTCGCCGCTGCAGCCGTTCCAGCATGACCGCGCTGCCCATCCGCGCCGCGTCGGTGATCGCATACTCCGTTGGCAGCGCCAGCGACGCGAGCACGGGCGCGTTGGCCGGAAGCATCGGAGCCACGGCGCTGGTGCCCGCCTCCTGCCAAGCGATCGCCTGCTGTTCGCGTGGACGGGGCTCGCCGCGCCAGCGTGTGACCCGGAAAAATCTCAACCTCACGGTGGCATGAGGATAGGCATAAGTTCGCGTAATCCATGGGTAGGCGGTTTCCACCTCCACGCCCAGCTCCTCGTGCAACTCACGCGCCAGCGCGGCATCGGGCTGTTCGCCAGGCTCCACTTTCCCGCCCGGAAACTCCCAATAGCCTTCGTAAACCTTGCCTTTCGGCCGCTGAGCCACGAGATAGGCGCCATCGCGCCGCTGCAGCACCGCAGCCGCGACTTCAACCATTACTTTTTCGGGTGTCGTCCGACCCAGTCGCGCGCAAACTGATAGGCGACGCGGCCGCTGCGCGAGCCTTTTTGCAGAGCCCACTGCAGCGCTTCATCCCTGGTCTGCCCATTGAAGCCGGCGCCGAAGTGCCTCAGCCACTGTCCGACGATGTCCAGGAACTCGTCCTGGTCGAATGGGTAGAAAGTGACCCACAAGCCGAAGCGCTCGGAAAGTGAGATTTTCTCTTCGACGGTTTCCCCGGGGTGGATTTCCTCTCCCACGTAGCGGGTTTCGAGGTTTTCCGCCATGTACTCCGGCATCAGGTGGCGGCGGTTGGACGTCGCATAGATAAGCAGATTGTCCGACGTCGTGGATATGGAGCCATCGAGCGCCACTTTGAGCGCGATGTGGCCGTCTTCTGCGCCATGGAATGTCAGGTCGTCGCAGAAAAGCACGAAGCGCTCCTTCCGCGCCGCCACCTGGTCGACGATGTACGGCAGATCGGCCAGGTCGTTCTTCTCCACTTCGATCAGCCGCAAACCATGCTTTGCATACTTGTTCAACAGCCCCTTGACGATCGAAGACTTGCCCGTGCCGCGCGCGCCCGTGAGCAGGACGTTGTTGGCCGGGTCTCCGTCCATGAACTGGCGTGTGTTCTGCTCTACCTTCGATATCTGCGCATCGATGCCGCGCAGATCGGATAGCTCGATGCGATGAACGTGCCGCACAGGCTGTAGCCAGCCCGGACTGGCGGCGGCCCGGCGGCCGGTGCTGCGCCAGCGAAAGGCAATGCTGGCGTCCCAGTCCGTCTTGGGCGGAGGCGGCGGCAGCAGCTGATCCAGCCGCTCCAGCAGTTTGTCGAGGTCGCTGCTCATGTGCGGTATTCGGCGTTGATTTTCACGTAGTCGAAAGACAAGTCGCAAGTCCACACGGTGGCCTGCGCCTTGCCTCGGTTCAAATGTGTACGCACCGTAAATTCGGGTTTGGCCATCGCGGCGCTGCCCAGCTCGTCGCGGTACGCCGGGTTGCGGCCGCCGTGCTTCACCACAAGCACCTCGTCTATCCACAGGTGAACCTTGGCGCTGTCCAGGGCGATGCCCGAATAGCCAATGGCGGCGAGGATCCTTCCCAGGTTGGGATCGGAGGCGAAGAACGCCGTTTTCACCAGGGGAGAATGCGCAATGGCGTAGGCCACCCGCCGACATTCGGCGCCGTTGCGCCCACCCTCCACCTTTATCGTAACGAACTTGGTGGCGCCCTCTGCATCGCGGACGATTGCCTGGGCAAGCCGGCACGCCACCTCAGTGACTGCCTCCTCGAGCCGCCTGAGGTCTCGTGCATGGAGTGCAGCCGGACCGGCTCCGGTGGCGATCAGCATGAAGGCGTCGTTGGTCGACGTATCACCATCGACGGTAATGCAGTTGAACGAGCGCGCCGCTACGCGCCGGACGAGGGCGTTCAGCGCGCGGCTGGTCACGCGCGCATCGGTGGCGATGAACGCGAGCATGGTCGCCATATCGGGCTTGATCATTCCGGCGCCCTTGGCGATGCCCGTGATGGTTGCCTCGCCTCCAGACAGCCGTACTTTCGTTGAAGCCGCCTTGGCTACCGTATCGGTGGTCATGATGGCCTCGGCGGCGGAGCGCCAATCCGCTTCGTCCCTCAGAGCGCTCGGCAGGCCGGCAAGGATCCGGTCCACAGGCAGTGGCTCCATGATGACGCCGGTGGAAAAAGGCAATACCTGCGTCGGCTTGCAGCCGATCTGGGCGGCAACGGCCTCGCACACCTGCATGGCCCGGTTTAGGCCGTCCTGCCCCGTGCCGGCATTCGCATTGCCGGTATTGACCACCATGGCGCGCGCGCCGCTCCTTAGGTGCTTGCGTGCGAGAAGGACAGGCGCGGCGCAAAAGCGGTTCTTCGTGAAGACGCCGGCAACGGCGGCGCCCCGGACAAGACGCAGCACCAGCAAGTCCTTGCGCTGCGCCTTGCGAATTCCCGCCATGGCCACCCCCATGTCGACACCGGCGACGCGGTAAAGCAAAGCCGGGTCTGGTGGCGGCAGATTCACCGCCATTTCAGCTCAGCTTGCCGTGGCAGTGCTTGTATTTCTTGCCCGACCCGCATGGACACGGGTCGTTTCGCCCCACTTTTTGCGCGACCCGAACAGCGGGCCTCTTCTTGGTGGCCGCTTCGGCGAGCGCGATATCACCGTTGCCGTCGACGCTCGCCTCTTCATAACCGCCGTGCTGCAGTCGCACGTTGTCGACGTGAGGCTTGTCGTCGATCTCCGGCGGCCGTTCGCCGTATTGCACGTTCGTGAGGGTCCTTACGATCTCCAGCTTGACTGATTCCACCATGGTGCCGAACAGCTCGAACGCCTCGCGCTTGTACTCCTGCTTGGGATTCTTCTGCGCATAACCGCGCAGGTGGATGCCCTGGCGCAGGTGATCCAGCGCGGCAAGATGCTCCCGCCAGTGCCCGTCCAGGATCTGCAGCATGATGTAGCGCTCGGCGTGGTGCACCCGGTCTTCCATGCCCGCCGGCACTTTCGCCCGGTAAGCGTCATGCGCCGCTTGGGTAATGCGCTCGAGCACTGCCTCCTCCGACACTCCCGAGTCGCTTTCGAGCCATTGGCGAACCGGCAACTCCAAAGACAGCTCCGCCTTAAGCGCGGTTTCCAGCCCGGGAACATCCCATTGCTCTTCTACGCTTTCCTCGGGCACGTAGGTGCGGAACAGGTCCGACACCACCCCGACGCGCAAATCGGCAATGCGCCCCGAGACGTCGCTGGATTCGAGCAGCTCGTTGCGCAGGGCATAGATCGTCTTGCGCTGGTCATTGGCGACATCGTCGTATTCCAGCAGCTGCTTGCGCATGTCGAAGTTCCTGGCTTCGACTTTGCGCTGCGCGCTCTCGATGGATCGAGTCACCATGCCGTGCTCGATGGCCTCGCCCTCCGGCATCTTCAGCATGACCATGATGCGGTTGATACGGTCGCCGGCAAAGATCCGCAGCAACGGGTCTTCCAGCGCCATGTAGAAGCGCGAGCTTCCCGGATCTCCCTGGCGGCCGGACCGGCCCCGCAGCTGGTTGTCGACGCGCCGGGACTCGTGCCGCTCGGTGCCGATGATGTGCAGACCGCCGGCACTGACCACCTGATCGTGCAGCTGCTGCCATTCGCCGCGCAGCTTCTCGATGCGGGCTTTCTTCTCTTCGGCGGGAATCTCCTCGCTCGCTTCAACCAGGTCGCACTGCTTCTCGACGTTGCCGCCCAGCACGATGTCCGTGCCCCGGCCAGCCATGTTGGTGGCGATGGTGATCATCCCGGGACGCCCTGCCTGCGCCACGATCTCCGCCTCGCGAGCGTGCTGCTTGGCGTTGAGAACCTGATGCGCCATGCCTTCCTTGGCGAGCATGCCGGAAATGAGCTCGGAGTTTTCGATCGACGTAGTGCCAACCAGCACCGGCTGCCCTCTCGTCTGGCAATCCTTGATGTCCTTGATGACCGCCTGGTACTTTTCCTTGGCCGTGCGGTAAACCTGGTCGAGGCGGTCGGCACGGATCATCGGCTTATGGGTGGGCACAACCACCACCTCCAGGCCGTAAATCTGCTGGAACTCGTAGGCTTCCGTATCCGCCGTTCCGGTCATGCCGGCCAGCTTGCCGTACATGCGGAAGTAGTTCTGGAAAGTGATGGACGCGAGGGTCTGGTTCTCGTGCTGGATAGCCACCTTTTCCTTGGCTTCGACCGCCTGGTGCAGGCCGTCGGACCAGCGCCGACCTTGCATGAGCCGCCCGGTGAACTCATCCACGATGATGACTTCGTCGCCTTGCACCACGTAATGCTGATCGCGGTGGAATAGATGATGCGCGCGCAGCGCGGCGTATAGCTGGTGAACAAGGTTGATGTATGCGGGCTCGTACAGGCTGGCGCCCGGCGGCAGCATGCCTACGCGGGCGAGGATCTCCTCCGCATGCTGATGGCCCGACTCGGACAGCACGATCTGGTGATTCTTTTCGTCCACCCAGAAATCGCCATGGGCCTTTTCGTCTGCCTGCCGGCTGAGAAGCGGCGCGACCTCGTTCATCCGTTGGTAGATCTCCGTGCGGTCCTCCGCCTGACCCGAGATGATGAGCGGCGTGCGCGCTTCGTCGATCAGGATGGAGTCGACCTCGTCGACTATGGCGTAGGCAAGCCCGCGCTGAAAGCGGTCTTCCACGTGCATCGCCATGTTGTCGCGCAGGTAATCGAAGCCGAATTCGTTATTCGTGCCGTACGTAATGTCGGCCGCGTAGGCGCGGCGCTTGTCGTCGGGCTCCATGTGAGGCAGGTTCACACCGACTGTCAGACCCAGGAACCGGTAGATCTTGCCCATCCACTCGGCGTCGCGATTCGCCAGGTAGTCGTTGACGGTGACGATGTGTACGCTCTTGCCGGTCAGTGCGTTGAGGTAAGCCGGTAGCGTGGCGACCAGCGTCTTGCCTTCGCCGGTTTTCATCTCCGCGATCTTGCCGTAGTGCAGCACCATGCCGCCCAGCAGCTGGACATCGAAGTGACGCATGCGTAAAGCGCGCTTGGCTGCTTCGCGCACCACCGCAAACGCTTCCGGGAGCAGCTCGTCCAATGTGGCGCCGTCGGCGCATCGCCTTTTCAGCTCATCGGTCTTGCCGCGCAGTTCCGTATCGGTAAGCGCCGCCAATCCGGGCTCGAGCGCGTTGATTTCGGCAACCGTGCGCGAATACTGCTTGAGCAGGCGGTCATTGCGGCTGCCGAAAATCTTGGTGAGAACGTTGGCGATCATCGAAGGGCATGCGGACGGGACACGCCACGCCGCAGGTGCCTGGAAAACCGGTGATTTTACTGTGAAACCGGGACTGCTTACTTGGTTCGCGCCGCCGACTGGGACTTGGACACCAGGAACTTGGAGGGGTTCTGCGCCGCCCCGCGGTAGCGGACCTCGAAGTGCAGGTGGGGGCCGGTGGAGCGGCCGGTGGAGCCTACCTCGCCGAGCTTGCGGCCGCGCTGCACGACTTCGCCTTCCTTTACGAACAGCTTCGACTGATGGGCGTAGCGTGTGACCAGGTCGTTGCCATGATCGATGTCCACCATGTAGCCGTATTGCGGATGAAAGCCGGCGTACACGACCACACCGTCGGCAGCGGCAACGATGGGCGATCCTTTCTCGGCAAGGAAGTCTATGCCCTCGTGCATCGCCCATTGCCCGGTGAACGGGTCGACCCGGCGGCCGAAAGCCGAGGCGTTGTACGGTGCGCTGACCGGCATCATGGTCGGGATCAGCTTTTTCTTGACCGCCTGCTCGAAAAGCTGTGCTTCCAGCACCCCCAGCAGGTCGTTGCGGGTCTCGACGTCACGCGCCAGCGTAGAAAGCTTGTTGCTGAAGTCGGCGAGCGAGAGGTTCTGGGGCGGCAGCAGCGTCGGTGCCGGGCCGCCCAGGCCGGGGGCCTCGGAAAAGCGGAAATCCTGCGGCCTGAACCCGGCCAGCGACGATAGCCGCTCGCCCAGCGCATCCAGCCGTGTCAACTGGGCCTGCATCTCGCCCAGCTTGACCGCCATGGCGTTGAGGTTTTCCTGCACGAACGCGCGGCCACGCTCGGCTTCCGCTTCGTTCGCTTGTAGCACCATCCGCTGCAGCACCGGGATGCGCAGCTCGGCGGCATGGCGCAGCGTTACCCAATACAGGCCTGCTGTGCCTGCGCACACGAGGGTCATGGCGACGAACGCCGCACCCACGAGGTGGCGCAAAGTCAGCGTGACGGGCCTCGCCCTGGCCAGCCTGCCTGAGATCAGGATAATCTGCACAACCCTTACCTCCCGTTCGGTACCCGTGCGACTTGCAAAGCTCGACCGCATTCTGTCGACCGAAGGCCAGCTGCAACCGATGCTGGCCAAAGCACGCGATATTCGCGTGCTCGCCGGACTTGTCGATGGCTTTCTGTCTCCGGACCTGGCCCGTCAGGCTCGGGTGGCGAACTTCAGGGAGGGGGAGCTGGTGCTGCTCGCCGCCCACTCAGCGGCAGCGGCGAAACTTCGGTTACTGGCCCCTTCCCTGAGCCGTTTCTTATCCCATCGGCGCTGGCAGGTTAGTTCAGTTTCCGTGAGGGTGCAACCAAACGCGTCACACATTGTTGCGGCGCGAAAAAGCGCGCAATTCTCCACACGTACGATCGATTCTTTGATCAAACTTCATGAGGAAATGAGGCCTTCGCCTGCTCGCGCAGCGCTGGCTGCACTGCTCGCCCGGCGGGGCGTCATGCCTGACGCCAAAGCGCCTCTGCAGAAAAAAGCAGCAGCACGAACGCCGAAGCGAAAACCGCGTACTTGAAGATCAACCAGCCACGTCGCAACCAGCGCCGCTCCTGCGTCAGCAGCCAGGCCACCATGCAGAATGCCAGCGCCACTACGACGGCCAGGCCGGCAACGCGTAACGCCGTCAGCACCTAGCCGTACTGGGCCGCGAGACGCGCAACGCCGATCGGGGTCTCCTCGGCGCGCTCGAACACCACCATCTCCAAAGCCGCCGCGTCGGCCAGCGCCGCGCGCAGCAGGCGGTTGTTCAAAGCATGACCGGATTTGTGCGCGGTGAACGCTCCCAGCAACGGATGACCAAGCAGATAGAGATCGCCGATGGCGTCGAGCAGCTTGTGGCGGATGAACTCATCCGCAAACCGCAAGCCTTCGCTGTTGAGCACGCGGTATTCGTCAAGCACGACCGCATTGTCCAACCCTCCGCCCAAAGCGAGGCCGCTGTCCCGCAAATCCTCCACCTCGTGCATGAAGCCGAAGGTCCGCGCGCGGGCAATCTCCTTCAGGTAGGACGTCTCCGCAAAATCGACCGTGACCGCCTGTGTGCTGCGCTCAATGACGGGGTGGCGAAATTCGATGGAAAAAGACAGTCGGTAACCTTCATAGGGTTCGAAGCGCGCCCATTTGTCGCCGTCCTTCACCTCGACGCGACGCGTCACACGCAAGAATTTCTTTGGCGCCGCCTGTTCCTGGATGCCCGCCTGCTGGATAAGCAGTACGAATGGCGATGCGCTCCCGTCCATGATCGGCAGCTCCGGCGCATCTATGTCGACATAAGCATTGTCCACACCCAGCCCGCCAAGCGCGGACATCAGGTGTTCGACGGTATGGATCTTCACGTCTCCCTTGATAAGGGTGGAAGCAAGGCGCGCTTCGCCGACCAGTTCTGCCCGCGCCGGAACGTCGACGGGCACCGGCAGGTCCACGCGGCGGAAAACGATGCCGGTGTCCACAGGCGCAGGCCGCAGCGTGATACGGACTTTCTGGCCGGTATGCAGGCCGACGCCGGAGGCGCTGACCAGCGACTTGAGAGTGCGTTGCCGGAGCATGATAAGTGCTTGTCTGAGCGGCGATTCTACCCTAGCGGGGGTCGAGGCGTTGCTGTACTTCGTTCATCGCAAGGACGCGGCGCGCCGGCAAGGAGGCGCGCCGCGCCTATTCCTCAGTCCGCCTGCTTGCGCAGGAACGCCGGGATGTCGTACTTGTCGACGCCCGATTGCTGCAAGGCCTCGACCGTCGAGGCGCGGTTGCGCCGGATGACCGCCGGGGCGTCCAGCTGGTGGTAGTCGACCGGGCCGGGCAGGTTGTCGGTGCCGGTTTTCTGCGACACGACGAGCTGCGGCTTCGGCTGCCGGGCAGCTGCGGCCATGCCCAGCCCCGTGGCCACCACCGTGACGCGGAGGTCGTCGGCAAGCGCATCGTCGTAGACGCCGCCGTAAATGATGGTCGCGTCTTCCGCCGCGAATGTACGCACGATATTCATCACCTCCTTGGTCTCGCGCAGCTTCAAGCTGGCCTTGGAAGCGGTGATGTTCACCAGCACGCCGCGCGCCCCGGCGAGGTTCACTCCCTCGAGCAGCGGACAGGCGATGGCCTGCTCGGCGGCGATACGCGCGCGGTCTATGCCGCTGGCCTCTGCCGAACCCATCATCGCCATGCCCTGCTCCGACATCACGGTGCGCACGTCCTGGAAATCCACGTTCACCAGGCCGGGATTGTTGATGATCTCGGCAATGCCGGCGACCGCGTTGTTCAGCACGTCATCCGCGGCGCGAAAGGCATCCTCCTGAGTGACGTCCTCGCCCAGGACTTCCTCGAGCTTGTCGTTGAGGATCACGATCAGCGAATCGACGTGCGGCCCGAGCTCTTCGATGCCGGTCTCGGCGATCTTCATCCGCTTGGAGCCCTCGAAAGTGAACGGCTTGGTTACCACAGCGACCGTGAGGATGCCCAGCGAGCGCGCGACTTCCGCGATGACCGGCGCGGCGCCCGTGCCCGTGCCTCCGCCCATGCCGGCCGTAATGAAGACCATATGTGCGCCCGCCACGGCCTCCTCGATGCGGTCGCGGTCGGCGAGCGCTACTGTGCGCGCTTCCTCCGGCTTGGCGCCCGCCCCCAGCCCGCTCGAGCCCAGCTGGATCTGATTACGCGCCTTGTTGCGCGACAGGACCTGTGCGTCGGTGTTCACGGCGATGAAATCCACCCCCTGCACGCCCTGGTCAATCATGTGGTTGACGGCGTTGCCACCCGCGCCGCCCACGCCGATCACTTTTATGATCGGTCCGGACACCTGGCTATCTACGATTTCGAACATGCGTTTCTCCTTGCCGGTTAGAAATTGCGTTGAAACCACTCCCTCATGCGCGAGAGCACGGCCTTGACGGACCCGCTCTGGCGCGAAAGCTGCCCGTGCTGCACCTGGGACGCGCCCTCGAGCAAAAGACCCACCGCCGTGGCGTAGCGCGGATTGCGCACCACTTCGGCGAGTCCTCCCTGGTACTTGGGTAAGCCCAGGCGCACCGGCATGTGGAAGATTTCCTCGCCCAGCTCCACCATGCCTTCCATCGTGGAAGAGCCGCCGGTCAGCACCACGCCGCTCGACAGCAGCTCCTCGAACCCCGATTCGCGCAGCACCTGCTGTACGAGCGAGAAAAGCTCCTCGGCCCGCGGCTCGATGACTTCGGCGAGCGTCTGGCGAGACATGGTGCGTGGCGCGCGCTCGCCGATGCCGGGCACCTCGATCATCTGATTGGGGTCGGCGAGCTGCCGTAGCGCCACGCCATGGCGGGTCTTGATCGACTCGGCGTCCGCGGTGGGCGTGCGCAAGGCCATGGCGATGTCGTTGGTGATCTGGTCACCGGCTATGGGAATCACCGCGGTGTGCCGTATGGCGCCATGGGTGAATATCGCGATGTCGGTCGTGCCTCCGCCGATATCCAGCAGGCACACGCCAAGATCCTTTTCGTCCTCGGAGAGCACCGCTCGGGAGGACGCGAGCGGCTGCAGGATGAGATCATTGACCTCGAGGCCGCAGCGACGCACGCACTTGATTATGTTCTGCGCCGCCGACACCGCCCCGGTGACGATGTGCACCTTTACCTCCAGGCGCACTCCCGACATCCCGATCGGCTCGCGCACGTCCTCCTGGCCGTCGATGATGAACTCCTGGCGCAGCACGTGCAGGATTTGCTGATCCGTGGGAATGTTCACTGCCCGCGCGGTATCGATCGCCCGCTCGACATCCAGCGCACTCACCTCGCGGTCCTTGATCGCCACCATCCCGGTCGAGTTGAAGCTGCGGATGTGGCTGCCGGCGATGCCGACGAAGGCGGAGCCGATCTTGCAGTCGGCCATGAGCTCCGCTTCCTCGAGCGCGCGCTGAATGGCGGCCACGGTTGCCTCGATATTCACCACCACGCCCTTTTTCAGGCCCTTGGACTCGTGGCCGCCCATGCCCAGGATCTCGAGCGAGGCATCGGGGCGTAGCTCGGCCACCAGGCAGGCGACCTTGGAGGTGCCGATGTCGAGTGCCACGATGAGGTCTTTGTTCTCCCTGGCCATCGCTCAGCCGCTGAGTTCCGGCACGCGCAGCGCGAAGCCGTTGGGATAGCGCAAGTCGACGTACTCGTGCTTGCGCGCGGCGCGCCCGAGGGTCGCGGCGTAGATCTCGACGAACTTGCGCAGGCGGGTTTCCGCTGCATCGGCGTCCCGGCCAAGCATGATGTGCAGTCCGCTGGACAGGCGCAGCTGCCAGGCGTAGCGCGGAGTCAGCACGACACGCTCCAGCGCGCCGAGCGGCGCCACGAGCTCCGAGAATCGCGCATAGCGGCGCGCCACGTCGTGCTCGGCGCCGCTCGGTCCGAAAAACCGGGGAAGCGCGGCATCCGTGGCGGCGTAAAAGCGCTCTCCGTAGCTGTTGATCAGCGCATCCTCGCCCCACCGCGCGAGCGCCACGTGCTCCTCCAGCGCGACTTCCAGGCGATCGGGCCAGACGCGGCGCACGGACGCGCGGCGCACCCACGGCAGCTGCTCGAGCGCGGCACGCAGCTCGGCCGGCGCGACGGCGAAGAAATTCCCCCCGATGCGACCCTGCGTTGCGGTTTCGATCTCGCTCCTGGTGGTCTTCTGCAAGCTGTGGGTGAGCACGACCTGCCTGACCGGGAACGAGGAAGACTTGACGACCAGCACGGCTCCGGCGATCGCGAACGCGAGCGTTGCCATGCCCACCAGGACGCCGGCTGCCATGTTGAGGATGCGCGGGTTATCCCACATGCGAGCCTTCCAGAATCTTCACGCACAGATCCTCGTAGCACAGCCCCACCGCGCGCGCCGCCATGGGTACGAGGGAATGGTCGGTCATGCCCGGCGAGGTATTCACCTCGAGCAGGTAGGGCCGGCCGCGCTTGTTCAGCATGAGGTCCACCCGTCCCCAGCCGCTGCACCCCAGGGAACGGAAGGCGGCGAGGCACAGCTCCTGGAGCTCCTGCTCTTTCTTCGGCGGCAGCCCGCAAGGAACGATGTAGCGGGTATCGTCGGCCAGGTACTTCGCCTCGTAGTCATAGAACTCGCGCGGCGTCTCGAGCTTGATAAGCGGCAGCGCCCGCTCGCCCAGGATCGCCCCGGTGAGCTCGATGCCGTCGACGAATTGCTCCGCGATGACCAACCGGTCGTACTTCGCCGCCAGGCGGTAGGCTTCTTCCAGCTTCGCGGCGGCGCGCACTTTTGACATGCCGATGGAGGATCCTTCGCTCGCCGGCTTGACCATCAACGGCAAGCCCAGCTTGCGCGCGGTGATGCGAAAGTTGGTGCCTTCGCCGAGCAGCTCGTAGGCCGGGGTCGGCAGCTTTTCGGCAGCCCAGAGCCGCTTGGTGCGCAGCTTGTCCATCGCCAGCGCCGAGGCGAGCACACCGCTGCCGGTATACGGGATGCCGAGCCACTCGAGGATGCCCTGCACGGTGCCGTCTTCGCCAAAGCGCCCATGGAGCGCGATGAAGGCATGCGCGTATTTCTCCTTCACCAGGTCTTCGAGGCTGCGCTGCGCCGGGTCGAAGGCATGCGCGTCAATGCCGCGGCTGCGCAAGGCTTTCAGCACCATGGCGCCGCTCTTGAGCGACACTTCGCGCTCGGCGGACTTGCCGCCCAAGAGCACCGCAACCTTGCCGAAATTCATGCCGGCTCCCCCACGATGCGCACCTCGGGCACCAGCTGCACGCCGGTCTCTTCGGCGACGATCCTCTTCACCTCGAGAATCAGCCACTCGATGTCCGCGGCGCGCGCTGCACCGTGCGGATTGACGATGAAGTTGGCGTGCTTCTCGGAGACCCGGGCGCCGCCGCGCTGCAGCCCTTTCAGGCCACACGCCTCGATCAGCCGGGCGGCATGATCGCCGGGCGGGTTGCGGAACACGCTGCCGGCGTTGGGCAGCTGCAGCGGCTGAGTGGCGATGCGCACGGCGAGAAATTCCTTGATGCGCCTGCGCGAGGCCTCGCCGTCTCCCGGCTGCAGCGTGAAGTGCGCCGCCACGAACCATTCTTCCGCCGGCAGGCGGCAATGGCGGTAGGCGATGTCGAAGTCGCTTCTCGATCTTTCGCGCATTTCGCCGCTGCGATCGATGGTGACGGCACGCGCCACGATGTCCCAGGTTTCGCTGCCGTAGCAGCCGGCATTCATGGCAAGCGCCCCGCCCACGGTTCCCGGGATGCCCGCCATGAATTCGGCCCCGGAAAGGTGATTGAGCGCGGCAAAGCGCGCCACCTTGGGGCTCGCCACGCCGGCTGGCGCGTAGATGAGCCCCGCGCGCATCTCCGGGGCGAGCTTCGCCTGGTGCATCAGGATCACCGTGCCGCGGAAGCCGCCGTCGCGCACCAGCAGGTTGGAACCCAGGCCGACGAACAGGATCGGCTCGTCCTTGGGAAGCGAGCGCAGCAAAGCGCCCAACTCCGCTGCGTCGCGCGGCGCGTAGGCCCGGTCCGCGTGCCCGCCGGCGCGCCAGCTTACGTGCTGCGCCATCGGTTCCCTGACGTGGAGGCTATCGGCCATATTCATATGAGCTGCGCAGGCACGTTGCCGATCGAGCCTGCGCCCATCGTCAGCACCACGTCGCGGTCCAGCGCGACGCGGCGGATGGCCTCCGGCATCTCGGCGATGTCCTCGACGAACACCGGCTCCACGGAGCCGGCCACGCGCACGGCGCGCGCAAGGGAGCGCCCATCGGCGGCGACGATGGGCGCTTCGCCGGCGGCATAAACCTCGGCCAGGAGCAGCGCGTCGGCCGTCGACAGGACCTTCACGAAGTCTTCGAACAGATCCCGGGTACGGGAGTAGCGATGCGGCTGGAAGGCGAGCACGATGCGCCGCCCGGCGAAGGCACCGCGCGCCGCTTCGAGTGTGGCCGCCATTTCTGCAGGATGGTGGCCATAGTCGTCGACCAGCGTGAACCGGCCGCCGCCGGCGAGCGCGATATCACCGTAGCGCTGGAAGCGCCTGCCGACGCCGTGAAACTCGGCCAGCGCCTTAAGGATCGCATCGTCCTTCACGCCCAGCTCCGTGGCAACCGCGATCGCGGCGAGCGCGTTGAGGACGTTGTGCTGACCGGGCAGATTGAGCACCACGTCGAGCGGCGCGGCGTTCTCGCGGCGCGCGCGAAAGCGCATGCGGCCGCCGTCGTGGCGCACCGCCTCTGCCCGCACGAGCGCATCGCGGCCGGTGCCATAGGTGATGACCGGCTTGGTCACCGCCGTCACGATGTCCCGCACGCTGGAATCGTCCGTGCACAAGATTGCGCTGCCGTAGAAAGGCAGGTTCTGCAGGAACTGCACGAAGGCCTGCTTGAGCTTCTCGAAATCGTGGCCGTAGGTGCCCATGTGGTCGGCGTCGATGTTGGTGACCACGGCCATGACCGGCTGCAGGTGCAGGAACGAGGCGTCGGACTCGTCCGCCTCCACCACGATGAAATCCCCGGCACCCAGCCGCGCGTTCGAGCCGGCGGCGATCAGGCGGCCGCCGATCACGAAGGTAGGATCCAGCCCGCCTTCGGCGAGCACGCTCGCCACCAGGCTGGTGGTGGTGGTCTTGCCGTGGGTTCCGGCAATGGCGATGCCCTGCTTCAGGCGCATCAGCTCGGCCAGCATCAAGGCCCGCGGTACCACCGGGATGCGCTGCTCGCGCGCCGCCACTACCTCTGCGTTGTCGGCCTGGACGGCGGTGGACACCACCACGGCATCGGCGCGTTCCACCTGCCGCGCGTTGTGCTTGAGGAAGACCTGCGCACCCAGGCCGGCGAGCCGCCTGGTCGCGGCGTTCTCGGCCAGATCCGAGCCGCTGACCTGGTAGCCCAGGTTCACCAGCACTTCTGCAATGCCGCTCATGCCCGCGCCGCCGACGCCGACGAAGTGGATGCGGCGCACCTTGTGCTTCATCGCGCCAGCTCCATGCAGCGCCCGGCCACGATGCGCGCCGCGTCGCGCTTGCCGAGGGCGCGCGCCTTGCGCGCCATGTCGAGCAGCCGGGGCCGATCCAGCGATTCGATCAGCGCGGCGAGCTTCCCGGCGGTCAGCTCCGTTTGCGCGACCAGGACCGCGGCGCCGGCATCGGCCAGGAAGCGCGCGTTGGCGGTCTGGTGGTCGTCCACCGCGAATGGGAAAGGGACCAGGATGCTCGCCATGCCGCCGGCGGAAAGCTCGGCGACGGTTACGGCGCCCGCGCGGCAGATGACGAGGTCGGCCGCGGCATAGCACCGCGCCATGTCGTCGATGAAGGCCACCAGCTCGCCCTGCACCCCCGCGTGCGCGTAATTGCCTCGCAATGCTTCGAGGTGCTTTTCGCCGGATTGGTGCACGACGAGCGGCTTGTCCTTAAGCAACGCCATGGCTTTGGGCATCGCCTCGTTCAGCGCCTGGGCGCCCAGGCTGCCGCCTACGACCAGGATGCGCAGCGGCCCGGTCCTCCCCAGGAAGCGCTCATCGGGAGCGGCCATCGACGCGATCTCGGCACGCACCGGGTTGCCGGTCCACTCCGCGTTCTTCAGCGCCCCCGGGAAAGCCACCATTACCTTGTCGCTGACCGTCGACAGCACGCGGTTGGCCAGACCTGCGACCGCATTCTGCTCGTGCAGGGCGAGCGGCCGGTTGAGCAGCGAAGCCATCATGCCGCCCGGGAAGGCGACATAGCCGCCCAGCCCCAGGACGACGTCGGGGCGGATGCGGCGCAGGTGGCGTGCGCTTTCCCAGAACGACAGGAGCAGGTTCGCCGGCAGGAGCAGCTTCTGCAGCAGCCCTTTGCCGCGCGCGGCGCGTGCGCGTATCCATGCGGTTTTATGGCCGCGCGGGGGCACCAGGCGCTCCTCCATCCCGCCTCGCGCGCCCATCCAGACGACATCCCAGCCCGCCGCGCGCATCTCCTCGGCTACCGCCAGCCCCGGGAAGATGTGGCCGCCGGTCCCGCCTGCCATGATGAGGATGGTCTTCATGCGTGCAGCCCTCGGGTGAGCTGGCGGTTTTCCCAATCGATGCGCAGCAGGATGGCGAGCGCCACGAAATTCACGACCAGGCCCGAACCGCCGTAGCTCATGAGCGGCAGGGTGAGGCCCTTGGTGGGCAGCAGGCCCATGTTGACGCCCATGTTGATCAGCGCCTGGAACGCGATCCACATGCCTATGCCCTGTGCCGCAAGCGCCGCGAAATGGCGCTCGTGCTGCGTGGCCTGGCGGCCGATGGCGAACGCGCGGGCCACGATCCATACGAAGCAGCCGATGACCAGCGCGACCCCCATGAAACCGAGCTCCTCGGCGATTACGGCGAGCAGGAAGTCGGTATGCGCCTCGGGCAGATAGAAAAGCTTCTCGATGCTCGCCCCGAGCCCCACCCCCAGCCACTCGCCCCGCCCGAACGCGATCAGAGAATGCGACAGCTGGTAGCCCCGGCCGAAGGCGTCGGCCCAGGGATCCATGAAGCCGAAGATGCGCTGCATCCGGTATGGCGACGACAGCACCAGCAGGGCGAATCCGAGGCCCAGCATGCCCACCAGCGCCGCAAAGTGTCGACCGTTCATGCCGCCGAGGAACAGGATGCCGAACGCGGTCACCGCTATGACCACGAAAGCGCCGAAATCCGGCTCGCGCAGCAGCAGCCAGGACACGAGCAACATGACGGCCAGCATGGGAAGCAGGCCTTTCTTGAAGCTCTTCATCACCGCGTGCTTGCGTACGGTGTAATCGGCGGCATAGAGCACCGCCGCGAGTTTCATCGCCTCGGAGGGCTGCAGGCTCGCCATCGGGACGTCCAGCCAGCGGCGCGCGCCGTTCACCTCGCGGCCGATGCCTGGCACCAGAACGAGCACCAGCAGCACGACGCAGCCCGCGAACACCCAGGGCGCCGCGATCTGCCAGAAACGCACCGGTGCGAGGAATACGGCTATAGCGGCGGCCATAGCGGCGCCCAGGTAGACGCCGTGGCGGGCGAGGTACCAGCCGGCGTTGTTCCCGGTGTAGCGGCTTGCCTCGGCTGTCGCGATGGAGGCCGAATACACCATTACCAGCCCGGTGGCGGCGAGCAGCAGCGCGGCCCATGCGAGCGAGCGGTCGTACTCCGCGCCCGGCGCGTTGCGCGCAAAAACGTAAGTCCGACTCATTCGGGCAGCGCCTTCACAGCCGCGGCAAACGCATCGCCGCGATGCTTGTAGTCCCGGAACATGTCGAAGCTCGCGCATGCCGGCGAGAGCAGCACCACGTCGCCCGGCGCGGCATGGCGCGTCGCTTCTTCCACCGCGGCCTGCAGGGAGGCGCAGCGCGCGGTCGGCAGGCCGGCGAGCGCTGTTTCAATGAGCGGTGCGTCGCGTCCGATCAGCAGGCTTATCCGGCAAAAGCGCTCCACCGCATTTCGCAGCGGAGCGAAGTCCTGGCCTTTACCCTCGCCGCCGAGGATCAGGATGGTCGGCTTCGCCAG
Organism: uncultured bacterium; assembly: GCA_965233185.1. GTDB lineage: Bacteria > Pseudomonadota > Gammaproteobacteria > Burkholderiales > SG8-39 > SCGC-AG-212-J23. The sequence goes on from CBDDSA010000199.1 coordinate 34,737, forward strand.
CCCGTTCAGGGCGGCGACCGTGGCGCCGACATTGGTGCCCTTCGAATCGTCGTACCACTCGACGCCGCGACGCGTCGCCACTAGCTCTACCCGATGCGGCAGGCCAGCGAAGCTCGCCAGCCCTGCAGCCAGCACTTCCAGCGGCGCCACCACGCTCGCGAGCGCGCATGCCGCGAGCGCATTGGCGAGGTTGTGCCCGCCGTGGATCCGGAGCGCCGACGCGGGCATCAGCGGCAGCGCACCGCGATGCAGTACGCCGTCCACCACACCGAAATCCTGCGCCGAGGGTGGACTATCGAGGCCGAAGGTAATGGTGCGCACCCCCGGCCGCGCCATGGCGAGCGCCAGCGGGTCGTGCCGATTCAACACCTGTGTCGCCGCGCCCTCGAAGATGCGCGCCTTGGCGCGCGCATACGCGTTCAGCCCGGGGTAGCGATCCAGGTGGTCGTCGGTGATGTTGAGCAATCCCGCCGCCTGCGGACGCAGCGACCAGGTGGTTTCCAGCTGGTAGCTCGATAGCTCCAACGCCCAGACGGCGGGGCTTGCTTCCATCGCCGCCGCCAGCACCGGCGGACCGATGTTGCCCGCGACCGCGCAGTTCACGCCAGCCGTGCGCAGCAGATGTCCGAGGAGGGACGTCACGGTGGTTTTGCCGTTGGTGCCCGTCACCGCGAGCACCGGCGCGTAGTTGTGCCAGGCGAAGAGCTCCACATCACCCAGCACCGGCACGCCCCTGTGCAGTGCCTCGTCGATGACCGGCTCCTCCAGGGACAATCCGGGGCTCACGCAAACGAGGTCGACCCCTTCCAGCAGCGCCGCATCGAAAGGGCCGGTGCGCAGCTCGCCTGCGAAGTCCTTGCCTCTGGGCGGCGCAGCGCGGGTATCCGCGACGCGCGGCGTGCCGCCCTGCTTTTCGACCCAGCGCGCCACCGACAGCCCGGTGTCGCCCAGGCCGAGCACGAGCACGCGCAAGCCGCGCAGCCCGCGCGGCGCCGGTCGGGGCAAAAGCGAGAACGCAGGCTCCCGCATCATCTGAGCTTGAGCGTCGACAAGCCGAACAGCACCAGCATCATGGTGATGATCCAGAAGCGCACCACCACCTGGCTTTCCTTCCAGCCTTCGAGCTCGTAATGGTGATGCAGCGGCGCCATGCGGAAGATGCGCTTGCCGCCCGAGTACCTGAAATAGATGACCTGAATCATCACCGAGAGCGTTTCGGCGACGAACACGCCTCCCATGATGAACAGGACGATCTCCTGTCGCACGATCACGGCGATCGTGCCCAGCGCAGCTCCGAGGGCGAGCGCGCCGACATCTCCCATGAATACTTCCGCCGGGTACGCGTTGAACCAGAGGAATCCGAGGCCGGCGCCGGCCAGCGCACCACAGATGACCGCTAGCTCGCCGGCGCCCGGAATGTAAGGCAGCCCGAGGTACTTGGAGAACCCGGCATGGCCGGCGACGTACGCGAAGATGCCCAATGCGCTGCCCACCATGACCGTCGGCATGATCGCCAGGCCGTCGAGCCCGTCGGTGAGGTTGACGGCGTTGGAGGTGCCGACGATGACGAAGAACGTGAGCGCGATGAAGCCTACGATGCCCAGCGGGTAGGCGATATGCTTGAAGAACGGCACGATGAATTCGTTGAGCGAAGGCATGCTCTGCGACAAGAAGCCCAGGTAGATGGCCGCGGACAGGCCGATCACTGACTGCCACAAGAACTTGGCCTTCGCCGACAGGCCTTTCGGATTGCGGTGCACCACCTTGCGGTAGTCGTCCACCCAGCCGACCGTGCCGAAAGCAAGCGTTACCAGCAGCACGACCCACACCAGGCGGTTCGAGAGGTCGCCCCAGAGCAGCACCGTCACGCAGATGGAGACGAGGATCAGCGCGCCGCCCATGGTGGGGGTGCCGGCCTTGGTGAGGTGCGAGCGTGGTCCGTCGTCGCGCACCGCCTGGCCGATTTTGTAGGCCGTGAGCTTGCGTATGAAATACGGCCCGAGCACCAGCGAGACAGCGAGCGCCGTAAGGCAGGCGAGCACCGCGCGCAGCGTGATGTAGTTGAAGACGTTGAACAGGCGCACGTCTTTTGCCAGCCATTGCGCAAGCTCGAGGAGCATCAATGCCCTCCCGTAAGTGCCGCCACCACGCGCTCCATCTTCATGAAGCGCGACCCCTTCACCAGGATGCTGCTTCCCGTTACGTGGGGCAGCAGGTCCTCCACCCGGGCGAAATGGCGTGCGCCCGGGCCGAACGCCTCGACCGCGTGGCGCGTCGCCTCGCCCAGCGCAAGAAGCGCGGAGATACTCTTGGTCTTCGCATAGGCGCCGACCTCGCGGTGAAAATCGCGGCCGTGCTCGCCGACTTCGCCCATGTCACCGAGCACCAGCACGGTGGGCCCCGGGCACGCGGCGAGCACGTCGATCGCCGCCCGCACCGAGTCGGGGTTGGCGTTATACGTATCGTCGATCAGCGTGGCGCCTGCGCGCGTCTTCCTCACCTGAAGGCGACCCGAGTAGGGCCGGAAAGCGCTCAGCCCCTCGCCGATCGCCTCGGGCGCGACACCGGCGGCGACCGCGCATGCCGCCGCGGCGAGGGCGTTTCTTACGTTGTGCAATCCCGGGATGGCGAGCGTCGCCTGCGCTTCGCCGCCGGGGGTGCGGATCGCCAGCTCGCTGGTGAGCGCCGCGAGCGCGTAGCGCGCGGTTACGGCAGCTTTGCCTTCGATGCTGAAATCGATTACCCGGCGGCTACCGGCGCGCGCGCGGAAAAAGGCTGCCTGCGGGTCGTCTGCGTTCACGACCGCGACGCCCTGTGCCGCCAACGCCTCGTATACGCAGGCGTTTTCAGCCGCCACCTCCTCGACCGAGCGCATGAACTCGAGGTGCTCGCGCTGCGCGTTGTTTACCAGCGCCACGGTCGGCCGGGCGAGGGCCGCGAGGTACGCAATTTCGCCCTTGTGATTCATGCCGAGCTCGATCGCGCACCACCGGTGCGCCTCGCGCATGCTCAGCAGCGTGAGCGGCACACCGATGTCGTTGTTGAGGTTGCCGCGCGTGGCGAGCACCGCGTCCGCCCCGGCGTGCGCCCGCAGGATCGCGGCCAGCATCTCCTTCACCGTGGTCTTGCCGTTGGAACCGGTCACGGCGATGAGCGCCGGGCCGAAGCGCGCGCGCCAGTCCCGAGCGAGCTGGCCGAGCGCCAGCCGCGTGTCCTCCACGATGGCCACCGGCAGGGGGAACTCGCCCGCATAGCTTCGATCGACGAGCGCAGCGGCCGCATTGCCGGCGGCGGCCTCCTTCAGGAAGCGGTGCGCGTCGAAGCGCTCGCCCCGCAGGGCGACAAAAAGGTCGGCGGCCCGCAAGGTGCGCGTGTCGGTCGACACGCCGGCGAAGCGGGCGTTTGCACCGCTCAGGCGGCCGCCGAGCACGCGGACCGCTTCAGCGAGGTCCATCATGCGCCGCCCCGCCGCGCGAGGGCCCGGCGCGCCACCTGGGCATCCGAGAAAGGCAGCCGGCGGCCCGCGATTTCCTGATAGCTCTCGTGCCCCTTGCCCGCGATCAAAACGACGTCGGCCGCGTGCGCCTGCGAAATCGCGAGCTCGATGGCGTGCGCACGATCGGCTTCGATCTCATGCGGCCGGTCGATGCCCTTTGCGACCTGCGAGATGATATCCAGGGGCGCTTCGCTGCGCGGATTGTCGGAGGTGACGACTATGCGATCGGCGAGCCGTGCGGCAACCGCGCCCATCAGCGGCCGCTTGGCCGGGTCGCGGTCGCCCCCGGCGCCGAACACCGCGACGAGGCTGCCGCCGCGCTGGGCGACCACCGGGCGCAGCGCCTGGAGCACTTTCTCGAGCGCATCGGGGGTATGCGCATAGTCGATCACGGCGAGCGGCCGCTCGCCGACCGGTTCCATGCGTCCCGGCACCGGCGGCAGCTGCGCCAGACGCTCGATGGCCTGCTCGAAAGGCATGCCCTGAGCCACAAGGCAACCGAGCACGCCGAGCGCGTTGGCCAGGTTGAAGCGGCCGAGCTGGTTGACCCGGGCGCTGGCACGGCCCCAGCTCGATTCGAGGTCCATCTCCCCGCTGGTGCTACGCGCGGCGGCGATGAACTCGCGGCTTGCGTTGCGCACGCCCGAAAGCGAATAGCCGATGATGCGAAGGCCGCGCTTTTCGAGACGGCGCGCAATCTGGACTCCGACCACGTCGTCCATGTTGAGCACCGCGGCCGACAGCCCGGGGCTGTCGAACAGCCGCGCCTTCGCCTCGGCATACGCCTCCATGCTGCCGTGGTAGTCGAGGTGGTCGTGCGACAGGTTGGTAAAGAGCGCGCAATCGAAAGCGACGCCGTTTACGCGGCCCTGCACGAGGCCGTGCGAGGACACTTCCATCACAGCGGCTTTGGCGCCCTGCGCGCGGAGGTCTTTCAGGATCCCGTGGACTTCCAGCGCATCCGGCGTGGTGTTGGGCACTTCCGCAAGCGCGCCCGGAAAGCCGGCCCCCAACGTCCCAATCACCCCGGCCTTCGCCCCTGAGGCCGACAGCGCCGCCGCGATCCACTGGCTGCATGAAGTCTTGCCGTTGGTGCCCGTCACACCGCATATCCAGAGCGATTCCGACGGACGGCCGTAGAAGTCGTGCGCGAGCGAGCCGGCCTGCTGCTTCAGGCCTGGAACCGCGACGTTGGGCACGCGCCATTCCGCTCGCCATGCGAAGCCGTCGTCGTCCCATAGCACGGCCGAGGCGCCCCGCGCGATGGCGTCGGCAATGTGCATGCGGCCGTCCGCCGCCTCACCCGGATAGGCGAGGAACGCCACGCCGGGCGAGCAGCGTCGGCTGTCGCAGGACAGACGCTCGATCATCGCGCCCTGGGAAGCGAGCCGCCGGAGTAGCTGCGCGGTATCCACGTTGTGCACCCGAGTCTCAAGTGCTTTCCTTAAGTTCCTCGCCTTCGCCCGGGAACGGAACGGGCTCGAGCGGCGCGTCGTGCGGCGCATTCAGCATGCGCAGCGCTCCCTGCATTACCTGGGCGAATACCGGCGCAGCGACCGCTCCGCCGTAGTGCTGGCCGGCGGCCGGCTCGTCGATCATCACCGCGATCACCAGGCGCGGCGCCGAAGCCGGTGCAAAGCCCACGAAAGACGAGAGATATTTGTCCGCCGCGTAGCTGCCGTTTTCCGGCTTGTGCGCTGTACCGGTCTTGCCGGCAACGCGCCAGCCCATGATGCGGGCCCGCGGGCCCGTGCCGCCCGGCTGCACCGCGAGCTCCAGCATGGCGCGCACGGCGCGTGCAGTCTCCGCGGAAAGCACCTTGTCGCCGCTGGTGGCCGTGCTGGTTTTGACCAGCGTCAGGGGTACCAATTCCCCGTCGCGCGCGAACACGGTATAGGCGCGCGCTAGCTGCACCAGACTCAGGGAGATACCGTGACCATAGGCCATCGTCGCCTGCTCGATCGGACGCCAGCTGCGGTAGTGGCGCACCCGGCCCGCCGCGGCGCCCGGGAAACCGAGCTCCGGGACTTCGCCGAAGCCCACGCGCCGGTAAAGGTCCCACATCGCTTCCCGCGGCATCGCCAGCGCCAGCTTGGCCGAACCGACATTGGATGATTTCTGGATCACCTCGGCCACGGTTAGGGCGGCGGCCGGATGGACATCCCGGATCGTGTAATTGGAGAACACCAGCCGTCCGGCGTCTGTGGCCACCACGGTCGAGGGCCGTACCTTGCCGGTTTCCAAGGCGAGCGCCACCGTGAACGGCTTGAGCGTCGAGCCCGGCTCGAACAGGTCCGTGACCGCGCGGTTGCGCAGCTGCGCGCCCGTCAGCCGCGCCCGGTTGTTCGGGTTGAACGAGGGCACGTTGGCGAGGGCCAGGATTTCACCGGTGCGCACGTCGAGCGCGACCAGCGCGCCCGCCTTGGCCCTATGCTGGGAGACGGCGGCCTTGAGCGCCCCGAACGCCAGGCTTTGCAGCTTGCCGTCGATGGACAACGCGAGGTCACGGCCGTCCTGGGCCGAGCGTATCGATTCCACATCCTCGACCACCTGCCCGCGGCGATCCCGGATGACGCGCCGGCTACCCGGCTTGCCGCGCAGGTGCTGCTGAAACGCCAGCTCGACGCCTTCCTGGCCTGCGTCCTCCACATCGGTGAAGCCGATCACGTGAGCGGTCACTTCGCCGCCGGGATAGTAGCGTCGGAACTCGCGGTGCTGATGAATGCCTTGCAAGCCCAGGGCGGCGACCGTATCGGCGGTTTGCGGCGACACCTGGCGCTTGAGATACACGAAGTCGCGCTGGTCGTCAGCGAGCTTGCGCTGCAACTCGCCCGGCTCCATGCCCAGCGCCTTGGACAGGCTCGCGCGCTGCGGCCGCGATAGCTGTGCATCGGCCGGAATCGCCCAGATCGACTTCACCGGCGTGGATACGGCCAGCGCGTCGCCATGGCGATCGAGGATCCTGCCGCGGGTGGCAGGCACCTCGATGACGCGCGAGTAGCGCGCGTCGCCCTTTTCCTGGAGAAAGTCGGTCCTGAGCGCCTGCAGGTAGAGCGAGCGCGCGACGAGCACGCCGAAGGCAAGCAGCAAGAGCCCGAGCACGAAACGCGCGCGCCACACCGGCAGCCGCACCAGTCCTTGCGTCGCCGCGCTCACTGCTTGGGAATCACCATCCGCACGCGCCGCGGATCCGGCGTGCGCATGCCTAGGGCCGAAACAGCGATTTTCTCCACCCGGCGATGCAGGCCCCAGGTGCTCGCCTCCAGCTGCAGCTGTCCGTGCTCGATGTCGAGCTCGCGGGCGCGCCCCTGCTCGCGCTCGAGGTCGGTGAACAGCTTCCTCGCCTTGTGCTGAGAAGTGACGAGCCCGAGCGCGCAGGCGACGAGAACCGCGAGGAGGAGGAGGTTCAGTTTCGCCACCGCGCGCCGGGCTCGATTCGGTTGACTGGGGTATAGGGAGTCGCGGTGCGCTCGGCCACCCGTAGCGTGGCGCTGCGCGCGCGCGGATTGGATCTCATCTCATCCTCGGTTGGCCGCACCGGGCGGCCCACCAGCTTGAGGGCGGGTTGTGGCATTTCGCTGGCGCGCAAAGGCAAGCGGCGAGGCACTTCGGGCCGCGCCAGCGCCTGCATGAAGCGCTTGACGGCGCGATCCTCGAGCGAATGAAAGCTGACCACCGCCAGGCGGCCGCCGGCGGCCAGACGTGAAACCGCCTGGGGCAGCATCAGCGACACTTCCTCAAGCTCCCGATTGATGTGAATCCGTAAAGCCTGAAAGGTGCGCGTCGCCGGATTCTGGCCCGGCTCGCGTGTGCGGACCGCCTTTGCCACGAGATCGGCCAGTTGGCGAGTGCGGAGGATGGGCTCGCTGCCGCGCGCAGCAACAATCGCCGCTGCAATCTGTTTAGCAAACCGTTCTTCGCCATAATCCCGGATGACCTCCCTGATTTCTTCTTCTTTTGCTTCGGCGAGCCATTGCGCCGCGGTGGCTCCCGCGGTCGGGTCCATGCGCATGTCGAGCGGTGCGTCCGCACGGAACGAGAACCCGCGCGCTGCCTCGTCCAGCTGCGGCGAGGAGACCCCCAGGTCGAACAGCATTCCCTGCACCTCCACGGGAACCGCTTGCGAGAGCTGGGAGAAGCGCAGATGGAAGAAGGAGAACCGCCGATCGCGGATGGCGCGCGCCGCTTCGGCCGCCTGCGGATCGCGGTCCAGGGCAATCAAGCGGCCGCGCGGGCCGAGCTGCTCCAGGATTGCCCGGCTGTGGCCACCACGGCCGAACGTGCCGTCGACGTAGGTACCGTCCGCCCGGATGGCGAGCGCGGCCAGACATTGTGCAGTCAGCACCGGGGTGTGCACGGTCCTCGCTCACAGGGAAAAGTCCTCCATGCCCGGCGGAGGTGCCGCCGCACCGGCTAGCGCCTGGCCGAGCTTGGTGGACCACACCGCGGAATCCCATAGCTCGAAGTAGCGCCCCTGGCCGACCATCATCGCTTCCCGCTCGAGCTTCGCGTGCAGGCGCAGGGCGGGCGACAGCAGCACGCGGCCCGAGCCGTCCGGGCTGACATGCTCTTCCATGCCGAGCAGCAGGCGCTTCCACCAGCTCGCCTGGGCGTTGAAGCTGGGAAACGATTCAACCCGGGCGCGCACCGGCTCCCATGCGCTTTCGGGGTAGATCAGGACGCAGCCCTCGGGATGGGCGCTGAGAACCAGGGTTTGCGCGCCGTCGAGCAGCGCGGTGCGATGGCGAGTCGGAATGGCGACGCGGCCCTTTGCGTCGAGCGTGATAACCGCAGCGCCGTGAAACCCTCCGCCCATTCGGCTCTTATTCCCACTTTTTGCTACGTTTTGCCACTTTACGGACAAAGGCCGCGTGGGTCAAGCAGGTTTCCTTAAAAACAACAAGTACTTAGCGCGGCTTTTGGGTTCACGATTGTGTATGCCAAATGGTCTTAGCATTCAACCGCTTAATCAGGGCAATGAAGGTGATTCCTGAAGTGAGGCGGGCAGACCGCGAGTGCCATAATTCACGGCACGATGATCAACAAGTTCGTACCCAACCCGGAAACGGCCCTCGCCGACGTACCCGATGGTGCGACGGTGATGATTCACGGTTTCGGCAATGCGGGCATGCCCGCCGCGCTGATTGACGCGCTGATCGTGCAAGGCGCCCGGGACCTCACCATCGTCAACAACAACGCGGGCAACGGCGATACCGGCCTCGCCGCGCTCATCAAGGCGCGGCGCGTGCGCAAGATCCTTTGCTCCTTTCCGCGGCAAGCCGACTCCTGGCATTTCGATGCGCAATACCGCGCCGGGGAGATCGAGCTCGAGCTGGTGCCGCAAGGCACGCTTGCCGAGCGCATCCGGGCGGGAGGCGCCGGCATCGGCGCCTTCTATACGCCCACGGCGTATGGCACGAAGCTCGCGGAAGGCAAGGAGACGCGCCGCATCGGCGATCGCGACTACGTGCTCGAATATCCCATCCAGGCCGATTACGCGCTCATCAAGGCCGACCGCGCCGATCGCTGGGGCAACCTGACTTATCGCAAGAGCGCGCGCAATTTCGGCCCCATCATGGCGGCCGCCGCCAGGACCACGGTAGCGCAGGTGCGCGAGATCGTAGAATTGGGCGACCTTGATCCGGAAGCCATCATCACCCCGGGTATCTTCGTGAAACGCATAGTGAAGCACTGATGAAAAAGCTCGATCGCAAGCAGATGGCGGCGCGCGTCGCGCGCGACATCCCGGAAGGCGCTTACGTGAACCTGGGCATCGGTTTGCCCACGCTGGTGGCCGACTACCTGCCCAAGGGCCGCGAGATCATCCTGCACAGCGAAAACGGCATCCTCGGGCTGGGCCCCAAGCCGCCGCTGGCCGACATCGATGAGGACGTCATCAATGCCGGCAAGGAGCCGGCAACGCTGCTCACCGGCGGATGCTATTTCCACCATGCAGACTCGTTCGCCATGATCCGGGGACGGCATCTGGACTTTGCCGTCCTGGGCGCCTTTCAGGTCTCGGTGGCGGGCGACCTGGCGAACTGGCATACGGGCGGCGCGGATGCCATCCCGGCGGTGGGCGGCGCCATGGACCTCGCGGTCGGGGCGAAGAAGGTGCTCGTCATGATGGAGCACCTGACCAAGGACGGAAAAAGCAAGATCGTGGAGCGCTGCTCCTACCCGCTCACGGGAGCTCGCTGCGTCGACCGCATCTATACGGACCTGGCCGTGATCGACGTGAAGCCCGACGGGCTTCACGTCGTGGAAGCGGTCGACGGCCTGGATTTCGACGAGCTGCAGAGGCTAACCGGCGTGCCGTTGAAGCGCCTGGCTACTGCGGCTTGATTCCCGCCGCTTTCATCACTTTGGCCGTGTCGTCCAGTTCCTTGCGCACGAACTCCGAGAACTGCTGGGTCGACATGTCCATCGGCACCGTGCCCAGCTTGGTGAGCCGGTCCTTCAGGTCCGGGCTGTTGAGCGCCTTGCGTACGTCCGCGTTGATCTTGTTCGCCAGCTCGCCGGGCATGCCGGCGGGACCCCATAGCCCCACCCACAGGGTGTAGTCGAAGCCGGGCACGCCCGATTCGGCGATGGTCGGAACATTGGGCAGCAGCGGCGAGCGCTGCGCGCTGGACACGGCAAGCGCGAGCGCCTTGCCTCCGCCGACGTGCGGCAGGGCTGCATTGATCGGCGCAAAGTAGCAGCACACGCGACCGGCGATCGTGTCGCTGATCGCCTCGGGGGTTCCCTTGTACGGAACGTGCGTGACGTCGATGCCGGCCATCAGCTTGAGCTTTTCCAGGTTGAAATGCGTGCCGCTGCCGATGCCCGCGGACGAGAAGTTGAGCGTGCCCGGCTTGGCCTTCGCGGCCGCAACGAAGTCGCCGAACGTTTTCCAGCCCGCTCCCTGACCGACGATGAGGACGTTAGGGCCGCCGGCGAGCGGCGACAGGTTGGTGAAGTCCTTGAGCGTGTCGTACGGCATCTTGGCGTAGATCGAGGGATTCGACACGTGCGCCGACGAATTGGCGAGCAGCGTATAGCCGTCGGGCGCAGCGCGCGCCACCACCGCGGAGCCTATGGTCCCGCCCGCGCCGACCCGGTTTTCGGCAACGACCTGCTGGCCCCAGATTTCCGAGAGCTTCGCCGCCACCGCGCGGCCGATGATGTCGGTCGAGCTGCCCGGCGTGAACGAGATGACCAGATGCACCGGCTTGGCCGGGTAGCCCTGCGCGAACGCCTGGAAGGCGCAGGCCGCCAGCATGGCCGCACCGACGTTGATCCAACGCTTCATTTGTGCCTCCTCCTTGGAAGAAAAGCAGTCTATCTCAAGCCTGTCCCATGCGAAGCACCGGCTTCACCGCATGACCGGCCGCGGCTGCGGCCATCGCGAGGTTGACGTCGGCCAAGTCGTAAAAGCGGATAAGGCGCTCCACCGGCAAGCGGCCGGCGCGCCAGAGCTCGAACAGCCGGGGGAAAAAAACCTGCGGCGGCGCGTCGCCCTGGATGCAGCCGCGCAGCGTGCGGCCGTGCTGCAACTGCGCCATCTCCAGCGATGCGTCGACGCCTTGGCGCGCGCTGCCGACAAGCACGCAGACACCGAGCGGCGCAAGACATTCGACCGCCTGGCGCAGGGCGAGCGGATTCCCGGCCGCCTCGACCGATGCTTCGGCCCCGGCGCCTCCCGTGGCCGCCCGAATCGCGGCGACCGGATCCGCGGTAGCGGCGTTGCAGACATGCGTTGCGCCGAGCCCGCCTGCGAGCGCCAGGCGGCTCTCGTGCAGATCGACCGCCACGATCACGCGGCAGCCGGCGAGGCGCGCCGCCATGACGGCGGCAAGGCCGACGGTGCCGGCGCCGAATACGGCGATCGCGCTGCCGGCGGCCGGCCGCAGCGCGTTGAGTACGGCGCCGACGCCTGTGTTGAGGCCGCACGCAAAGGCCGCCGCCTGCTCGAGCGGCAGCTCGTCCGGCACCTTCACGACGTTGCCCTGCGTGGCAAGCGCATGGCTCGCGAACGCGGACTGCTGGAAAAAGGCGCCGTGAACCGGCTCGCCGTTGCGGTGAAACGGGACACGCCCGTCGCGCAGGCGGCCACCGAACTTGATGCGGCGGGCGCTGGCGCAATAGCCCGGTAGCCCGAGCGTGCAGGCCTTGCAGGCACCGCATGACGGCGACACCATCAGCACGCGCTCGCCTGCCGAGAAGCCGGTTACGTCCTTTCCCAGCCGCTCGACGATGCCTGCGCCTTCGTGGCCAAACACGCACGGGAACGGAATGCCGAAATAGTCGTCCCGCCCGTGCGCGTCGGTCTGGCAAACGCCGCAGGCCGCGACGCGCACCACGAGCTCGTCCGGCCCGGGATCGGCCAGCTCCAATGTCTCCAGGCGGAAAGGCGCGCCCTTCTCAGGAGCCAGCGCCGCCGTGACCTGCACGGTTCTTTGCCCAGTAATCGGCGGCGGCTTTGGAGCGCGCGAGCGCTTCGGCGCTCTCGAAGCCCGGCGCCATTGAAGCGGAGGTGCCGGCGAGCACCTGGTGGTGATCTATGTTGAGCAGGCGCAGCCAGCTCTGCTGGCCCATGGTGAGGGCGATGAAGCAGCCGAGCTCCACGAGCTCGGGCTCGCTGAAATGACGGTGCAGCCGCGCCCAGAAGGCGTCGTCCGTTTCCAGGTGCCAGGTGATGGCCTCGGCATAGGCAAGGGCGGCTTTTTGCCGGTCGCAGTAGCGTGACGATTTCTCGAAATTGAGCAGATCCTTCACGTCGTCCTCGAGCATTCCCGCGCCCGCCGCCTTCACCGAGCGCTGGTTGCCGCAGTAGTCGCATTGCACCGAACGCGACACGTACAGCCGGCACAGCTCCTTGGTGGGGTGATCGCAGACGCCGTTCCTGAAAAGGTCGCGCCACGAGGTGGCGAACGACCAGAACGCCGCGGGCACGTGCGCCCGCACTGCCGAGCTCTCCGGACGCGGCGTCCCTTCGCGCCGGCAACGATCCATCTCCTTTTGCATCTCGGCGTCCATCTGGTCCAGCGGAAAGTAGCTGATGCGTTGCTTAGGCGAGCCCATCTCCCACCTCCACGTTCTCCGGCTTCAGGTCGATTCCCGAAGCCTTGGCCTGCATCATGACGAGGGTTGCGAAATCCTGCTCGCTCAGGCCATGGCCGATCATCTGCTGCAGCAGATCGCGGGTCAGCGAAGCGAGCGGCATGGGCACCTCGAGCTCGCGGCCGGCATCCAGGCCGAGGTCGAGATCCTTGCGCAGCAGGTGCGGCGTAAACGTGACCTTGAAATCGAGATTCACCAGCGCGGGCGTCTTGTAACGCGTGAACATCGAGCCCATCACGCTCTTGTTGAGGAAATCGAGGAAGGCGTGGCGCGGCATGCCGGCCTTCTGCGCGAGGACGGTGATCTCGCTCAGGCACTGGATGACCACGCCGAGCATCACGTTGTGGCAGATCTTCGCGATGCGCGCGAGCTCTCCCTCGCCGACGTAGCTGGAGCCGCTGCCCATCATGTCCAGATAGGGCTTGGCGGCGTCGTAGGCCGCCCTGGGCCCCGACACGACGAAGGTGAGCTTGCCTGCCTTGATCACTTTCGCGTTGCCGCTCACCGGCGCGGCCAGGTACTCGACTCTGTGCCTGGAAAGAATTTCGCGCAGCTGCGCCGAGCCCTCGAGGGAGATGGACGAGCATTCGACGACCATGCTGGGCTTCGCCGGCCCGGACAGCAGCCTGCCGATCACTTCCTTCACGTCGTCCCACGTCGACACCATGCAGAAGACAATGTCTTTTTCAGCCAGCTCGGCGAGCGAATCGGCCACCTTCGCGCCGTAGGCTTTCAAGGGATCGGCCTTCGTTCGGGTGCGGTTCCAGGCGGTGATGTCGCAGCCGCCCTTGGCGAGGCGCGCGGCCATCTCGTAGCCCATGCGCCCGGTGCCGATCCAGCCCAGCCGCATTTTTTTCTCAGTAGGGATTGGCAATCGGCAGCTCCTCAGCGGGGTACAGCGAAATGATCTTGGCACCGCCCGGCGTAAGGATGACTTCCTCCTCGATGCGCGCCGCCGAGATGCCGTCGCTTGCCGGGCAGTAGGTCTCGACCGCGAACACCATGCCGGCTTTGAGCTCGATCGGCTCGCGCAGCGACGTCAGGCGCGAAATGAGCGGCCGCTCGTGCAGCCCGAGGCCCAGCCCATGGCAGAAATTCAGGCCGAAGGCGTCCATTTCGCTGGCGAAGCCGATCTCCTTGGCTTGCGGGAAGGCGAGCGCGATCTTGTCGCTCGACATGCCGGGCTTGAGCAGCTCGATCGCCCGGTCCATCCATTCGCGCGCTTTGCGGTACGCGGTGCGCTGCGCGGAGGTCGCACGGCCGACGCTGAAGGTGCGGTAGTAGCAGGTGCGATAGCCCATGAAGGACTGGATGACGTCGAAGAACGCCTGGTCGCCCGGGCGAATCAGCCGGTCGGTGAAGTTGTGCGGGTGCGGCGAGCAGCGCTCGCCCGAGATGGAGTTGATGGCCTCGACGCAATCCGAGCCCATTTCATAAAGGCGCTTGGTGGCGAGCGCCACGATCTGCGATTCCTGGATGCCCGGCTTGAGCGCCTCGGCGATGTCGTGGTAGACGCCGTCCACCATTGCCGCGGCCATGTTGAGCAGCGTGAGCTCGTCGATGTTCTTGACTTCGCGCGCCTGGAGCATCACCTGCTGGCCGTCCGCGACCTTGACGCCGGCGCGCTGCAGCTCGAACAGCATCGGCGGCTCGACCACGTCGATTCCCACGGGCATGTCTCCCACGCCCTCCTCGTCCAGGATGGACTGGATCTCCCGGGCGGCATCGCGAAACAGGCTGAGGTCGCCGCCGGTCGCGCCGCGCAGGCCGAGCAGGCCGGCGCGGCAATGATTCTCGTGCAGCCACGGCGCGTGCAGCTTGTGGTGGCGCGCGGCGCTGCCGAAATCCCAGATGTAGGGGTCGCCGTTGCCCGTCAGCAACGAATAGCGCGTGAGCTTGTCGCGCGCCCATTCACCGATGACCGTGCTGGTGGTGTAGCGGATGTTGTGCTGATCGAATGACAGCAGCGCGCCCAGCCCGGAGCCCGACAGCGCGGCGCGCACGCGGGCCAGCCGATAGTCGTGCAGCCGGCGGAAATCGATGCGCTCCTCGAAGTCGACCTGCGTGCGTCCGGGGGCCTGCAGCGGCCGGTCCCAGCGGTGCTTCGGGTCGACGTCGTCCGGCCGGATGATCTTCGGCTCCGGATGCTGCCTGCCTTTCGCCATCACTCCTCCTGGAGCCGGCGATTCTATCCGGAGATGAGTTCGATGCGGCGGCGCACACGCGCCGCAGTTTCGCCATCGCCCGCATCTTCGGCGCGTTTTGCCTGCACGCCGAGCCAGGCGAGCAGTGGCCGCCGCCAGCCCTGCGCCGAGGCGATGTCCACGGCGGTGGAAATGGAGGAAGGCGTGATCCCGCCTTTCCTCAACGCCACGGCGTGCGCAACCAGGCGCGACAGGGGCTCGGCGCCCGACCTCGCGTTGCCCCTTCCCGCCAAATATGCCGCATAGGCAACCTCATCGGGCCCCGCCTCCTCACGCAGCCGCTCGAAGCCGGGACACTCGTCGAACTCCAGGCTCGCAGCCCGTACGGCGCAGCGCACGAGCTCGGCGCGTGCCACCAGGTCTGCCCTTCCGGTGCGCGCAAGCTCGCTGCGTGCCAGCCGGAACTCGCTGTCCGCGGCGGCAGTATTCCCGGCGAAATAGAGGCGCTGGAACGCGGCCAGAGCCTGCGCGGCGTTCGCCTGCCAGTCGGGCGCCTGCGGCCCGCCGGCGCACCCCGCCAGCAGGGCGATCACGGCAAGCGGATTTCGGAGTCGCGCTGGAAAGGCCATTTTCGGTTGATCTCGTCGATGAGGCCGGAGACCTTGCGCAGGCTCGCATCCACTTCGGCGCGCAGCTGCCCGAGGTCCTGGGTGGCCGCCTTGGCGTTGCCGCTCACCGCTTGCGCGTCGGCAAGGATGCGGTCGACGCGCTTCAGGCTCTCGCGCAGCTCGCCCAGGATGGCGTTCGCCTGCTCGACGGCGCGCTGCGTGCCCTCGGCCACGCCGCCGGCGCCGAACATGCGCTGATCCGTCTTGGCCACCACGCCGTCCATGCGCCGGGACAGGCCCCCCAGGGAGACGAGCAGGGCATTCGCGCGGTCGAGCACCGCGCCGACCTTGCCAGCGTCTTCCTTGCTGCCGAACTGCTCGGTGAGGGCGCGTAGGCTGTCCAGGCTCGCCTGCAGGATGCCCCCCGGGCCGGTCACCTGCTCCACGTTCTCCAGCACGCTGCGCAGCGTCGCCACCATGCGGGGAATCTCTTCCTGGGTGTCGCCGCGCAGCACGGTGCGCTCGGCACCGTCCGGCAGCGGATCGTCCTGCAGATTGGCGGTGAAGGCGCGGATGCGCGCGCCGCCGACGATGCCCCGCTCCAGGGTAAAGATGCTCGAGCTGCGCAGCCAGCGCGCGTCCTTGCGCGGGATGTCGATCTCGATGCGCGCGCGGCCGTCGTCGCCGAGCGCGATGCGCTGCACGCGGCCGATCGGGAACCCGGAGAAAGTGAGGTCCATGCCGATGCTCACCCCTTCGGCGTTGTCGGCCACCAGGGTCAGGCGCTGCGTCGCCTCGAACACACCGCGCGCGTACAACGCATAAATCAGGAAGCCCGCCGCGACCATGATGGTGAGGCCGAGCAGCAGGCCGACGCGAAACTGCAAATTCTTCGGTACCCGGGTGAAGCCTTCGCGGTCCATTCAGACGTACTTTACAGCGAGGTTCACCAGCTCGATCGCGGCGAGCGCCACGAACAGGCGCACCATGCCTCCCATCACCGCCACCGGCACCGAGTGCGGGTCCTTGGTCGCCTCCAGGCCGGCAGCGATGGGGATTACCGCCACCACCACGCCGAAAGCCACGCATTTGGCCAGGAAGCCGCCCAGCTCTGCGGGACCGAACACCAGCGCTACGGTGCGCGTGTAGTCGGCGAAGCCCCAGGGCGAAGCGCCGTACATCACCGCGTAGGCGATGAGGATCACCACAAAGCAGCTCACCACGGTAAGCGTGAACACCGAGATCGCCGCAGCCGCGATGCGCGGCACGAACTCGCGCTCGTAAGGGTCGATGTTGGCGCTGCGCAGCTCGTCGAGCTCGCCGTTATTGGCCATCACGGCCACTTCCGTCACGATCGCCGCCCCCGAGCGAAGCGCCACGTACAGCGCCGTAAGGAGCGGCACCAGCTCGAGCACTACCACGCGCAAGGCGAGCTCCAGCGCAAACTGCGCCAAGTTGTACTCGCGCGCCAGGCTGACGGTGATCTGGATCACTACCCAGCTCAGCAGCGCGGTGAACAGGGTAAAGCCAGGCAGCACCTGCCAGGCGGCGAAGTACACCTGGCGCATGGCGAGGGAGCGCGTGCGCGCGGTGTAGGCGGAGAACGATGACGCCGCCGCGGCTGCCGTAAAGGCGAACAGCAGGGTGCGTCCCCACGCCCTGACCCAGCTCATCTTCCTTCGGCGAGCTTCTGCAGCGTTTGCTTGTCCAGCGCGAGCTTCGATCCGGCGGCCTGGATCTCGGCCCAGGTCGTCTCGTCGACCGGGATGCCTTCCTTTTCGCGTCGCGCGCGCGTCTCGCGCTCGGGCTCGCCGGCGATGCGCACCTGGTCGAAGCCCGGGCCCACCGCCGACTTTCGCAGCCAGTCCAGGAACTGCCGCGACTCCGCGGCGAACCGCTCGGCGGTGCCCAGCCTCGCCGGATCGATAATGACGGCGAGCATGCCGTTCAGGACGCGCTGCTTGCGGCTTTCGTCGTAATGCCAGGTGCCGCCGCCGCTGAGCGCGCCGCCGAGCAGCTCGCAGGCGAGCGCGACGCCGTAGCCCTTATGTCCCCCGAAGGGCAGGATGGCGCCCAGGGGCGGTACCACCGCGTAGCGCGGATCATCGGTCAAATTGCCGCGCTCGTCGATGAGCAGGCCGGGCGCCACCTTCTCGCGCTTGTTGTGCGCGACGCGCATCTTTCCCTGCGCCACGGCGCTGGTGGCCATGTCGAGCAGGAACGGCGGCTCGCCGGGCAACGGAATGCCGACGCACATGGGGTTGGTGCCGAAGCGCGCGTCCGCCCCGCCGTGGGCCGCCACGCGCGCATGCGAGATGACGTTTACGAAGTGGATCGACACCAGTCCCTGCGCCACCGCCATCTCGGCCCAGTGGCCGATGCGCCCGAGGTGATGCGAGTTCGCGAGCGTCATGACGCAGCTGCCGTGGTGCCGCGCGCGCTCGATGGCGAGCTCCATGGCTTCCAGGCCGATGACCTGGCCGTAGCCCTGGCAGCCGTCCAGCGCGAGCAGCGTTCCCACATCCAAGTTGACCGCGGGATGCCGGTTCGCCGAAAGCCCGCCTTCGAGCAGCGCCGCTACGTAGCGGGGGATCATCCCCACGCCGTGCGAATCGTGGCCGAGAAGGTTCGCCATGACGAGGTTGTCGGCCACCAGGCGCGCTTCGCGCGGCTCGCTGCCGCCGGCGGCGACCACCGCTTCGATCGCCCGGGTGAGGGGTTGCGCGTGGAAAACGAGGCTCATCGGTGGGGCGTGAGTGTACTTGATCTAGAATCCCGGTCTCCCATGGCGTCAGAGCGCAACAAAGGCGGGAAGAAACCCGAAGAGCTGCGCTCGTACCGCTGGTATGGCGCGCGGGACCTGCGCGCCTTCGGGCACCGCTCGCGTACCGCGCAGATGGGCTACGACCGCAGCGACTATGCCGGCAAGCCGGTGATCGCGATCCTCAATACCTGGTCGGACATCAACCCCTGCCATACGCACTTCAAGCAGCGGGTGGAGGAAATCAAGCGCGGGGTGTGGCAGGCGGGCGGCTTCCCGGTCGAGATGCCGGCCATGTCGCTCGCCGAGCCCATGCAGAAGCCCACCACCATGATGTACCGGAATTTCCTCGCGATGGAGGTGGAGGAGCTGCTGCGCTCCTACCCCGCCGACGGCGCGGTGCTGATGGGCGGCTGCGACAAGACCACGCCGGGATTGATCATGGGCGCGACGAGCATGAACCTGCCCAGCATCTACGTGCCCGCCGGGCCGATGCTGAAGGGCCATTGGCGCGAGAACACGCTGGGCTCGGGCTCCGATACGTGGAAGTACTGGGACGAGCTGCGCGCCGGCAACATCACCGAGCAGGACTGGAATGAGATCGAAGACGGCATCGCGCGCTCGCCCGGCACGTGCATGACCATGGGGACGGCGGCGACCATGATGTCGATCGCCGAGACGCTCGGCTTGAGCCTGCCGGGCGCATCGTCCATTCCGGCGCCCGACTCCAACCACGCGAAGATGTGCTCGCTTGCCGGCAAGCGCATCGTCCAGATGGTGTGGGAGGACTTGAAGCCGCGCGACCTCCTCAGCCCGCATTCCTTCGACAATGCCATCGTGACCCTGATGGCGATGGGAGGGTCCACCAACGCGCTGATCCACCTGGTCGCGATGGCCGGGCGCGCCGGCATCAGGCTGCCGCTCGAGCGCTTCAATCACTTTTCGGCCACGACGCCGCTGCTCGCCAACGTGCGCCCGTCGGGCAACAAGTACCTCATGGAAGACTTCTACTACGCCGGCGGCCTGCGCGCGCTGCTGGGCGAGCTGAAGGACCTGCTGCAGCTGGAGGCGATGACGGTGACCGGGAAATCGCTCGGTGAAAACCTGCAAGGCGCGCGCATCTACAACACCGACGTGATTCGCGCGCGAGCCAATCCGCTGAGGGCCTCGGGCGGGCTGGTAGTGGTGCGCGGCAGCCTCGCGCCGAACGGGGCGGTGATCAAGGCGGCTGCGGCCACGCCGGCGCTGCTCAGGCACAGCGGCAAGGCGGTGGTATTCGAGGATTACAACGACATGGCGGCGCGCATCGATCGCGACGACCTGGAAGCCGAGGCGAGCTCGGTGCTGGTGCTGCGCAACGCGGGGCCGCTCGGGGGCCCCGGCATGCCCGAATGGGGCATGCTGCCTGTGCCGAAAAAGCTGCTGCGCCAAGGCGTGCGCGACATGGTGCGCATTTCCGATGCGCGCATGAGCGGCACGAGCTACGGTACCTGCGTGCTGCATGTCGCGCCCGAGGCGTACGTCGGCGGGCCGCTTGCCTTGGTGCGCAACGGCGACCTGATCGAGCTCGACGTGCACCAGCGCGCCCTGAACCTGAAAATATCCGAGGAAGAAATGAGCCGGCGCAAAGCCGCCTGGAAGCCTCCCGCGAGAAAGTATGACCGCGGCTACGGCGCCATCTTCTCGCAGCATGTGCGCCAGGCGGACGAAGGTTGCGACTTCGACTTTCTGGAAGGCACGTTGCCGGTGCCCGAGCCGGAGATCCATTGATGGATCTGCCTGCCAATGCCTTCAAGCGCGCCCTGCGCGCGGGCAGGCCGCAGATCGGCCTTTGGTCGAGCCTGTCCTCGCATTACAGCGTAGAGGTGATTGCGGGCGCCGGGTTCGATTGGATCCTGCTGGACAGCGAGCATTCGCCCAACGACCTGGAGAACCTGCTCACACAGCTGCAGGCCGCGGCGCCGTATCCGAGCCATCCGGTGGTGCGCGTTCCCTGGAACGACATGGTGACCATCAAGCGCGTGCTCGACATCGGCGCGCAGTCGCTCCTGATCCCCTACGTATCGAGCGCTGCCGAAGCGCAAAGCGCGGTCTCCTATACGCGTTATCCGCCTGCAGGCGTGCGCGGCGTCGCCGCCACCACCCGCGCCACGCGGTTCGGCCGCGTCAGGGATTATGCGAAGCGCGCCCAGGAGGAGATGTGCCTGCTGGTGCAGGTAGAGACCCAGGACGCGCTGGACAACATCGAAGCCATCTGCGGAATAGACGGCGTCGACGGCGTGTTCATCGGACCGGCGGACCTGCATGCCTCCCTCGGCCATGCCGGCGAAATCGCCCATCCGAAAGTGAAGCCGCTCATCGACGAGGCCATCCGACGCATCCACAGGGCGGGCAAGGCCCCCGGAATCCTGACGCCCAGCGAAGCCGATGCGCGGCACTGGCTGGACTGCGGCGCGCTGTTCGTCGCCGTGGGCGCCGACGTGGGCATCCTTGCGCGCGGCGCCGAGGCGCTCGCCGCCAAATTCAAATCATGAAACCCGAGATCATCCTGACCGCCCGCGGCCATGCCGGCACCATGGCCGCGCTGCAAGGCGAATTCACCTGCCATCTGCTGTCCGATGCGCCGGATCGCGCCGCATTCCTGAAGCAGCATGCCGCAAAGGTGCGCGGGCTCGCCACCTTCGGGCCCATGCCCGTGGACGGCAAGCTGATGGACGCGCTGCCCCAGCTCGAGATCATCTCCAACTTCGGTGTCGGCGTGGACGCCATCAACCTGGACGACGCGAGGAAGCGCAATATCATCGTCACCAACACGCCGGACGTGCTGAACGACTGCGTGGCGGACACGGCGCTCGCGCTGGTGCTGTGCGCGCTGCGCAAATTCCCGCAGGCGGAGGCTTACTTGCGGGCGGGCAATTGGGCCGCGCGCGGGCCGTATCCGCTCACCACCTCGGCGGACGGCAAGGTCCTGGGCATCCTCGGCCTCGGACGCATCGGCGAGGCGATCGCCCAGCGGGCGCAGGCCTGCGGCATGAAGATCCGCTACCACAACCGCAACCGCAAGGACGTGGCCTACCCCTACGATCCGGACCCGGTGGCCCTGGCCAGGAACTCCGATGTACTGATGGTGGTTACGCCAGCGACCGCGGAAACCGCCCGGATCATCAACGCCAAGGTGCTCGACGCCCTCGGCGCAAACGGCTACCTGGTGAACATTGCCCGTGGCTCGGTGGTGGACGAGCCGGTGCTGCTGCGCTATCTGCAGGAAAAGCGCATCGCGGGGGCCGGCCTGGACGTTTTCGCCGACGAGCCGCGCGTGCCGCCTGAATTCTTCGCGCTCGACAATGCCGTGCTGCTGCCCCACGTGGGCAGCGCCACCGTGGAAACGCGCAAGGCGATGGGCGACCTGCAGATCGAGAACCTGCGGCTGCACTTCGCGGGCAAGCCGGTGAAGACCCGCATCGCCTAGGCTTTCCTCGCGTAGGCGAGCGGCACCGCCGCTTCGCCGGCGAGCACGCGGAACGTAAAGGACTCCTGCAGGTACAGGCGCACGGTGCTTGCCGTGTGCTCGAGGTAGCCGATGGAAAAATCCTGACCGACGGTCAGCTCGAAGTCCCCGCCGCGCAGGCTGAGCACCACGGCGCCGTCGACCGCCGGCGCCCACACGATCGGCCCATCGAGCAGCCGGCGCACGTGCTCCATTACCGGGTAGCCCCCCTGCGTCGTCTTCGTCAGTCCCGTATAGCAGCGCGGGCCGAGCGCTATGCCGTAAGGGCCGTGCACGCCCGCCAGGTGCAGCTTGTTGATGGCGTCGGCCACCACCGCCGGGTAGGCCTGGTAATCGTCGGTCAGCGCGAGCTTTGCCTCAGCGGCTTCCTCCACGATGCCGCGTATGCCGGCCGCCGGAAAGCCGTTGAAAATCGCGCGGTCCTCCGCGCTGGCGGCGGCTCCGGCCGCATCGCGCACGGCATCGAGAACCGCGTCCTCGGCGCCGCGCGCGGCCGCGTCGAGCTCATCGCGCTCGAGCGCGAACGGGATGCGCAGCTCGACCAGCGGCTGCAGCTTCCGCAGGCGCGCTTCCACGCCTTCCGCGGGCGACTTGTCGAGGCGCTGGACGCGTCCTACGTTCACCGCGGAGGCTTCCCAGCCGAGCGGCCCCGAAAAGTCGACCAGCTTGCGCGCGGCGAGCTTGAGCTTCAGCGTGCGTTTGGCTTCTTCCTCGATGAGGGCCCAGGTTTCGCCGGCGATGGGCGCCAGCTCGCGAAATAGCGGGTTCATCGCTTTGCCGCGGCACGCAAGCTGCCGATGCCGAGCGACCCGTCGCCGTTGCCGCCGGGAGCCTGCGCCTCGGCTTCCTCCATGGCGTGCTCCACCTCGAGAATCGGCTTATCCGTGAAAAGATAGTTGCGCAGCTGCTCGTCCCAGACCGCATCGTGGCGCCGCAGCCATTCCAGCGTCATCGCGGCATGCTCCTTCTCCTCGTCGCGGTTGTGGGCCAGCACCGCGCGCAGCTCGTCGTCGCCCGCCGCGTCCACCCGCTGGTCGTACCAATCGACCGCTTCCAGCTCTTCCATGATGGAAACGATCGCGCGGTGGCGATCCATGGTTTCCGGCTTGAGCTGATCGATGCTTTCGTGGAAGGACCCGCTGGACTGCGCCATGATTGTTCACCCGAGACGAGAAACCTTCGGAGAAGCAATCGGCATTCCGAACGGGAATGGCAAATGCGGTTAGCGGTTACTAACGTCGATGCGCGCCGTCGCTACGGCGAGCGTGAAGCATTCATGAGCTATGATTCCCCGGCTGATTACTCCGAGGAGGAATGATGAAACTGAAAGCTGTCGCGCTCGTTCTGGGCGCGCTCGTTACCGCGCCTGTTGCGGCGCAGCAAGTCACCTTCATGACCGGCCCGCAGGGCGGGTCATGGATCCCGCTGGGCGGCGCACTGAAAGGCATGTGGGAGAAGGCGGTCCCCGGCCTCGCCATCACGCAAACGCCAGGCGCGGGCATTGCCAACATCCGCGGCGTGGATGAAGGCAAGGCGCAGATCGGCCTGGCCAACTCGAGCACCACGGTCGACGGCCTCGAAGGGCGCAAGCCCTACCCGAAGAAAGTTACCAAGGTGTGCCAGGTGGCCAACCTGTATCCGCAGTACTTCCAGGTGGTGGCCCTGAAGGACGCCGGCATCACCTCCTTCAAGGACCTCAAGGGCAAGTCGCTCGTGACGCAGCCCAAGGGCAACACGGCTGAAATCCTTACCGACACGGTGCTGCAGCTGAACGGCATGAGCTACCAGTCGCTCGCGCGCGCCAACTTCCAGGCGGCGTACACCGACGCCGTCTCGCTCATGAAAGACGGGCACGCGCAGGTGTTCACGCTGGGCACCACGGCGCCGGCCTCGGCGGTGATGGACCTCGCCAGCGCCCGCGACGTGCAGCTCGTAGCGGTCGACGATGAGACCATGGGCAAGCTGAAGAAGATGAATCCCGGCTATAACAAGCTCATCATCAAGGCAGGCACCTATCCCAAGCAGGACCGCGACGTGCCCGTTATCGGGTACTCGACGCATATCGTCGCGTCCTGCGACCTGCCCGAGCAGACGGTCTACCAGATGACCAAGACGATGGCATCCAACGTCGACTCGATGGCCGCGGTGGTCAAGGCCATCTCCGGCATCACGCCCAAGGAGATGGCGCTCGACATCGGCGTGCCCTTCCACAAGGGCGCGGCCAAGTTCTACAAGGAAGCCGGGGCGATGTAACGCCGGTTGTGGGAAAAAAGGGCGGCCGCGACCGCCCTTTTTTGTTGGGGGAGGAAACATGGAAGAAGAGAAGCCCGCGACGCGGCCCGGCAGCCGCGCACTAAGATGGGTCGTGGCGACGATTGCGATCGCCATGTCGCTGTACCACATGTATGTCGCGGCCTTCGGCCCTCCCGAAGCGCTGATTTTCCGCGGCACGCACTTGATGTTCGCCACCACGCTGGTATTCCTGCTCTATCCGCTGCGCGCCGAGGGCGGGCTGGGCTGGCGCATATTCGACGTCGTATTCCTGCTGGCGGGGCTGGGGCTCGTCCTGCACATCTTCTTCAATTACGAGTACTACACCAACCGCATCATCTACATCGACGAGCTGTCGTTCGCAGACATGGCATGGGCAGTCACCGCGATCGTGGTCGTGCTGGAAGGCACGCGGCGGGTCATCGGCCTTGCCCTGCCGCTCACCGCCATGTGCTTCATCGCCTATGCCGTGAGCACCCAGGTGACCTTCCCGGTGCTCATGGAGCAGGTCTACCTCTCCACCGAAGGCATCTTCGGCTCCACGCTCGGCGTGTCGGCCTCCTACGTGATGCTGTTCGTGCTGTTCGGCGCCTTCATGGAGCGCAGCGGCACCGGGCAGCTGTTCATGGATTTCGCCATGTCGATCACCGGCCACACGGCCGGCGGGCCGGGCAAGGTGGCGGTAGTCAGATCGAGCCTTTTCGGCACCGTGTCGGGCAGCGCGGTCGCCAACGTGATGGTCGACGGCCCGATCACCATCCCGCTCATGAAGCGCACGGGATTTCGCCCGCCGTTCGCCGCGGCGGTCGAGGCAGTGGCTTCCACCGGCGGACAGATCATGCCGCCGATCATGGGCGCGGCGGCCTTCGTGATGGCCGAGTTCCTCGCCGTGCCGTACGCGCAGGTCGCTTTCTGGGCGCTCGTCCCGGCGGTGCTCTACTACCTGTCGGTGTTCTTCGCCGTGCACTTCGAGGCGAAGCGCTACAAGCTCGCCGGAGTGCCGAAATCCGAGCTGCCGCGCTTCGGCCACGTGATGCTCACGCGCGGTCACCTTTTCGTGCCCATCCTGGTCGTGCTGACCGGCCTGCTGTACGGCTACTCGGCTCCGCTGTGCGCGCTCGCCGGCGCCCTTTCCTGCCTGCCGCTCGCCCTGTTGCGCGCGTCGACCCGAGTTGGCATCACTTGGCGCACGGTGCTGGAGGCGCTGCACGACGGCGCGCGCAATACCCTCGCCGTGGCAATGGCCTGCGCCTGCGCCGGCATCGTGATCGCTTGCGTCACCATCACCGGCCTGGGGATCGTGTTTACGCAACTGGTGGTGGCGCTGTCCAACGAATCCCTGATCCTTGCCCTGATCCTGACTGCCATGGCGGGCATCGTCCTGGGCATGGGCATGCCGACGACGCCGGCGTACATCATGATGGTGGCGCTGCTGGTGCCCGCGGTCATCAAGCTCGGGGCGGTCACGCCGGCCGCCCACATGTTTGCCTTCTACTTCGCCATCCTGTCGGCGATCACGCCGCCCGTGGCGCTCGCCATCTTCGCGGCCGCGGGCCTGGCCAAAGCGAACATGTGGCAGTCCGGGTTCGCGGCCATGCGCGCCGCCGCCCCCGCCTACATCGTGCCCTTCATGTTCGTGTACGAGCCCATGCTGCTGCTGGTGGTCAAGGACTGGGGCAGCGAATGGCCTTTCGTGGTGTGGTCGGTGATCACCGCCTCGGTCGGCGTGGTGTGCCTGGCGGGGAGCCTTTTCGGCTGGCTGTTCGCTTACGCGCTGATGTGGCAGCGGGTGCTGCTGTTCGGCGCCGCCCTGTGCCTCATCAAGCCCGGCTTGGTTACCGATACGATCGGGCTTGCCTTGCTCGCGATCGCGGGCGGCGCGCAGCTCGTCACGCTTCGCCGCGGCGCAACGACGTCGACGACCGACGTCGCCAAGGCGCGAATGCGCAATACCTGAAATACCGACACCTCGCCGCGAGGGCCGGCGATAGCCGGCCGGCGGCGACTGCATCACAATGGCTGCACAAAAAAGGAGGGCACGACCGCTAGCCGCGCCCTCCGGGTGATGCCTCTGCGGCGATCGAACTGCGACTGCGCTTAGTTTGGCCCTACCGTGGACCGGTACTGAGGTATCGGTCTCTCGGACGGGGCTGGAACAGCGTGCTGGCCACTCGTTCGTCGTGTGTAGACTGCGTTCTACACGTGCAGGATGATGCGCTACATCCGCCGTCGAATCTACGTTAGCGCGTAGTCCGTCAGGACTATCAGGGCGGGCTCTGCTCGGCCTTGCTGCGCGCCCGGTAGACGTGCACGCCGTAGCAGCCCACCGAGCCGATGACCGCGGCGACGATCGATTGCACCGCGAAGTCGTAGCCCAGCCAGGCGGCCCCCGCGGCGCCGAAGGCCGCGACGCCCAGCATCAGCAGGTAGAACGTCCCCGTCAGCAATTCGACGATCACGAGCACCAGTCCGATGACCGCCCACAGCAGCGCCGGGTCCATGGAGCGAATCTCGCACGCCGCGTCGCGCCCCGCAACCAGCCGCTAGAATCGGCGCATGGGTTTGCGATGAGGCCGCTGGACGGCATCACGGTTGTGGCGCTCGAGCAGGTCATCGCCGGTCCGTTCGCCACGCGGCAGCTGGCCGAGATGGGCGCGCGCGTAATCAAGATCGAGCGCCCGGGCGGCGGGGATGCGGCGCGCGCCTATGACCGGACGGTGAAAGGGTTGTCCTCGCACTTCGTCTGGACCAACCGCTCGAAGGAAAGCCTGGCCCTGGACGTCAAGCATCCCGCGGCCACGGAAATCCTGGCGCGCCTGCTGGAGCGGGCGGATGTCTTCCTGCAGAATCTGGCGCCCGGCGCGGTGGACCGGCTGGGGCTGGGTGCCGCGGCGCTCAGGCGCAGGCACCCGCGCCTGGTCTGGTGCGGGATTTCGGGGTACGGGCCGGCCGGGCCGTACGCCGGCAAAAAGGCCTACGACCTTCTGGTCCAGTGCGAAGCCGGGCTGCTCTCGGTAACCGGCACCCCCATGGCGCCCGCCAAGGCGGGCATTCCAGTCGCCGACATTGCGGCCGGCATGTACGCTTACTCTTCCATTCTCGCGGCCCTCCTGCGCCGCGCGCGCACCGGCGAAGGCGCCACCCTCGACATCACCATGTTCGAGGCCCTGGGCGAATGGATGGGCTTCCCGGCCTATTTCACCGCCTATGGCGGCGCCGCGCCGCCCCGCTCGGGCGCTCATCACGCCACCATCGTGCCTTATGGGCCCTTCGCGGCCGGCGACGGCGGGACGGTGTTCCTGAGCGTGCAGAACGAGCGCGAGTTCGCCCGCTTCTGCGAGCAGGTGCTGCGCCATCCCGGCCTGGCGGCCGACCCGCGATTCTCGTCCAGCCCGGCGCGCCAGCAGCACCGGGAAGCCCTGCATGCGCAGATCGAGCGGGCATTCGCCTCAATGACGACCGCGGAGGTGATCGAAAGGCTGGAGCAGGCGGACATCGCCAATGCGCGGCTCAACAGCATGCAGGAGTTCTGGCAGCACCCGCAGCTCGCCGCGCGCGAGCGCTGGAGCAAGGTAGGCTCGCCCGCCGGCGAGATCGATGCGCTCAAGCCGCCGGCCAACATCAGCGGCATGGAGCCCCGCATGGGACCGGTGCCCGCAGTAGGGGAGCACAGCGAGGCCATCCTCGCCGAGCTGGGGTACAGCGATCCGCAGATCGCCCGCCTGCGGGACGAAAAAGCGCTCTAGGGCTTCTTCGCTACCTCGATGCCTGCAGCCTTCGCGAGGTCGCGGTGCACCCGGGCGACGCGCTCCACTTCACCCTTGGCGGGGAAGCGCTCGTAGAAGCCTTCGTCGCGGAACTGGCGCGCCATATCGGCCCAGGGCGCGAGCCGCTGCTCCCAGCGCCCCACCCGGCCGGCTTCGGGATCGGCGTCCTCGCGCGCAAGGTCCGCACACACCCGCACCATCGCCTTGATGGTCACCGGCTTGGTGACCATGTAGTTTTCCTTACCCCAGACCGCCTCCCCGAACACGCTGCGGGCGGCCTTGAAGAAATCACGGATCACGGCGTAATAGCGCGGCACTTCCTTGGAGCTTCCCCCGGCGAGCTGGATCGAGCGCCAGCGCCCGCGCACCCAGCGGTGCAGCTCGTTGAACAGCTCCGCCTGCAGCACCCACTTGTCGCGCTGGCTGCGGCCGCCCAGCCGGTTGATGCGATAGCGCAACGGGCTGTCGCCCTCGCCGTACAGCTTTTCCACCAGCCGCGCCGCGAACTTGCGGTCGGGCGCTGCGAATGACACCCGGTCGTAAAGGTCCACCAGGTGGCTCTTGTTGATGCGCGTGGGCGTCGAATTGATGATCACGAACATCTCGGTCGCAAAATCTTCGCTGCGCCCGTCGAAGATGATGCACGGCACGTTGATGGTGGCCGCGTCGTCCGGGCGCTCATGGAGGTAGAACTGCAGCGCGGCGAGGCGGTGCTGGCCGTCGATGATGAGGAACTTTTGCGTCGGCTCGTTGATGCTGCCCTGGCCGCCGTCGCCGCTCCCGCGGAACGTCAGCCGCTCGGAGGTGAACAGCAGCACGGTGCCCGGGATCGGCGGCTGCGAGACCGCGGTCTCGTAGAAGTTCTTGAGCTGACGTACCTTGCCGCGCGACACCGAGCGCTGGAAAGCCTGGTCGTTGCGCTCGATCTTGGCGATGAACTGGGCGATATCGTCGTCCTGGGCCACGCGCCCGGGCGCAATCTGCTCGCCTTCGCCGTAGAAGCGGCTGATGAAGCGCACCTTCCCCAGCAGCTCCTTGGCCCTGTAGCTGACGAAGTAGAAAACGCCATCCTTCTGCCGGATCTGCGTCGCTTGCATGGACGCTCCTATTTGACCGCCGGCCCCCCCGGCCGGGCGTGACGCGCCGAATATAAAGGAAAATCGTAAACCGGGCCCGCTTTACTGGCAGGCGGCCAGGGCGAGGGCCTGCAGCACCTGCGCGGTGCGGCGGTTTTGCACGAAGCCGGCCACCCCGGAGCTTTCTGGCTTTGCCCCCGGGACCAGCGGCAGCAGGCGCTCCTGCAGCCGCCCGGTGGACACGGGAAAAGGTCCCTGCCACTCGAAGACGACGTAGTCGTGCAGGCGGGTCTCATAGGCTGCCATATAGAGCGCCGCGTCCGCCCGTTGCCCCTCGTCGTGGACATCAACCACCGCGTGTGCCGTCACGCCCCTTGCATCCAGCGCCGCCATCGTCAGCTTGATGCGGGCAGCCGCAGGCCGGGCATTAATCCGCAAAACCGCCTCTTCGAACGCGGGCGTGCTCCAGCCCTGGAAATGGGCACCCTGCAGCAGCACCTGGGGCGTATAGGTCAACGCCATGCGCTGGCGGGGCGTGAGCTTGCGCTGGCGCAGACCGTCCTTTCGACCGAGGTAAGCCCGGTAGTCGATATGCAACGCGATCGGCAGGACGCGGCCGGGGACGTAGCCACGCGCACCGAGGCCGGCAAGCCAGCGTTCCGCCCACGGACAGGTGCGACACTCCTGCGACGTATAGAGCTCGACCAGCGCCGCCGTATGCGCGCCCGACTGCGCAAAGCACCCGGTGGCCTGCGCCGGCGCGAAGTAGAGCAGCGCCAGCAGAAGAGCGAACGCGGCTGCCGGGCCTGCACCCCCAAGACCGATAATCCGGGCTTGTCCCACCCTTTTTTCTTCCTCGCCTCGCTCGTCTGGAATTTCGGCCTCGGCATGACCTGGCTGGTGGTACCGCTGTACGCGGCATCGCAAGGCTTGTCGAACGCCCAGATCGGCGCGCTCTTTGCCCTGCCGGTGCTCGTCCAGGCCGCCCTCAATCTGCTCGGGGGCGCGTATACAGACCGCATCGGCGGCCGGCGCATCATGCTCGGGTCGTGCTGGGTGATCGTGGTTTCCGCCCTTTGGTTCATCGCCGCCGAAGGGTTCTGGATGCTGATGGCTGGGCAAGTCGGGCTGGTGGTGTCGCGCGCGGCTTTCTGGCCGGCAACCTGGGCCATGGCAAGCGAGCTGCCGGGCACCCGCGGCATCCAGCTCGGGCGCCTGAACGCCGTTACCAACGTGGGGCAGATCATCGGCGGCGGCGCATGCGGATTCCTGCTCGCCGCCACCGGCTTTGACGCCACCTTCGCCACCATGGCGGCAATCGGGGTGCTCGCCTTCCTGGCAGGCCTGGGCACGCGCGCCTCGCCACGCAAGGCGGTGCCGCCGGGTCGCAGGATCATGGGCGCCTATGGACCGCTGCTGCGCGAGCGCATCATCCACTACTCGATTTTCTGCGCTTACCTTTCGGCGCTGCCCTTCTCGTTGTCGATGTCGTTCTATCCGCTGCTGCTCGCGCAGTACGGCTACGGCGAGGAGACCTCGGGAGTGCTCGTCGCGCTGCGCGCCGTGGGGGCGATTGCAGCCGGCCTGATCGCCGCGCGCTTCGTGAGAACCGGACCCGAAACGCTGTGGCCGGTCGTCTGCGGGCTGGCAGTGGCCGCCGCGGTCGGCCTGCTGCCGGCGATCAACCACGTCGTGCCGATCGGGCTGTGGATGCTCGTGGTCGGCCTGGGCTCGGGCGCGATGACGCTTTACTTCCAGATCACGATTGCGGAGGCGAGCAAGCCCGAAGAGCGCGGCTCGGCGCTCGCGCTCGGCGGCCTGGGGTGGAGCTTTTCGCACCTCAGCACGCCCCTGCTCATGGGCTTTCTTGCCGATCGCTACGGTATCGTCGCGGCTTTCTATGCCGTCGGCATGCTGGCGCTGATGTGCGCCCTCGCCATCGGCTTCATGCGCCGCTGGGCATTTTCGGGAAGGCCTGCTGAGCTCAGGCAGCCTTGAACATGCCCGGCTCAAGCGAATGGCGTTCCAGGAGGCGGTAGAACTCGGTGCGATTGCGCCCGGCGAGGCGCGCGGCCTTGGTGACGTTGCCCCCGGTGATCTTCAGGATGCGCACCAGGTAGTCGCGCTCGAAGG
>CBDDSA010000200.1:0-6331 GCA_965233185.1 uncultured bacterium
AGCAGTTGCTGCCCCGGATGGTACGGAAGGTAGCTCGTCGTCATCAGCGCTCCCTTGTTCTTTTTGTTGAGAACCTAAGCCCTATCATTCCGACAGCTAAACGTGGGACTCGTTCAATCTTCTGCCGCGCAGACTCCTAGGGCGAAGCGCCAAGCGGCAAAGGCACGCGCCTTGCGGCGCGAAGCGCATGGCCCGTTCCATCGAAGATCCGCGCATGCAACGCACGCCCCAGCCCTTCCCGCCGCAGCAGCAGGAGCCGCCCGGCCTGGAGCGCGAGATGCAGCCGCGGCCGGATTACGGCGAGGCGTCCTACGTCGGCCACGACCGGCTGAAGGGCAGGAAAGCGCTCATCACCGGCGGCGACAGCGGCATCGGGCGCGCCGTGGCGCTCGCCTTTGCGCGCGAGGGTGCCGACGTGGCGATCAACTACATGCCGGTGGCCGAGGAAGCGGATGCACGAGAAGCGCTGCGCGCCATTGAAGCTTCGGGCCGGCGCTGCCTCGCCATTCCCGGGGACATCCGCGACCCGGGCACCTGCCGCGACCTGGTCGCCGGGGTGGTGCGGGAATTCGGCGGCCTCGACATCCTGGTGAACAACGCCGCCTTCCAGATGACGCAATCGAGCATCCTCGACATGCCGCCGGAAGAGATCGATCGCGTGTTTCGCACCAATGTCTACGCCATGTTCTACCTGTGCCAGGCGGCCATCCCGCAGATGCCGCCGGGCAGCGCCATCATCAACACGACCTCCATCCAGGCTTACCAGCCCAAGCCGCACCTGCTGCATTACGCGGCGAGCAAGGCCGCGGTCGCGAACTTCAGCAAGGGCCTCTCCCAGGAGCTGGCCGAGCGCGGCATCCGCGTGAACGCCGTGGCGCCCGGCCCGGTCTGGACGCCCCTCATCCCGGCGAGCCACATGCGCACCGAGCACTTCGGCGAAAGCACGCCGCTCAAGCGCGCGGCGCAGCCTTTCGAGATGGCGCCGATCTACGTGCTGCTGGCGAGCACCGAATCGAGCTACGTCACCGGCATGGTGTACGGGGCCACCGGAGGGCAGCTGCTGCCTTGAGCTGCACGCTGCAGGACGCCGGCGAGTTCGTGCAGGCACGCATCGGCCCCGCGCCCTCGCACACCCTGCTCGACTGCTACCGCGAGTTGCTGGAGCTTTGCACGACGCACCGCATCGAGCGCGTGCTGATCGTCAGCGAGGACGGCGACGCGAGCACGCAGGATGCCCTGGTGCAGGCATTGCAGGGGCTGTCGAGCGAAGGCCCGCCCGGGCCCCTCAGGCTCGCGCTGCTCGCACCCTCGCCCGGCGCCTACGCGCTTTACGGCGCCGCCGAGCGCATGGCCCGGCGAAGCGGCATCGCGGCACGCGTCTTTCGAGAGCGCAGCGAGGCGGTCCAATGGCTCACCGGCCGGCCCGCCGGCGAGCCGCGCGCACCCCGGCATTGAACCGCGGGGAACTTCGTCCCCGCGCCGCCTGTCGCCCAGTATTCAACTCACCGGGAGTACGGCCATGGGCGTGGGCGAAATCTGCAGCCGCGAGATCGTGTTTGCCAGAAGAAACGAAAGCGTCGCCCAGGCCGCGCGCCTGATGCGCGAACACCATGTGGGCAGTGTGGTCGTGGCCGATGAGCGCAACGGCCGCTACTTCCCGGTGGGCATCGTCACCGACCGCGACATCGCCGTCGGCGTAGTCGCGCTGGGCCTGGATCCCGAGAAGCGCAACGTCGAGGGAGTGATGCCCGCCGAGCTGGTATGCGTGCGCGAGACCGACGGCCTGGGCCGCTCGGTGGCGCTGATGCGCGCGCAGGGCGTGCGGCGCCTGCCGGTGATCGACGGCTCGGGCGCGCTGGTGGGCATCCTGAGCGCCGACGACGTGCTCGAAGTGCTGTCCGAAGAGCTGTACTGCCTCGCCGGCATGGTGGCGCGCGGCGAGCGCTTCGAGCGCGAGCAGCGCAAGGCTGCTTAGTTCAAAAGAAATGCTTTTCGGGAAGCGCGCGCCGGTTCGCGTTCGCATGGTTCGCCCGGTACGGCAATTGCTCGCCGCCATGGACCGGAGGTGGTGCCTTGACCCGAAGAGTTGCGCTTATCAGCGAACACGCATCGCCCCTCGCATCGGCGGGTGGCGTGGACAGCGGCGGACAGAACATCTACGTCGCGCAGGTGGCGAGCCACCTCGCGCGCCTGGGCTACAACGTCGACGTCTTCACGCGTCGCGACGCGCCGAACCTGCCCGAAGTCATCGAATGGCAGCCGCGCGTGCGCGTAGTGAACGTGCCGGCCGGCCCTGCACACTATGTGCGGAAGGAAGAGCTGCTCCCGCTCATGGACGACTTCTGCCGCTACGTGCGCGATTACGCGCGCACGCGCGGCGGTTACATGGCGGCGCACGCGAACTTCTTCATGTCGGCGCTCGCGGCGATGGAGCTCAAGCGCAGCATGGGCGTCCCATTCGTGGTGACTTTCCACGCCCTGGGCCGCGTGCGGCGGCTGCACCAGAGCGAGGCGGACCAATTCCCCGCCGAGCGCATGGACATCGAGGACGCGGCGATCGCGCAGGCCGACGCCATCATCGCCGAATGCCCGCAGGACGAAGAGGACCTGACGCGCCTCTACCACGCGGAGCGGCGCAAGGTGAGCGTCATTCCCTGCGGCTTCGACAAGGCGGAGTTCTGGCCGATCGCGCGCCCGTTCGCGCGCCGCGCCCTCGGTCTGGATACCAAGGAGCGCATCCTGCTCAACATCGGGCGCCTGGTGCCGCGCAAGGGCGTCGACAATGCCATCCGCGCGCTCGGGCGCCTGGCGCGCGAGCACCGCATCGCCGCGCGCCTGATGGTGGTCGGCGGCAACTCGGACCTCCCCTGCCCGGTGCTCACGCCGGAGATCGGGCGGCTCAAGGACATCGCCACCGAAGAAGGCGTGGCCGACCGGGTGATGTTCACCGGCCGGCGCAGCCGCGAGTTCCTGAAGCTCTACTACAGCGCCGCCGATGTTTTCGTGACCACGCCCTGGTACGAGCCTTTCGGCATCACGCCGCTGGAGTCGATGGCCTGCGGCACGCCGGTGGCCGGCGCCGACGTGGGCGGCATCCGCTACAGCGTCGCCGACGGACTCACCGGGCACCTGGTGCCGCCCAAGGATCCGGATCGCCTCGCCGCGAGCCTCGCGCGCATGTGCGCGGACGCCGAGCATCGCCGGGAGCTCGGCCGCAACGCCATCGACCGGGTGCACGAGCAGTTCACCTGGACCAAGGTCACCCGCTCCATCGATGCCCTTTACCAGGCGGTCGCCGCAGGCACCGAACGCCATGTCGCTTGAAGGCAAGGTGGTGCTGGTCACGGGCGGGGCGCGTGGCCTGGGCGCGGCGATCTGCCGCGAGCTCGCGCGCGGTGGCGCCGAGCTGGTCGTCGCGGATCTGAACGAAGCCGGCGCCAAAGCGGTGGCCGAGAGCGTGCGCGGCCGCGCCGTGCGCCTCGACGTCACGCAGGAGTCCCAGGTCGCCGCGGCGCTCGACGCCCTCGGGCGCCTGGACGTGCTGGTGAACAACGCCGCGGTGGATTTCACCGTGCCCATCGAGGAGCTCGCCACCGCGCAGTGGGACGCGGTGATCAACGTCAACTTGCGCGCGCCGTTTCTGCTCTCCAAGCACGCCGCGGCACGCATGAAATCCCAGGGCAGCGGCGGCCACATCGTCAACATCGCCTCCACCGCGGCCAAGCGCGCCTGGCCCAACGCCAGCGCCTACCACGCGAGCAAATGGGGCCTGCTCGGCCTGTCGCACGCCCTGCACGCCGAGCTGCGCCCGCATCGCATCAAGGTGAGCGCCGTGGTAGCCGGCGGCATGCGCACCCCGTTCCTGCTCGACCGCTTCCCCGACATCGACCCCGGCGTGCTGCAGGACCCCGCCAACGTCGCCGCCACCATCCGCTTCCTCCTGACGCTCCCCGACGAGACCGTGATCCCGGAAGTCATGGTCATCCCCATGCGCGAGAGCTCCTGGCCATGAGCGCACCCCTAATCGGGGTCAGAGCCCGAATTGCCAATCGGGGTCAGAGCCCGAATTGCCCGGAAAACGTGGTCTGTCCCTGTTTTTCGTTCTGCGCCGGCTTGCGGCCATGAAAGCCGTCTTCATCGACAAGGACGGCACGCTGGTCGAAAACGTTCCTTACAACGTCGACCCGGAACGCATTGCGCTTGCCGCCGGCGCGCAAACGTGCGTTTCCCAGCTTCATTCCAAGCAATATCGGGTCATCGTAGTGTCGAATCAGCCGGGTGCCGCGCTGGGGTATTTCGAGGAAAGCGAATTGAAAAAAGTCGAAGCCAGGCTGCGCGACCTGCTGCCGGTCATCGACGGGTTCTATTACTGCCCGCATTTGCCCGAGGCGGGATGCGGGTGCAGGAAGCCCGCGCCGGGGATGCTGGAGCGCGCGGCGCGAGAGCACGGGGTCGCGCTGGAGGCGTCCTGGATGGTGGGCGACATCCTGGACGACGTGGAAGCCGGCCGGCGCGCCGGGTGCCGCACCATCCTGCTCGACAACGGCAACGAGACGCAGTGGCGCATGGGCGAGGGTCGCAGCGCAGACTACATCGTTCGCGACCTTCCGGCCGCGGCGGCCATCATCACCGGGGCGGCATGACCTGGGGCGCGGTGCGCAAGCTGCTCTGCGTGCGGCTGGACAGCATCGGCGATGTCCTCATGACCACGCCGGCGGTCCGCGCGTGCAGGGAATCCTTCGACTGCCGGGTGACGCTGCTCACCTCCCGGTCGGGCGCGATGGTGGCGAGACTGGTCCCCGAGATTGACGCGAGCATCATTTTCAGCGCGCCCTGGATGAAGCCGCCAGCGCCGCGCGAAGACGAAGCGCTGATCCGGCGGCTCAAGGCGGAGCGCTTCGACGCGGCGGTGATTTTCACCGTCTATAGCCAGAACCCGCTGCCGGCGGCCTACATGACTTACCTTGCCGGCATACCGCTGCGCCTGGCCCATTGCCACGAGAATCCCTACCAGCTTCTGAGCGATTGGGTGCCGGACCCCGAGCCCGCTTCCACCATCCGCCACGAGGTGCAGCGCCAGCTCGACCTGGTGGCCGCGGTGGGGGCGCGCACCGCCAACGAGCGCCTGTCGCTCGCCGTGCCGCCCGCCGCGCGCGACACCGTGAGCGCGCTGTTTCCGGCGCGCAGCCGGCCGCTGGTGGTGGTGCACCCGGGCGCAACCGCCGCCTCGCGGCGCTACCCGCCCGAGCAGTACGCGCGCGCGGCGGACCTGGTGATCGAGGAAACCGGCTGCCAGGCGGTGTTCACCGGCGACGCCGGGGAAGCCGAGCTGGTGCGCGGCATCCAGGCCGGCATGCGGCACGCCTCGATGTCCCTGGTCGGCAGGCTGAACCTTGCCGAGCTCGCCGCGCTCATCGAGGAGGCCGACCTGCTCATCTCCAACAACACCGGCCCGGCGCATATCGCCGCCGCGGTGGACACGCCGGTGGTGGACCTCTATGCGCTCACCAACCCCCAGCACACGCCCTGGCAGGTGAAAAGCCGCGTGCTCTATCACGACGTCCCCTGCCGCAATTGCTACAAGAGCGTGTGCCCGGCCGGGCACCACGACTGCCTGAAGCGCGTGCCCCCCGAGCGCGTGGCCGCCGCCGCCATGGAGCTTTTGCAATGAGGACGCTGGGCATCAACGCCGTGTACCACGACTCGGCCGCCTGCCTGATCGAGGATGGCCGCGTGGTCGCCGCTGCCGAGGAGGAACGCTTCACGCGCATCAAGCACGGCAAGCGGCCCCTGCCCTTCACCACCTGGGAGCTGCCCTACCACGCGGTGGACTACTGCCTCGCCGCGGCGGGGATCGAGCTCGACGCTGTCGACCACATCGCCTACTCCTTCGATCCGAAGCTGTTGCTGAAGAACCACGAGCACGGCGACTCCATTGCTCTCCCCCTTCATCCGAGCGCCTATCCGGCCAAGCAGTCCTGGGTTTCGCCCTGGGAGCCGCTCGAGCTCGCCTACGTGGTGAACGCCGAGCGCCAGCTCATCGACGGTGCGCCGCACCACATCCGCAAGCGGTTCATGAAGGCGAAAAGCGAACGGCACTGGCGCTGGCACTTCGTCGAGCACCACCTCGCTCATGAGGCGAGCGCGTTCCTCGCCGCGCCGTTCGACGAGTCCGCCGTAATGACCCTGGACGGCCGCGGCGAGCTCGCCACCACGAGCTACGGCCACTTCTGCGGCGGCGACTACCGGCGCATCGGCCAGGTGCACATGCCGCATTCGCTCGGCCTGCTCTACGAGCAGGTTACCGATTACCTGGGCTTTCTGCACTCGT
>CBDDSA010000201.1:0-4004 GCA_965233185.1 uncultured bacterium
CGGCGAGCAGCAGTACAACACGCGCTCGAGCGCCTGGGACGGGGTCTTCGGCAAGATGACGCCGCAACAGGTCGACAGCATCGCGGGCAACGTGTTCATGGACCTCGCCGGGAAGAAGTGAAGTTCGAGACCGCGCCATGCTCCAGCTCCGCCCCTCCTGCGAATGCTGCAACGCCGACCTCCCGCCCGACACGACGGAGGCCTTCATCTGCACCTTCGAGTGCACCTTCTGCCGCAACTGCACGAAAAACGTCCTGAAAGGCAAATGCCCGAACTGCGGCGGCGAACTGCTGCAGCGGCCGAGGAGGCCGAAGGAGAAGCTGGCGACGCACCCCGCATCCGCGGAGCGCGTCTACAAGCCGGAGGGCTGCCGGAAGGTGGTTGTTGCTTGACGGCAAGGCAGCCCGACCAACCGAACCAGTCCGCGCTTATTGTTCGCGTCCCGGAAGCCGAGAACGCCGTACACGACTTGCGGAAACGCTACGAACCCTCAGCCGCCCTGGGAGCGCCGGCGCACATCACGATTCTTGTGCCGTTCGTGCCGCCCGAGCACATCACCGCTCAAGTGCTATCGGCGGCGACGAAGGCTCTGACAGCGTCACGGCCATTCACTTTCACGCTCGCCGAAGTGGGACGCTGGCCGGAGACCACCTACCTCTTGCCGGAACCGGCTGCGCCGTTCACAGGGATGACCAACGCCCTCGCGCAGGCGTTTCCCGATTACCCGCCGTACGGCGGACGGCATGCCGGAGTCGTGCCCCATCTTACGGTCGCGCATGGCAACGCAACCCAGGCCGACGAGGCCGAGAAGGCGCTTCGCGCCACCCTTGCTCGGCTTGGCCCGATAACAAGCGCCTGCAAGTCGGTGGACCTGTACGAGAACTCTTCAGGCCTGTGGCGGATTGCGCATTCCATCCCTCTTCGTGAACATCCTCTTTGACCTCGACGGCACGCTCACGGATCCGCGCGAGGGAATGGTCCGGTGCATCAAGATCGCGCTGGCCGGGCTGGGCGAGCCTTGCCCGCCGGACCCGGAACTGGTGCGCTTCATCGGCCCACCGCTCAAGGACAGCTTCGACGCGCTGTTCGGAGCCGGATCGCCGAAGACGGCAGAGGCGATCGCCCTGTACCGGCAGCAATACTCGTCCAAGGGCCTGTTGGAGAACGCCGTCTACCCGGAGATCGCCGGCGCGCTCGCATCGCTCGCCGGCCGCGGCGCGATTCTCGTCGTCGCCACCTCGAAACCAACCATGTTTGCCGAACGGATCATCGAGCACTTTGGCCTGGGCGAACATTTCCGGGCGATCTACGGCAGCGAGCTGGACGGCACACGCTCTGACAAGGCGGAGCTGATTTCCCATGTGCTAAAGGCCGAGAACCTGCCGGCCATGGAAACCATGATGGTGGGCGACCGCATGCACGACATGATCGGGGCCAGGGCGAACGGGGTATTTCCGGTCGGCGTCCTTTGGGGCTACGGCACCCGCCAGGAGCTCGAGCAATCCGGCGCTGCGGTGCTATGCCAAGCGCCAGCCGAACTGCCTTCACTCTTCGCCTCCCATAGGAATGCCTGAACCATGACCCAGGTCTGAGCTCGAGGCTCGAGAATCTGGCAGCATTCGCCGCATGACCGACCTCCACTACCTCGGCCTCGTCGAGCTCGGCGAGCGCATCAGGAAGCGCGAGCTTTCCTCCGTAGAAGCCACCCGGGCCCAGCTCGAGCGCATCCACACGCTCGACGGACAGCTCAAGAGCTACGCCGCCGTCGCCTCCGAGCAGGCGCTCGAAGCGGCGAAGCAGGCCGACAAGGAAATCGCCAAGGGCAAGCACAAGGGCCCGCTGCACGGCGTCCCCGTCGCGGTCAAAGACCTCGCCCACACCAAAGGCATCCCCACTACGGCGGGCATGCCGATCCACAAGAACTTCCTCGCGCAGCGCGACGCGACCGTGGTACGAAAGCTCAAGGAAGCAGGCGCAGTACTCCTGGGCAAGCTGCAGATGACCGAAGGCGCCTTCTCCGCCCACCACCCCGACATCCCCTCCCCGGTAAACCCCTGGGGCGCGGAGTACTGGACCGGCGTCTCCTCCTCAGGCTCGGGCGTCGCCACGGCCGCGGGCCTTTGCTACGGTTCCCTGGGCACCGACACCCTCGGCTCGATCAGATTCCCCTCCACCATGAATAACCTCAGCGGCCTCAAGCCGACCTGGGGAAGGGTCAGCCGCCACGGCATCTTCCCGCTCGCCGAAACCATGGACCACGTCGGCCCGATGACGCGCAGCGCGAAAGACTCGGCCGCGATGCTCCAGGCGATCGCAGGCGAGGACCCGGAGGACCGCACCGCGCTCCTCGTACCGGTGCCCGACTACCTCAAGACGATCGACGAAGGCGTGAAGGGCCTGCGCATCGGCATCGACCGCAGGATGATCGAAGCGAACGCGGACAAAGACTTCCAGCACGCCACCGCGGAAGCCGCGAAGCAGTTCAAGCGCCTTGGCGCGAAGGTCACCGACATCGCCTTCCCGCCCACCGACCAGATCGTGCGCGACGCGGTGCAGTTGTGCGCGACCGAAGCCGCCGCGGCGCACGCCGGCACCTACCCGGCGCGCGCCAAGGAGTACGGCCCGGTGCTCTCGAGCCTGCTCGACCTCGGCCGTTCGGCCAACGGCGTGACGATCGCGCTCATCATGGCGCGGCGATCCAACTTCGCCGGCCAGGTGGCGGCGCTGTTCAACGATGTCGACCTCCTCCTCCTGCCCGCGATGCACGAGGCCGCGCCCACCATGGCGCAGCTCTTTGAACGAAGGACCGACCTCGAAGCGCGCTACCAGCGCATCCGCTTCACCTGCCCGCTCAACATGAGCGGCAGCCCGAGCCTCACGCTCCCGGGCGGGAAGACGAAGCAAGGCATGCCGGTGGGCATCCAGCTCATCGGCCGGCACCTGGACGAGGCGACGATCCTGCGCGCCGGCCACGCGTTCCAGCGCGAAACCGACTGGCACCGGCGCCGGCCGCCGCTGTAGCGTGGCCACCGCCCGCTCCCACCTCGCCCCGTTCCGCGAAGGCCCCGCGCCCTGGCTGGTCCTCGCGCGCAACGCGATCCCCGCCGCAGGCGTGCTGTTCCTCGGCTGGCCGGTGGCCACCGGCCAGTTCATGATCTGGTTCGACGGCATCGCCGCGCTGGCGGCGCTGTTCGCGCTGCAGGTCCACGCCATGCGCCGCGCCGACCCCTCGTTCAAGGAGGTCCCGGCGCCGGTCGCGTGGCTGGTGATGATGCTGATCCTCGGCATCCCGTACTGGTTCATGCTCGGGGCATTCGCCGGCGTGGTGCTGCCGGCGGACTTCTGGACCACCGAGCTGCGCGAGCCCGTGCTGCTCGCGGCGCTCGGCGCGGTGTTCGTCGCCAACCTGATCGAGGAAGGGCGCCGCGGCTACGCCGGCATGAACAAGGAGCAGCTGCGGCGCGAGTTCGACTGGCAGTTCCACATGCACCTGGCGCGCGTCGCGGCGATCCTGCTCCTGATATTCTTCTTTCGCTGGAAGTACTTCGTCGTCGCGGCGGCGCTCGCGCTCTCCTACATCGAGATCTACCCGATGCGCGCGCTGCGCTTCTTCGGCGCCGCCGACACGCTGGACGAAGCGAACCAGGAACGCAGCGCGGACTGAAGGGATACGATGCACGAAGGCCTGCTGCTGCTGCTTCTCGCCCTGCCCGCCGCCGGCGCCGACGCCAGCGACGACCCGATGCTGCGCTGGGACTGCGACCGCGCCGGCCAGCGCCTGGTGCTGGAGATGGTGCGCCCGCCGCTGCCCGAAGTCTCCGAGCGCGAAGTCATGCTGCTGAGCGGCACCGACAGCTTCGAGCAGTGCCGGCTCGGCACCGCCACCTGGACGCTGCTCGTCGACATCATCGAGTACGAGGAAGGCCGCTGCGCGCAGTTCCCCGACACCATCGTCAGCCTGATGCGCGACGACGAGGTGGTGCTGCAGCGCGTGCTGGTGAGCA
>CBDDSA010000202.1:0-50619 GCA_965233185.1 uncultured bacterium
TCTTCACGCGGGCGATCTCGTCTTCGACTTCCTCGGGCGTGCCGTCGGACTCGCAGAGCAGGATGGCGGCCGCCTCGAGGTCGTAGCCCGCGCCGACGAACTGCTCGACCGCGCGGGTTGCGGGACGATCCATCATCTCCAGCCCCGCCGGAATGATGCCGGCGGCGATGATCTGGGCCACCGCGTTGCCGGCGGTCTGCACCTCGTCGAACGAGGCCATCACCACCCTGGCCGACTGCGGCCGGGGCAGCAGCTTTACCGTGACCTCGGTGACCACGGCGAGCATGCCTTCGGAGCCGATGGCAAGGGCAAGAAGGTCATAGCCCGGTGCGTCGGGCGCCTCGGAGCCCAGCGTGATCGGCTCGCCGGCGACGGTGAAGCCGCGCACCCTCAGCACGTTGTGCACCGTGAGACCGTACTTGAGGCAATGTACGCCGCCCGAGTTCTCCGCCACGTTGCCGCCGATGGTGCAGGCGATCTGGCTCGACGGATCCGGCGCGTAATACAGGCCGAAGGGCGCTGCCGCTTCGGAAATCGCGGCATTGCGCACGCCCGGCTGCACCACGGCCACGCGGCCGCGCGGATCCACGCGCAGCACGCGCATGAACTTCGCCATCGACAGCAGCACGCCATCGCCCGGGGGCAAGGCGCCGCCCGACAGGCCGGTCCCGGCGCCGCGCGGCACCACCGGTACGCGCAGCGCCGCGCACGCCTGCAGCACGCGGCGTACCTGCTCTTCGGTTTCCGGCAGCGCCACCACCATGGGCAGCTGCCGGTATGCGGTCAGGCCGTCGCATTCGTATGGACGCGTATCTTCTTCCTCGTGCAGCACCGCGCGCTCCGGCAAAAACGCGCGCAAGGCGGCTACGACAGGTAGGGCTGCGCCCACTTCAGGCCTTCGACGGTGTCACCCAGCGGATTGTATTCGCAGCCCGCCCAGCCCGCGTAGCGCAGCCGGTCGATGTGGCCGAGCAGGAAGGCGAAGTTGATTTCGCCGCTGCCCGGCTCGTTGCGCCCGGGCGCATCGGCAAGCTGGAAGTGCCCGATGCGCGGCAGGAGCCGCTCGATGGTGGCAGCGAGGTTGCCTTCCATCACCTGCATGTGAAACACGTCGTATTGCAGCAGGACGTTGGGCGCGCCGACTTCGTCCAGCACCCGGGCAGCCTGCTCGCTCCCCGAGAGGAAGCAGCCGGGAAGGGTGCGGGGGCTTAGCGGCTCGATCAGGACGCGCATGCCTTCGCCGCCCAGGCGCTGCGCCGCGTGCTTCAGGTTCGCGATGTAGGTTCTGTGCGCCTGCGCCTTGTCCGGCGGCGCCACCCCCGCCAGGCAGTGGATGCGCGGGCACCCGGCGGCCCGCGCGTAAACGATGGCGCGCTCCAGGTCCTCGCGAAAGCGCGGCTCGCGGCCCGGGAGGCAGGCGGTCCCGTGCTCGCCGAGCTGCGGATCGCCGGGCGGCATGTTGTGCAGGACCACCTGCAAGCCCGCCTCGCGGGCAGCGGCGGCGACGTCTTTCGCATCGAATTCGTAGGGATACTGGTACTCGACCGCGCGGAATCCGGCCCTGCGCGCGGCCGCAAAGCGCTCCAGGAACGGCAGTTCCCGGAAAAGCGTGGAGAGGTTTGCGGCGAGCTTCGGCATGCGGGCCAAGAATAGCTGAAGCGCCCATAAGCGCATTCTTGGAAAGCCCGGGCGCCTTGCATGGGAAAATCCGGCGCGTGCTTCCGGAGCCTACGTGGTGGATATGGCCGCTCGCGTTGTTCGCGGTGTGCTTCGCCATCGGCGTGGTCGCGGTGCTGGCCGGCGTGGGCGGCGGCGTGCTGTTCGTGCCCATCGTCGGCGGCTTCTTTCCCTTCCACCTCGATTTCGTGCGCGCCGCCGGCCTGCTCCTTGCGCTGTCCGGGGCCCTCTCGGCGGCGCCCGGGCTGCTGCGCGGCGGCCTTGCCAGCCTGCGTCTCGCCATGCCGCTTGCGCTGGTCGGCTCGGTCACGTCCATCGGCGGCGCCATGCTGGGCTTCGCCCTGCCCACAGACTGGCTGCAAACCGCGCTCGGCGTAACGATCCTCGCCATCGTCGCCCTGAT
The DNA here is from genome assembly GCA_965233185.1 of uncultured bacterium. Classification (GTDB taxonomy): domain Bacteria; phylum Pseudomonadota; class Gammaproteobacteria; order Burkholderiales; family SG8-39; genus SCGC-AG-212-J23. The sequence continues at coordinate 2,081 of CBDDSA010000202.1, forward strand.
GGCTCTCGGACGTACCCAGGATGCCGAGGCGCCGCGGCCCGATGCGCTCGCCGCGGCGCTGCGGATGAACGGCATTTATCATGACGCGGCGACCGGACGCGAAGTGCGCTGGAGCGTTCACCACACCCCGGCCGCGCTGGTCGCCTTCGGCGGCATCGGCGTGCTGGCCGGGATGTTCGGGCTGGGCGCGGGCTGGGCGAACGTGCCGGTGCTCAACCTGCTGATGGGGGCCCCGCTCAAGCTCTCGGTCGGCACCTCCGGCTTTCTGCTCTCGGTGATCGATACGTCGGCGGCCTGGATCTACCTCAACCGCGGCGCCGTGCTGCCGATGCTCGTGGCGCCTTCCATCATCGGCGTCATGCTCGGCGCGAAGATCGGCGTGCGGCTGCTGCGGGTGGCCCCGGCGCGGGTGGTGCGACGCGTGGTGCTCGGGCTTCTGCTGGTGGCGGGACTGCGCGCCTTGCTCAAGGGCACCGGCCTGTGGAACTGATCTATGCCCGCTGGCTGGGATGGTGCTCGCGCGTCGCGCTTGCCGTGCTGATCGGCAGTTTCCTGCTCTACCTGTCCGGTGCCGAGCCGCTGGTGCCGCTGGAGCGGCTGCCTGACCTCTGGCGGCTGCCGGTGGGCGAATACGTGGCGGCGACCGGGGCTCCTACCGGCTGGGGCTGGGTATGCCGGCTGGCGTTCGGCGACTACGCGAACATGCTGGGGGTCGCCCTGCTATGTCTCGTGACGGCGGTTTGCTACCTGCGGGTCGTGCCTGGCTTCTTTGGCCACGGAGAGCGCGCTCTGGGCGTCCTCGCCGTGCTTCAGGTCATGGTGCTGGTCGCCGCAGCGTCCGGGCTGTTCGCAGCAGGCCATTGAGCGTGCTATGCTTTTTCGGCTTCAGGCCCATCCAACAAGACAGGAGATAAACATGGGTGTCATTTTCCAGTCCCTCGGCCGCACCATTACCGCGGGCGTCGTGATCCTCCTCATCGTCATGGCCATTGCCGGCACCTTCAAGATGACCGGCGACATGAACTGGTGGCGCTTTTTCTTCCGCTGGCTGCACGTGCTCTCGGGCGTGATGTGGATCGGCATTCTCTGGTACTTCAATTTCGTGCAGATCCCCTCGATGCCGAAGATCCCGGACGAGCAGAAGCCGGCGATCGGCAAGGTGATTGCGCCAGCGGCGCTGTTCTGGTTCCGCTGGGGCGCGATGGCGACCATCGTCACCGGCCTGCTGCTGGCGTGGATGAACGGCTATATCGGTCAGGCGCTCGGCCTGCAGCGGCCCTTCACGGCGATCGGCCTGGGCATGTGGTTCGGCATCATCATGTGGTTCAACGTCTGGTTCATCATCTGGCCGAACCAGAAGAAGGCGTTGGGCATGGTTACGGTGGCAGCCGAAGAAAAGGCGGCCGCGGCGCGCAAGGCCATGCTCACCTCGCGCTTCAACACCAAGCTGTCCGTGCCGATTCTCTACCTGATGGTGGCGCAGCAGAACGGCGGGCTGTAGTAGGGCTGAAGCCTGCTGTAGGGCTGCAGCCTACTTCTCCGGGGGCACGCCGCCCAGGCGCGCCCCCGGCTTGATGCCGCGCGCGGCGAACCAGCCGCGGTTCATCTCCAGCGCGTACTTCACCGGCTGCGTGGCGCAGTGCGACGCCTCGCTGTGCGGCTCCATGTCGGCGATGTTGACGATGGTGCCGCGATCGTCCAGGAAGGCGACCGACAGCGGAATCAGCGTGTTGCGCATCCACATGCAGTGGATGGCGTGATCGTCGAAGATGAACAGCATGCCGGCGTTCTGCGCCAGGGTCTTGCGATGCATCAGCCCGAGCGCGCGCGAACCCGGCTCGGCCACCACCTCGGCCTGAATCCGGTACATGCCCGCGGCGAGCTCGGCCAGCCGACCGGGCTGGCCGGAAGCCGGCAGCGCTAACGCCACCAGAAACGACAGCAGAAAAGAAAGAGGCAGGGCGCCGCCCTGCCTCTTTGTGGTTCTCAAGCGGGTTACTTCTTGTCTTCGGCCTTCTTGGCGGCCTTCTTGGCGGTCTTCTTCGGCGCGGCCTTCTTGGCCTTGTCCGACTTCATCGCCTTCTTCTCCATGCCGTCGCCCTTCTTCTCCTGTGCAACGGCATTCACGCTCGCGGCCGCGAACAGCGCCGCAACCAGCACCGTCAGTAATTGCTTCATCGTCGTCCCCTTCCTCTAGAGTGGGTTCAAAAAGGACCGGCGGGAACCGATCCATCACGTGTAACGCAGCTTCGGCGGGAAGGTTGACGCGCACGACCTAATCCATTGGTAATCAACAGTATAATTCGGGCCCAATTTTCAGGAGCGTCCATGGCGTACCAGCACATCAAGGTCCCCGCCGGCGGCGAAAAGATCCGCGTCAACAAGGACTTTTCCCTGTCCGTGCCGGACAACCCGATCATTCCCTACATCGAAGGCGACGGCACCGGCGTGGACATTACCCCGGTCATGCTGAAGGTGGTCGACGCGGCGGTGAAGAAGGCTTACGGCGGAAAGCGCAGGATCGTGTGGATGGAGATGTTCGCCGGCGAGAAGTCCTGCAGGATCTACGGCGAGAACGTCTGGCTGCCCGAGGAAACTCTGGCGGCCTCCAGGGAGTACGTGGTGTCGATCAAGGGCCCGCTCACCACCCCAGTGGGCGGCGGCATCCGCTCCATCAACGTGGCGCTGCGCCAGGAGCTGGACCTTTACGTCTGCCTGCGCCCGGTGCGCTGGTTCAAGGGCGTACCATCGCCGCTGAAGGAGCCCGACAAGGTCGACATGGTGATCTTCCGCGAGAACTCGGAAGACATCTACGCCGGCATCGAATGGCCGGCGAACTCGCCCGAAGCCAAGAAGGTGATCGACTTCCTGGTCAAGGAGATGAAGGTCACGAAGATCCGCTTCCCCGGGTCTTCGGCGATCGGCATCAAGCCGGTGTCGATCGAGGGTTCCGAGCGCCTGATCCGCCGGGCTTACCAGTACGCCATCGACAACAAGCGCCGCTCGGTGACCCTTGTGCACAAGGGCAATATCCAGAAGTTTACGGAGGGCGGCTTCCGCGACTGGGGCTACCAGCTGGCGGTGAGGGAATTCGGCGCCAAGCCGCTGGATGGCGGCCCGTGGCACAGTTTCAAGAATCCCAAGGGCGGCGCCGACATCGTCATCAAGGATGTGATTACGGACGCCATGCTGCAGCAGGTGCTGCTGCGCCCGGCGGAATACGACGTGCTGGCCACCACCAACCTGAACGGGGATTACATTTCCGACGGGCTGGCGGCCGAGGTCGGCGGCATCGGCATCGCGCCGGGCGCCAACCTGAGCGACACGGTGGCCATGTTCGAGGCGACGCACGGCACGGCGCCCAAGTACGCGGGCAAGGACTATGTCAATCCGGGCTCCGAGATCCTGTCTGCGGAAATGATGCTCCGCCACATGGGCTGGGTGGAGGCCGCCGACGCGATCCTCCGGTCGATGGAGAAGACCATCGGCGACAAGGTCGTGACCTACGATTTCGCCCGCCAGATGCAGGGGGCAAAGCAGGTCTCCTGCTCGGGTTTCGGGCAGGCCATGATCGAGAGGATGTAGCGACAAAAAAGGCCGCCCGAGGGCGGCCTTTTCACTGGCAGGCGGGCGGCTTAGCCGCTCTTCTGGATGTTGGAGGCCTGCTTGCCCTTCGGCCCCTGCACCACGTCGAAGCTGACTTTCTGGCCCTCTTTCAAGGTCTTGAAGCCCGACATGTTGATCGCGGAAAAGTGGGCGAAAAGGTCCTCGCTACCGTCATCAGGGGTGATGAACCCGTAGCCTTTCGCGTCGTTGAACCACTTAACGGTGCCTGTTGCCATGCTCTCTCCCTGGTTCCTTGATTGTTGATTGAGCTACCGGGCCTGCGTCGTAGACGCTCCTTGGTTACCCGAGCCATGCCTGGAACTCCACGACCCCCGCCGCCCCGATTCCCTGATGGCGAAACAGACAGCCTGTAATCCAAACACAGCCCGCCTTTTACGCGCCCGCCCCGGGCTCGTCAAGGGCCGAGCCCGGAGGTGTTGCGCGCGCGCAAGGCCGTGATAAAGCACCGTAATCCGGCCCGCATCCGCCCTCCGCCGCATTGCATGACCCCCCCACATTGAGTAGGATGGAACGCAGGATGCTAGGGAAATGCATAGTGGTCTGAACGGGGAACGGACGCAGTCCGGGGTTGTCCGATTTTGGGGGGCTCGAGGGCGCGTAGTCAGGCGGCATGGCGCAGAACAGGGACGACACCATACTCGAGGCTCAGCGCAGCAAGCTGAAGCCTCCGCCGATGTTCAAGGTCATGCTGCTGAACGACGACTACACGCCGATGGAGTTCGTGGTGGTGGTGCTGCAGAAGTTCTTCGGCATGAGCCGGGAACGGGCCACCCAGGTGATGCTGAAGGTGCACCGGGAAGGCATCGGCGTTTGCGGAGTCTATCCGCGCGACGTTGCCACCACCAAGGTGCAGCAAGTCGCCGCATACTCCCGAAAGCACCAGCATCCGCTACAGTGCGTGATGGAGGAAACATAGTGTCGCCAGGAGGCAAAGCCAGCAAATGATCGCCCAGGAGCTCGAAGTCAGTCTGCACATGGCGTTTGTGGAAGCACGCCAGAAACGCCATGAGTTCATCACTGTCGAGCACCTGCTGCTGGCGCTGCTGGACAATCCGACCGCGGCCGAGGTGCTGCGCGCTTGCGGCGCCAACATGGACGAGCTGCGCAAGAACCTGACCCAGCACATCGCCGAGCAGACTCCGCGCATCGCCGCCGACCGGGAAGTCGACACCCAGCCCACCCTGGGCTTCCAGCGCGTCATCCAGCGCGCGATCCTGCACGTCCAGTCCTCCGGCAAGAAGGAAGTCACCGGCGCGAACGTACTGGTGGCCATTTTCGGCGAGAAGGATTCTCACGCGGTGTACTTCCTGCAGCAGCAGGGCATCGCGCGACTCGATGTAGTGAACTATATTTCCCACGGCATCACCAAGACGCCGCAGGCGCATCAGGGCAACAAGGCGGAGCAGGAGGCCGAGCAGGAAGGACAGGCCGAGACCTCCAATAGCCCACTCGACAACTACACTCAGAACCTGAACGCTCTGGCGCTCGCCGGCAAGATCGATCCGCTGATCGGCCGGGACAAGGAGCTCGAGCGCGTGGTGCAGACCCTGTGCCGCCGCCGGAAGAACAATCCGCTGCTGGTCGGAGAGGCGGGCGTGGGCAAGACGGCCATCGCCGAAGGGCTGGCGCGGCGCATCGTTGAAGGCAGCGTGCCCGACCTGCTCGCGAAGTGCACGGTCTACGCGCTCGACATGGGCGCCCTGCTGGCCGGCACCAAGTACCGGGGGGACTTCGAGCAGCGCCTGAAGGCGGTGCTGAAGCAGCTCGTCGACAACCCGAACGCCATCCTGTTCATCGACGAGATCCACACCGTGATCGGCGCCGGCGCCGCCTCCGGCGGCACGCTGGACGCCTCCAACCTGCTGAAGCCGGTCCTCTCCACGGGCCAGCTCAAGTGCATCGGCGCCACCACCTACAACGAGTACCGCGGCGTGTTCGAGAAGGACCATGCCCTGTCACGGCGCTTCCAGAAGATCGACGTCATCGAGCCCTCCATCGACGAGACGGTGGAAATCCTGAAGGGCTTGAAGACCCGCTTCGAGGCCCACCACAGCGTGAAATACACCGCCAACGCCCTCACTACGGCGGCGGAGCTCTCGGCGCGCTACATCAACGACCGTCACCTGCCCGACAAGGCGATCGACGTGATCGACGAGGCGGGCGCCGCGCAAAGGATCGCCCCCAAGGCGAAGCAGAAGAAGATCATCGGCAAGTCCGAGATCGAGGAAATCATCGCGAAGATCGCGCGCATCCCGCCGCGCACCGTGTCCACCGACGATCGCAGCGCCCTCGCCAACCTCGACCGGGACCTGAAAGCGGTGGTATTCGGCCAGGATGCGGCCATCGATGCGCTCGCCTCGGCGATCAAGATGGCGCGCTCGGGCCTGGGCAATCCGCAGAAGCCGATCGGCAACTTCCTGTTCAGCGGCCCCACCGGGGTCGGCAAGACCGAGGTGGCGCGCCAGCTCGCTTATTGCATGGGCATCGAGCTGATCCGCTTCGACATGTCCGAGTACATGGAGCGCCACGCGGTGAGCCGCCTGATCGGCGCGCCGCCGGGGTACGTCGGCTTCGAGCAGGGCGGCCTGCTCACCGAGCAGATCACCAAGAAGCCCTATTCGGTGCTGCTGCTCGACGAGATCGAGAAGGCGCATCCGGACATCTTCAACATCCTGCTGCAGGTGATGGACCACGGCACGCTGACGGACAACAACGGGCGCAAGGCGGATTTCCGCAACGTGGTGATCGTCATGACCACCAACGCCGGCGCCGAGTCGCTCGCCAAGAACACCATGGGCTTCACGCTGAACAAGCAGCCGGGCGACGAGATGGAGGCGATCAAGCGCATGTTCACGCCGGAATTCCGCAACCGGCTGGACGCCATCATTTCCTTCCGCTCGCTCGACCACGAGATCATCATGCGGGTGGTGGAGAAATTCCTGATGCAGCTCGATGAGCAGCTGGCCGAGAAGAAGGTGGAGGCCTTGTTCACCCAGGCGCTGAAGGAGCACTTGGCCAAGAAGGGCTTCGATCCCCTGATGGGTGCGCGGCCCATGGCGCGCCTGATCCAGGACACCATCCGGCGCGCGCTGGCCGACGAGCTGCTGTTCGGCAAGCTGCAGCACGGCGGCAAAGTGTCCATCGACGTGGGCGAGGCCGACAAGATCCTCCTCAAGTTCGAGGAAGAGCCGGCCGCGGTTACCTGAAGCTCGGCGCAGTCAGCGAAAGGCCGCCTTGCGCGGCCTTTTTTATGCCCTGAGCGATTCCTTTTATGGAATTCCGGGTGCTTGACGCGGGTATGGTCGCGGGCGGAGACTTTTCATCCAACTCAGGGGAGGACCGAATGCGACTTTCCACGATGCTCGCGGCTGCGCTGGTCGCGCTGCCGCTGTCCGCGCTGGCGCAGGACCACGCGGCACGCAGCCTTGCCGCAACCTGCGCCAACTGCCACGGCACCGACGGACGCAGCGTCGGCGGCATGGAGCCGCTGGCGGGAATGCCGAAAGACGAAATGGTGCGCAAGCTGAACGAGTTCCGCTCGGGCGCGAAGCCCGCGACCGTGATGCACCAGCTCGCCAAGGGCTATACCGAGCAGCAGATCGGTCTCCTCGCGGGATACTTCGCCGCGCAAAAAAGGTAGGCACCATGAAAAGACGCGACTTCATCAAGTTCGCCGGCGCCGCGGGCGCCGTCTCCCTGGCCGGCTGCGCCACCCCCGGCGGTGGCAAGGGAAGGGTGGTGGTGATCGGCGGCGGCTACGGCGGCGCGACGGCGGCCAGGTACCTGCGCATGTGGGAGCCCGGCATCGACGTCGTCATGGTCGAGCGTAACGAGGTTTTTACGTCATGCCCGATGTCGAATCTGGTGCTCGGCGGCAGCCGCAGGATAGACGAGATTCGCAGGACCTACGATGGCCTGCGCCGGCGCGGCGTGCGGGTGGTGAACGACGAAGCCGCGACGATCGACGCGGCGAAGAAGGTCGTCAGGCTGCAGCGCGGCGGCGAGCTGCAGTACGACCGGCTCATCGTGTCGCCCGGCATCGACTTCAACTTCGCGGAGATCGAGGGCTACCAGGCTGCGCAGGAGCGCATCCTGCACGCCTGGAAGGCGGGCCCGCAGACCGTCGCGCTGCGCCGCCAGCTCGAGGAGATGAAGGACGGCGGCGTTTACGTGCTCGCCGTGCCGCTCGCCCCCTATCGCTGCCCTCCCGGACCCTACGAGCGCGCCTCGCAGGTCGCGCATTACTTCAAGCAGGCCAAGCCCCGTTCCAAAGTACTGATCCTGGACGCCAACCCGGATGTGACGTCCAAGGGACCGCTCTTCAAGCGCGCGTGGGCGGACCTCTACAAGGGCATCATCGAATTCCGGGGCAACTCCAAGGTAGTGGCCGTGGATCCCGGGGCAATGGCGGTACGCACCGACTTCGACACGATCCGAGGCGACGTATTGAACGTCGTGCCGCCACAGCGCGCGGGCGACATCGCCGTCAAGGCCGGGCTGATTACGCACAACAACCGCTGGTGCGACGTCGACTGGCGCACGCTCGAGTCGAAGGCAGTCAAGGGCGTGCACGTGCTGGGCGACGCCACCCTTTCCGCGCCCGGCATGCCGAAATCCGGCCACATGACCAATCAGCAGGCCAAGGTCTGCGCCGCCGCGGTGATCGAGCTTATGAGCGGCCGCGGCGCGAATCCGGCGCCGGTCATGACCAACACCTGCTACAGCTACGTCTCCGACAGCGAGGTCATCCACGTGGCCTCGGTGCACCAGTGGGACGCCGGGCAGGGGACGATCATCCCGGTCAAGGGCTCGGGCGGAGTCTCCGCGGCACGCAACGAGCTCGAAGGCAAGTACGCCTGGGCCTGGGCGCAGAACATATGGGCCGACATGCTGGCCTGATTCAGTCCAGCGAGCCGAGGTAGGCGGCGACCGCGTCGATCTCCTTCCGCGGTCATGCGCACGGCGACCGTGTGCATGACCGCGTTGTCGTTGGTGCGCTCCCTGGAGCCGAAGTTCTTCAGCTGCGTCGCAAGGTAGCCAGGAACTGGCCGGCGAGGCGCCGCAGGCTTTCCGAGCCCTGTGCACGCTCGCCGTGGCAGCCGATGCATGCCGCAACCTCGGTGGCGGCGCCGCCCTTCTCGTAGACGCGCCTGCCGTGCGACGCAAGGCGAGCATCCGCGGGCAGGTGCGGCTCGGCGCGCTGCCGGCTGAACGCGTTCTGCCCTGCCAGCCGCGGCGAAAGCTCGCTCGCCGCCTCGCCCTGCATGCCGTGGCAGAGGAAGCAGCCAGGAGCCGCCGCACTCAGGCGCCTGTGCTGCCGAAGCCCCCGGCGCCGCGCGCGCTGGCGGCGAAGTCTTCCACCACCTCGAACTCCACCTGCACGACCGGCACCACCACCAGCTGCGCGATGCGGTCGAGCGGCTGGATCGTGAACGCCGCCTTGCCCCGGTTCCACAGCGACACCATCAGCGGCCCCTGGTAGTCAGAGTCGATCAAGCCGACCAGATTGCCGAGCACAATGCCGTTCTTCGCGCCGAGCCCGGAGCGCGGCAGGACCATGGCCGCGTAGCCCGGATCGGCGACATGGATGGCGACGCCCGAGGACACCATCTGGCTGTCCCCCGGATTGAGCGTCAAGGGCGCGTCCGTGCAGGCGCGCAGGTCCAGCCCTGCTGCGCCGGACGTGGCGTACTGCGGCAGCATGCCGCGTATCCGCTCGTCGAGGATCTTGACTTCCAGCTTCCTCATTTGCGGGGCGGGAGCATTCCGGCGACATGCTCGAGCAGCTTGCGCGCCAGCTCGAGCTTGGGTCCGCGACCCAGCGCATGCTCCCCGCGCTCGTCGTAGAGCGTGATCGAGTTGTCCTCCGCGCCGAGTGCTTCCTGCGCCAGGTTGGCCGCCATTAGCGGCACGCCCTTCTTCAGGCGCTTGTCTTTCGCGTGCTGCGCCAGCTTCTCGCTTTCGGCCGCGAAACCGACGCAGAACGGCGGCCGCGGCTGCGCGGCCACCCAGGACAGGATGTCCGGATTTTCCTCGAGGTCCAGCGCCAGGCCGGCGGCGCTTTTCTTCATTTTTTGCGCAGCGCGATTCTTCACGCGGTAATCCGCGACGGCGGCCACCGCGATGAATATGTCGCTGCCCTTCACGGCCTGCTTCACGGCCTCGAACATCTCTTCGGCGGTGCGCACGTCAATGCGTGCCACGCCGGGCGGCGTCGCCAGTGCCACCGGGCCGCTGATCAGCGTGACTTCCGCGCCTGCCTCCCTGGCGGCGCGCGCCACCGCGTAGCCCATCTTCCCGGAGCTGACGTTGGTCAGCACGCGCACCGGATCGATCGGCTCCTGCGTCGGCCCGGCCGTGACCAGCACCCGCCGTCCCGCCAGCCGCCCGGGCTGGAACAGCCGCTCGATTTCCGCGACGATCTGCGCCGGCTCGAGCATCCTGCCCATGCCGACCTCCCCGCAAGCCTGGTCGCCGGCGGCCGGTCCGGCCAGCATCACGCCGTGTTCCTGCAAGAGCTGCAGGTTGCGCTGCGTGGCGGCGTTCTCCCACATCTCCACGTTCATCGCCGGCGCCAGCATCAGCGGGCAGCGGCGCGCCACGCACAGCGCCGACAACAGATCGTCGGCCAGCCCATGCGCCACTTTCGACATGAAATCCGCCGTCGCCGGTGCCACCATGATCAGGTCGCGGTCGCGTGAATGCTCGAGGTGGCCCATGTTGTCCGGTACGCGGGGATCCCACATGTCGGTCCAAACCGTCTGGCCGGAAAGCGCCTGCAAGGTCACCGGAGTGATGAAACGCGTCGCCGAGTCGGTCATGGCAACGCGCACATCGGCGCCCGCGCGGGCCAGCAGCCGTACCAGCTCGGCCGCCTTGTAGGCCGCGATTCCGCCGGTGATTCCCAGGAGGATCCGCTTACCCGTCAACGCCATGGGCTCTACACCGTTAAGGGGAAAAGGATTCTACGGGATAGCCCAAAACATGGCGATTTCGGACTGGCCAGCGGCCGAGCGGCCGCGCGAGCGGCTGCTGGCGAACGGCGCCCAGGCGCTTAGCGACGCCGAGCTGCTCGCAGTACTCCTGCGCACCGGGGTGCGTGGCAAAAGCGCCGTGGAGCTCGCACGCGAGCTTCTGGGCCGCTTCAGAGGCCTGGCCGGCCTGCTCGGCGCAGGGGACAGGCTCGCGGGCATAAAGGGCCTGGGCGCGGCAAAGCGCGCCCAGTTCTCGGCGGCGGTCGAGCTTGCCCGCCGCGTGCTGAAGGAGGACCTGACCGCGGGGGCGGCGCTCACCTCGCCGGCGGCGGTACGGGACTATCTGAAGCTCGCGCTGGGCACGCTGCCGCACGAGGTGTTCATCTGCATCTGGCTGGATGCCCAGCACCGCGCGCTGCGCTTTCACGAGGCGTTCCAGGGCACGCTGACCCAGACTAGCGTCTATCCGCGCGAGATCGTCAAAGCGGCCCTGGCGAGCAACGCCGCCGCGGTGATCTTCGCGCACAACCATCCTTCCGGCGTCGCTCAGCCCAGCCAGGCGGACGAGCTCCTGACGCGCAACCTGCGCGACGCCCTGGCGCTCGTGGATGTCAAGGTGCTCGACCATTTCATCATCGCCGGCAACCAGGCCATCTCCTTCGCCGAGCGCGGTTTGTTGTAGTAAAATCCGCGGCTTTCCGCATCTCGGAGCGCCAGATGTCACGCGTTTGTCAGGTCACCGGCAAGAAGCCGATGAAGGGCCACTTCGTCTCGCACGCCAACAACAAGACGATCCGCACCTTCGAGCCGAATCTCCACTACCGCCGCTTCTGGGTCGAAACCCAGAACCGCTGGGTGCGGCTGCGCGTGTCCACCGCCGGCCTGCGGCGCATCGACAAGCTCGGCGTGGAAGCCGTGCTGGCGGAGATCAAGGCCAAAGCAAAGGCGAAAGGCAAGTAACCCATGCGAGAGAAGATCAAGCTGGAATCCTCGGCCGGCACCGGCCATTTCTACACCACCACCAAGAACAAGCGCACCACGCCCGACAAGCTCGAGATCAGGAAGTACGATCCCAAGGCGCGCAAGCACGTGATCTACAAGGAAACGAAGCTGAAATGAAAAAGGCCCGCGCAAGCGGGCCTTTTGCTTTCCACCTGGCCGGCGGCTAGGCGTACGAACGCAGGCGTTGCGAGAAATCCACCAGCGGAGCGATACCGCTCGCCTCGGCACGGTGGCACCAGTCCTGCAGCTGCCGCAGCAACTGCTCCTTGGATGCGCTGGACCGCTCCCACAGCGCGGACAGCTCATCGCGCATTGCAATCACAGTAGCCAGCGCGCGCGAATTCTTCAGTACCTCGGAAAGCCGGGCGCCCTCGGCGCCGGCGGCCGCCTGTCCGCGCAGCAGCACGCGCTTGAGCGAGCGCAACACCTCGGCATCTCGCGGCGACCAGTGCCTGAGGCGCTCAACCTCCTCGGCGTAGGTGCGGCGGATGGACTGAGCATAGCGCGACAGCACATCGTAGCGATTCGCGATCACCGCGTGCAGCGTGTCCAGATCGGCCGCGGCCTTCGGCTCGGCGAAGCGCGGCTTGGGCGCAAGCTTCTTCACCGTGGCCAGCCCCAGCATCTCCATGAGGCGGATGTACATCCAGCCGATGTCGAACTCATACCACTTCGAGGACAGCTTGGCAGACGAGGCGTACGCATGATGGTTGTTGTGCAGCTCCTCGCCGCCGATGAGGATGCCCCAGGGAACGATATTCGTGCTGGCATCCGCCACGTCGTAGCTGCGGTAGCCGAAGAAGTGCCCCACGCCGTTGATGACGCCCGCCGCCCAGAAAGGAATCCAGGCGATCTGGGTCAGCCAGATCAGGGCTCCCGGCACCAGGCCGAAGGCGACCAGGTCGAAGGCCAGCATCGACAGGATGCCGGCCATGGCGTGCCTCGTATAGACGTTGCGTTCCATCCAGTCGTCCGGCGTACCGTGACCGTAGCGCTCGAGGGTTTCCTTGTTGTACGACTCTTTCACATAGAGGAGCACGCCGGCCCACAACACCCGGTTGATGCCGTAGATCTGCGGGCTGTGAGGGTCTTCCGCCGTTTCGCACTTCGCGTGATGCTTGCGATGGATCGCGGCCCACTCCTTGGTCACCATCCCTGTGGTCAGCCAAAGCCAGAAGCGGAAAAAATGCGACACCACGGGATGCAGCTCGAGCGCCCGGTGCGCCTGGCAGCGATGCAGAAAGATCGTGACCGCCGCGATGGTCACGTGGGTCAGTCCCAGCGCGACGAGCACGTAGCCCCACCAGGGGAGATCGAACAGGCCGGAGAAAATCATCAGTTTTAGAATGCCCTAGTCGTGTTTGTTAAGAGGCGCAGCTCATTTTACGCGAATGCTCCAAAGTCGTCTGCGGCCATCTAAAGTGCTTCCGCGAAAGGACTTTTTAAAAGACAAGCGGCGTGTGGAATCGTTCCTTTGCACCCTAGGCGACCCGCTCGAAGGCGGCGGCGAAAAAGCCGTCCGTGCCGTGCCGGTGGGGCCAAAGCCGCAGATAACGCCCGGCATCGAGCGTTATGCGCTGCGCGGCCAGCAGCTCGCCGCAGGCAAGCGGCCTGAAATGCGGCTGCTCGGCCTGGAATCGCTCGGCAATGTCTTCGTTTTCCTCGCGAAGAATGCTGCACGTGGCGTAGACCAGGCGGCCGCCCGCCTTGACCAGCCGGGACGCGGCCGCGAGGATCGTGAGCTGCTTGGCCGCGAGCTCCAGGATCGCGGCTGCCGGATGACGCCACTTCAAATCCGGGTTGCGCCGCAAGGTGCCGAAGCCGCTGCAGGGTGCATCCACCAGCACGCGATCCAGCTTTCCCGCGAGCCGCTTGGCACGCGCGTCGCCGTCGCTGGATAGCACCACCGTGTGGACATTGGTGACGCCGGCGCGGGCGGCGCGCGGCCCCGCGGCGGCCAGCCGCTTCGCGGACACGTCCATCGCGTATACGCGACCGCTGCCGCGCATGAGCATAGCGAGCGCAAGGGTCTTGCCACCGGCGCCCGCACAGTAATCGGCCACCATTTCCCCGCGCCGGGGGGCGACCAGCCAGGCAAGCAGCTGGCTGCCTTCATCCTGAACCTCGATCAGCCCGTCCTGAAAAAGGCGGTGCCGGTTTATCGCAGGCTTTCCGGCGAGCCTCAGGCCGGCCGGAGAGTACCGGGTCGGCACCGCGTCGATGCCCTCTTCCAATAGACGCTCGAGCGTCTCTTCGCGGCTGGTGCGTGCCAGGTTCACGCGCAGGTCCAGCGGCGCCGCGTTGAGCAGCGCCTGGCTAATGAGCATCGCCTGGTCGCCGCCTTGCTGCGCAACGATCCGTTCCCATACCCAGTCGGGCAAATCCGCACGAATCGCCTGCGGCAACGACTCGGCGCGAAAGCTGCGGATGCGCTGCGCCAGTGCAGGCTCGACCAGGCCCTCCATGGCCCGGGCCGAAAGCCCCAGCACGCGCATGGCGGCCGCAGCCACCAGCGCCGCCGGCTTGGCGCTGCCGGCGGCCGCCTCCAGCGAGCGCTTGCGCCGCAGCACGGCAAACGCGGCCTCGGCGATGAACGCGCGCTCTTTCTGGCCCAGTGAACGGTTTTGCCGGAAGTAGGCGGACAGCGTCTCGTCCGCCGGGCCGGAAAAGGCGAGCATCCTTTCCAGGACCGCGGCCGCGTGACCCAGCGTGCCACGCGTCGGGGTCACGGCACCGAAATCTGGACTACCACCTGGTCGAAACGCGTGCCGTCCTTCTCGGTCACGCGGATGCGCAGCGGAAGAAAGCTGTGCCGCGTCGCGAGCCAGATTTCGGCAATTTCGTCATCCGTGCGCCGAACCAGCCGCAGGGCCTCGAACGGCCCCGCCGGCGTAGTGAGCTGCTCGGTGCCTTCTACCACGTAGACATGGCGCGACTTGCCTCGCCCATCCATCAGGTGGAACGATATTTCGCCCTCCGGCGGCGGCGAAAACGCAAAGTCGAACAGGAACGCGAGGCGATCGCTGGCATCCGGGGGAAGCGGCACGACGCGCGCGTCGCCCTTGTACTGCATGGTCACGGTCTTTGCGTGCCAGTCGAAGCGGGCGCGCGCGGTCCTGCGGCCGGTACGCTCGTCGCGGTACTCCATGGGCTGCAGGCCGTCCTCGCCGACACGGCCACGGCTGGTGCGCCGAGCGGTCCCGAGCAGCGCATAAAGGCCCCTGCCGCTCCAAGCCTCGGTAAGCTCGTAGACGTGGCCGTCGTGCTGCAGCCGGTGCGCCACCTGGGCCACCGAAGAGCCGTTGTGCAGCACCTCGAAGGACAGCTCGACGCGCGCCGGCGGCGCCGCGTGGGCCGCGGCGCAGGCGCTAATCAGCAGCCAGGACCAGTTGCGCATCATTGCCTTTAACGCTCACCACTCCCGAACTGACGACCAGCCGGTCGTCGAGAAACCAGCCTGCCGCCTTCGGATAGATCACATGCTCCTGCCGCAGTACGCGCGCCGCCAGCGCAGCCGCGGTGTCGTCGGGCCGCACGCGCACGGCCGCCTGGATCACGATCGGCCCGTGGTCCAGCTGCGGGGTCACGAAGTGCACCGTGCAGCCGTGCAGCTTCACGCCCGCGGCCAGGGCGCGCGCGTGCGTCTCAAGGCCCGGAAATGCGGGCAGCAGGGAAGGATGGATATTGAGCAACCGCTCACGGTAGCGCGCGACGAAGCCCGGCGTAAGCACGCGCATGAACCCCGCCAGCGCAACCAGCTTGGGCGCGAAGCGTTCGATCTCCGCGGCCAGGGCGGCATCGAACGCCTCGCGCGTAGCGAACTTCCGGTGCTCGACCACCCGGGTCGGGATCCCGCGTGCAGCCGCGGCGGCCAGGCCGGCGGCGTCGGCGCGGTTGCTGATGACCCCGGATACCGGCAGCGCCGCGTCGAGCAGCGCCTGCATGTTGCTTCCGCGCCCCGAGATCAGGATGACGATCATCAGAGAACGCGGGCTGCGCGGTACCCGTCGGCCTCGAGCCGCGCAAGCACGCCCTGCGTTCCGTATAAATGCAGCGCGCCCAGCGCAATGAAGGCATTGCCCCGGCGCAGCTCGCGCTGCATGCGAAACGCCATCACCACGTTGCGGTCGTGCACAACTCGCTTGTCCAGGATCGCCTGATGCGCCGCGATCGCAGGATGCGCCGCGGCGAATTGCTCGCGCAGCCGCCATATGCCCGCCAGGTCGCCTTTCAGGTAGGCCTGGAGCGTGCGCTCGGCGAGCGCGGCGAGTTCGGCGCCATGAGCGAGGCTGTGCTTGAGCAGCGCGATCTGCGAATCCATCGGGAACTCGTCGAACGTGAAGATCTGCTCCTCCACGCCCTCGATCTGCGACAGCGGCATGCGCCGGGCGAGCGCCCGATCGAGCAGCTGGCTGTCGAGCGGCGAGCCCTGCGCGCCTTTGGGGTTGCGCATATTGAGCAGCACGCCCCAGGGTTTCATCTTGTTCACGAACTCGCGGGGCAGTCCCATCGGCGCGAGGTGCCGGTAGGCACGCTCGAAATCCTCGGCGCCGAGCGTGGCCTCAAGCGTCTGCCCGTCGAGGAACATGGCTGCCTCGAGAAAGCGCTCCTTCGCATAGCGGTCAGGCACGAACTCCAGCATCAGGGCGCGGGCAGCGTCGAACGATTTGCTGACCGGCCCGGGCAGCCGGTCAAGCCGCGGATCGGCGACATGAATGGTGCCGTAGACGTGGCTTGCGGCAAGGCCCTTGCGGGTCACGCGCCACAGCAGGCCGCGCTCGAAGCGGCCGGCGGCCCACCCGCCGGCCGGGGCGAGCAGCGCAGCGAGCGATGCGGTGATGAAAGCTCTGCGGTTCAACCCGTCGGGCCGAGCATGGATTCGGGCCGCACCCAGCGATCGAAATCCGCCGCCGTGACGTAACCCAGGCCGAGCGCGGCTTCGCGCAGCGTGCTGCCCTCGCGGTGCGCCTTCTTGGCGATCTCGGCAGCCTTGTCATACCCGATATGCGGGGAAAGCGCGGTCACCAGCATGAGCGAGCGCTCCAGCAACTCGCGAATGCGCGGCTCGTTGGGCTCTATGCCGCGAACGCAGTGCTCGTCGAACGAGCGGCTGCCATCGGCGAGCAGCCGCTGGCTTTGCAGGAATGCATGGATGATCATCGGTTTGTAGACGTTGAGCTCGAAGTGTCCGGCGGCAGCGCCGATGTTGACCGCGACGTCGTTGCCCATGACTTGCGCGCACAGCATGGTGAGCGCCTCGGCCTGCGTCGGATTCACCTTTCCCGGCATGATCGAGCTGCCGGGCTCGTTCTCCGGAATGCGCAGCTCGCCCAGTCCGCAGCGCGGTCCGGATGCCGCGAGGCGCACGTCGTTGGCGATCTTGGCGAGCGCCGCGGCCAGCGTTTTCAGGGCGCCGTGGGCGAAGACCAGCGCTTCGTGGCCGGCCAGCGCGGCGAACTTGTTTCTCGCTTCCACGAACGGCAGCCCGGTTTCTGCGGCAACCTGCTCGCACACCCGGCGGGGGAAATCGCGGTGCGTGTTGAGGCCCGTGCCGACGGCGGTGCCGCCCACCGCGAGCTCGCAAAGCGCCGGCAGCGCTGCCCGCATGGCGGCGAGCGAGTGCTCAAGCTGCGCGGCATAGCCCGAAAATTCCTGGCCAAGAGTGAGCGGCGTGGCGTCCTGCAGGTGCGTGCGCCCGACCTTCACGATGGCATCGAATGCGGCGCGCTTGGACTCGAACGTCGCGTGCAGCCTCTCGACCGCCGGTATCAGGTCTGCCTCCATGCCGCGCGCGGCGGCGATGTGCATAGCCGTCGGAAACACGTCGTTGGATGATTGGCCCAGGTTGACCTCGTCGTTTGGATGCACGCGCCGCTGCTGTCCGCGCTCGCCGCCGAGGAGCTCGGAGGCGCGGTTCGCAAGCACCTCGTTGACGTTCATGTTGCTTTGCGTCCCCGAACCCGTCTGCCAGACCGCGAGCGGAAACTCCTCGTCGTGCTTGCCGGCCAGCACCTCGTCGGCTGCGGCGCGAATCGCCTGCGCCTTGCTGCGGTCCAGCAACCCCAGATCGGCATTGACCCCCGCGGCGACCTTCTTCACCAGCGTGAGGCTGTAGACCACCGCGAGCGGCATGCGCTCCGAGGAGATGCGGAAATACCGGCGGCTGCGCTCGGTCTGCGCGCCCCACAGACGCGCCTGGGGCACCTCGATGGGCCCGAAGCTATCCTTCTCGAGGCGTGTGCTGCTCATGGCGCTTTCGGCGGCAAATCGAACACCAGCACCTCGGCGTCTTCTCCGCGCGACAACACGAGCGCTTTGCCGTCAGTTTTCAGTGCGTCCCCGGCGGTCAGCGCCTTGCCGTTCACTTCCAGCTTGCCGCGCACCAGGTGGACGTAGCCCAAGCGAGCCTCGGCGAGCGCATGGTCGGCGCGCTCGTCGCCGTCGAACAGGCCGGCATAGATGCGCGCGTCCTGGTGCACGCGCACCGAGCCCTCCGCGCCGTCCGGCGACGCGATCAGCCGCAGGCGGGCGCGCTTTTCATGCGCGGCAAAGTGCTTCTGCTCATAGGACGGCGCGATGCCGGCGACCTGCGGCTCGATCCAAATCTGCAGGAAGTGCGTTACGCCGGCTTTCTCGTTGTTGTACTCGCTGTGGCGCACGCCGCTGCCGGCGCTCATGCGCTGCACGTCGCCCGGTCTGATGGTCGAGCCGTTGCCCATGGAGTCCTGGTGCCCGAGCGAGCCCGCCAGCACATAGGTGATGATTTCCATGTCGCGGTGGCCGTGCGGGCCGAACCCCGTGCCGGGCTGCACGCGATCCTCGTTGATCACGCGCAGCGCGCCGAACCCCATGTGACGCGGGTCGTGATAATCGGCGAAGGAGAAGCTGTGGTAGGACTCCAGCCAGCCGTGGCTGGCGTGGCCGCGTTCCCGGCCGGGCCGCATCTCGGTCATGGGCGGCCGGGGCGCTAGGCCGAAGGCTTGGATTGCTGCGCGGCGATTTCCGAGTGAACCTTGGCCATATCGACGGATTTGGCTTGCGCGATGACCTGCTGCAGGGCGTTGCCCGGCAACGCGCCCGCCTCCTGGAACAGAATGATCTTGTCGCGAAACACCATAAGGGTAGGGATGGAACGGATGCCGAATGCGCCGGCCAGCTCGTGCTGCTCATCGGTATTGATCTTCGCGAACACGATGTCCGGATGCTCCTCGGAGGCCTTTTCGAAGATCGGCGCGAAGCCGCGGCAGGGTCCGCACCACGGTGCCCAGAAGTCGACGATCACCATCGCATTTTCGCCGACGGTTTTCTCGAAATTGTCCTTGGTGAGCTCGACCGTTGCCACGCCAGATCCTTTCGCGCTGGACCATGCAGTGTACTCTAGACACTCATGTACGTAGGCCGGTTCGCGCCCTCGCCCACCGGGCCGCTTCACTTCGGCTCGCTGGTCGCAGCGCTGGCAAGCTGGCTCGACGCGCGGGCGGCGCGAGGCCGCTGGCTGGTGCGCATCGAGGACCTGGATGCGCCGCGGCAGCAGGCGGGCGCGGCGGACCTGATCCTGCGCACGCTGGAGCGGCTGGGGCTCGCGTGGGATGGCCCGGTGCTCTACCAGAGCCTGCGGGCGCCGCGCTATCAGGCGGCGCTGGAGACGCTGCGGCAGCACACGTATTGGTGCGGCTGCACGCGTCGCGAAATCGCCGACTCGTGCCTGGGGCTCGCTGCGGATGGCGCCCGCATCTACCCCGGCACTTGCCGGCAGGGGCTGGCCGCGAACCGGTTGGGGCGCGTGCTGCGGCTGAGGACCGGCGCCGATCCCATCGCTTTTGCCGATCGCGTGCAGGGCGCCCAGTCCCAGGTGCTGTGCGCCGAGGTCGGCGACTTCATCCTGTACCGCGCCGACGGGCAATTTGCCTACCAGCTCGCCGTGGTGGTAGACGACGCGGACCAGGGCGTGACCGATGTGGTGCGCGGCGCGGACCTGCTGGACTCCACGGCACGGCAGGTCTACCTGCAGCGACTGCTGGGCGAGCCCTCGCCGCGCTTCTTGCATGTGCCGGTCGCCCTAAACGCGAAAGGCGAGAAGCTGTCCAAGCAGACCGGGGCACTTGCAATCGACGCGGCGCAGCGGGACGTGCTCTTGCGCGAGGCATTGCGCTTCCTTGGGCAGCCGCCCACCGCCGACCTGGACGAAGCGCTTGCCGCCTGGGATGTCGGCCGCATCCCGAAGCAAAGGGCTATCGCAGCTGCGGGCGGATGACGGTGGCGAGCGCGCCGAGCACGAGCACGAGCGCGGCGAGCTCCGCCCAGCTCGGGCGCTCGCCCAGGAACACGATGCCGCTCAGCACACCGATCACCGGAATGATCAGCATGCTGATGGCGAACACGCTGACCGGAACCGACGTGGCGATCTTGATCCACGCCCAGTGGGCGAAAGCGAAGGACACCAGCACGTTGTAGACCACGCCGGCCCACGCCCGCAAGCCCACATCGCGCAGGGCGGCCGCGTCCTCGAACAACAGCGTACCCAGGAAAATCGGCACGCCGCCCAGCAGCATGATCCAGGCGGTATAGGCGCCGGCCGGCATGCTCATCGGGAAGCGCTTCTGCAGCACGGTGCCGAGCGCCCAGCTTAGGGCTGCGCCCAGCACCAGCAGCGACCCGAGCGGCGCAGCACCCAGCGCAAACAGATTTTCGCCCAGCAGCAAAGCAAGTCCGGCCAACCCCAGCCCGAGGCCGGCAAGCTTGCGGCGGGTGACGCGCTCGCCAAGCACCCAGACCGAGAGCGGGATGGCCCATACCGGCATGGTGTAGGCGAGGATGGCGGCGCGTCCCGATGGGATCAGTGCCACGCCGAAGGCGACCAGCATGTTCCAGCAGGTAATGTTGAGCAGCGCAAGCAGCGCAAGGCGGCCCCATTCGCGGCGCGGCACGGCGAGGCGTTGCCCGCCGGCGCGCAGCGCGGCGAACAGCACCGCCGAGCCCAGCCCGAGGCAGAAGCTGCGGAAGGTCCATGGTGGCACCTCTGCAAGCGCGACCTTCATCGCGGTCCAGTTGAAGCCCCACGCGAAAGTCAGAGCCGCCAGCACCCACCACAGCCGCCGCGGAAGATGGTCCGGCTCGCTGCTCAAGCCTCGACCCGCAGCGGCAGGCGCTTCATGCCGCGCAACACCATAGAGTCGAGCCACTCCAGGCGCGGTGCGGCGATCTCCATCCGGCGCCAGCGCTGCAGCAGCGCCGGGATCGCGATCTGGCCTTCCAGCCGCGCCAGCGGAAAGCCCAGGCAGATGTGCGCGCCGAACCCGAAGGTGAGATGCGGCACGCCGTTACGCTCCAGGTCCAGTCGATCGGGCTCGGAAAACGCGCGCGGATCGCGGTTCGCCGCATTCATCAGCAGGAACACGCGCTCCCCCGGCTTCAGGTGCTTGCCGTGCAGGGTCTGCGGCTCGCGCACGATGCGCACCTGCGCGCCGATCGGCCCGTCGTAGCGCAGAAGCTCCTCGACTGCCGGCGCCGCAAGGCGCGGCTGGCTGCGCAGCTTTTGCAGCTCGCCGGGGAATTGGAGCAGCGCGCGCACGCCGTTGGCGATGTGGTGCGTGGTGGTTTCATGGCCGGCGAAGAGCAGCAGGACGCACGTGGCCACCAGCTCATCGTCGGTAAGGCGATCGCCGCCCTCCTGCGCCTGAACGAGCGCTGACAGCAGGTCGGCTTGCGGCTGGGCGCGGCGCCGGGCCGCGAGGTCGCGAAACAGCGCGGCCATCTCGGTCGTCGCGGCTTCGGCGCGGCCGTACTTGTCCGGCGAGTCGCGGGCACTGCCGATGAACAGCGCCATCTCATCGGACAGGCGCTTCAGCCGGGCCAGCTCGGTGCGCGGCACGCCGAGCATGTGCATGATGACCAGCGCCGGAAGCGGGCCGGCGAACTCGCCAATGAAGTCGAATTCCCGGCGGCCGCGCAAATCATCGAGCAGGCTGCCGGTGATCGCCTCGATATGAGGGCGCAGGGCGTTGACCGAGCGCACGTTGAATACGCGCGCGGCGAGCCTGCGCAGCCGGGTGTGCTCGGGCGGGTCCTTGAACACCATCCACAGCGTGAGATAGCGCATCAGCGCCGCGATGCGTTCGCCTTCCGCGGAAGGCAGGGTGGCGAAGAAGGGTCGCAGCCGATCCGACGACATTCCGGCGGTGTCGAGGCAGACGCGTTTCACGTCGTCGTATCTCGTCAGCACCCATCCCTTAAGGCTTGGACTCCAATGCGCCGGATCCTCGTCCCGCAGGCGCGCAAAGACGGGAAACGGGTCGCTCTCGGTCGTCAGTGCGTTGGGATCGTAGTAAGCGTGCACTAACTCACCGTTGTAGCGGCGGCGGTGATAAGGGAATCACGAATGGTGCTACGCACAATATTCTTGACTTCCGGTCAGTAGAGCCTAAAATGCCGATTGTTGCATTGCACAAAATGAGCAGCGCCCCTTAAAAGGACAGGAGCCAGCAAATGTACGTGACCCCAGAACAGATTCAAGCGGCCAACAAGGCGAACGTGGAAGCGTTCCTGGCCGTGGCGAACGCACAGTTCGCCGCCTTTGAGAAGCTGGCGACGATCCAGGCCAGCGCAGTGAAGAGCGCCTTCGAAGACTCCATCACCAACACCCGAGCCCTGCTCGGCGCCAAGGACGTGCAGGAGTTCGTCAGCCTGCAGAACGCCTTTGCCCAGCCGGCCGTCGAGAAGGCGCTTGCCTACTCGAAAAGCGTGTACGAAGTGGCCACCGGCGCCAACGCCGAGCTGTCGAAGG
Source organism: uncultured bacterium (assembly GCA_965233185.1). Taxonomy (GTDB): domain Bacteria; phylum Pseudomonadota; class Gammaproteobacteria; order Burkholderiales; family SG8-39; genus SCGC-AG-212-J23. Next base: position 24,467 of record CBDDSA010000202.1, read on the forward strand.
TTGCAGAGCGCCGCGTCGCCGAGTGGAACGAGAACTTCGTTACGCTCCTCGACAAGGTGTCGAAGAACGCGCCCGCCGGCTCGGACGTCGCGGTCGCCGCAGTAAAGTCGATGCTCGCCGCCGCCAACTCGGCGTACGACAACCTCAACAAGGTCGCCAAGCAGGCGACCGAGATTGCTGAGGCCAACGTCGCTGCCGCTACCGAAACCGCGCGAGGCCTGAGCAAGCCGAAGAAGGCCGCATAAGCCGCAAAGCCGGCCGTTGCAGTTCCAAAGCCCGCCGCTAGGCGGGCTTTGCTTTTGGGGCATCCGAAAACACAAAGCCGGCGCTGCGTACCGCCTCTCGCAGCGCCGCGGCGGCCGCGCCCACCGTCCCGGGGTCACCGCGCACCCCGAGCTCGACATGGCGGCGGCTGCCGTCGCTGCCCATGGACGGCAGGCTGAATACCTTCACTTGCGGGTAGCGCGCGCCTACGGCTTGCATGGCGCCTATGAGCTGGCTCTCCCCGGCCTCGTAGACCAGGATGGAAGCCTCGCTCCATCGATCGCGGCCGAAGAGTTCCCGGTAGCGCGTCTCGAGCACCCATTCGGTCATCGGCCAGGCCATCTGGGGGAAGCCGGGCATGAAATGATGCTCTCGCAGGCTGAAGCCCGGAACGCGGTTGACCGGGTTGGGGATGATTTGCGCTCCCTCGGGGAAGTGGCCCATCTGCAGCCGCTCCGGCGACGCTTCGCCGCCGAAGCGTGCCCGGATCTCGCGCTCGGCCAGCGGATGCAGCTGCAGCCCCACGCCGGCGGCGGCGGCCGCGCATTGCCGAGTGTGGTCGTCCGGCGTGGCCCCAATGCCGCCGAAGGCGAACACCACGTCGCTGGATGCGAGGCTTAGCCGCAGCGCCTGGGTAAGACGCTGCGGCTCGTCACCCACGTAGTGGGCCCATGAAAGGCGAAGCCCCCGCTTGGCGAGGGCCTCGATGAGAAAGGCGAGATGCTTGTCCTGGCGCTTGCCTACGAGGATCTCGTCCCCGATGACGTAGGCGCCGAACAATCACGCCGCCTTTTTGGCCCACTGCTGCAGGTCTTCCAGCCCGCCGATATGGCGGCCATTGATGAAGATCTGCGGCACCGTGCCTCGGCCGGTGATCGCACCCACCACCCGCGAGCGATCGCTGTGGTCGAGCCTCACCTCGGAGTAGGCGTAGCCCAGCTCCTTCAGCAGTGCCTTCGCCTTGGCGCAATAGCCGCAGCCTTCGCGCGTCAGCAGAGCCACCTGGTCGGGCTTCTTCGCCTTCGGATTGATGTAGTCGAGCATGGTATCGGCATCCGAGACCTCGAACGGGTCGCCCGGCTTCTCGGGCTCGATGAACATCTTCTGGATCACCCCGTCCTTGACCAGCATCGAGTAGCGCCAGGAACGCTTGCCGAAGCCGAGCTCGCTCTTGTCGACGAGCATGCCCATTTTTTCGGTGAACTCGCCGTTGCCGTCCGGCAGCAGGGTGACGTTGCCGCATTCCTGCGTCCGGCCCCATTCGTTCATCACGAACGCGTCGTTGACCGAAACGCAGACGATCCGGTCCACGCCATTGGCGAAGAACGCCGGCGCCAGCTCGTTGTAGCGCGGCACGTGGGTGGACGAGCAGGTCGGGGTGAACGCGCCGGGCAGGGAGAACACCACCACGGTCTTGCCCTTGAAGATATCGTCGGTGCCGAGCGGCTTCCACTCGCCGGACTCGGTCCGGGTGCGAAAGGTTGCCTGTGGAACTTTCTGTCCTTCACGGTTGGGAAACACGGCGACTCCTTCCAAAAGAGAATGGACCCAGTCTAGGAGGTGGTGTTCCCGCTGGCCAATTCTTTGTGGGCATGGCCCTCATAGGGGAGCTCAATAGCGCGCTCGCGCTCCAGCGCGCCGAGCAGGTAGCGGATAAACGCGAGTCCGAACACCACCGGGGCGACCAGCCCGACCAGCGGCACGAAGGCGGCAAGCGCGAGCAGCAGGCCGAGCAGGTAAAGGCCCGGGCGCCGCCCCCGGAAAATGCGCGCCATTTCCTGCGCGTCCGCATGCTCGGCCAGGGCGTCGTAGCGCAGCAAACGCTGGTTGACCCACGCGAGTATGACAAGGGGGATCAGCGGCCACAGCGGCGGCAGGATCCATAGCGGCAGGCTGACGACGAACATGCCGGCCATGCCGAGCAAAGCCACGATGCCGTTCCAGACGCTGCCGGCCGTGCCGCCGCCATGACGGCGCTGCAAGGCCGGGAACGAGCGGGCGGCGACGTGATCCACCATCTTCTGCATGCCGAACACGCCGAGGATGAAAAGGGCGGTCACGTACACCAGCGGCACGAACAGCAGGAACAGCAGCACGTGGGCCGCGATCATCGCGGCATCGCCCAGGTCAAAGCGAATGAAGGCGGCGGCGGGCTCGAGCCATTGCTGCAGCCGCTGCGCCAGCCAGACGGCCAGGCGCGTCCACAGCGCCAGCGCGGCGATGCCCCAGAGCGTGAGTGAGACGAGCATCGGCCACACCATGAGCCACAGCATGCGCGGATGGAGCAGGTTTGCCAGTCCGTAGAGAAGCGCGCCGGCGATGCTCATCGGCGCAAAGTGTCCCACAACTTCGCCAGGCGCTTGACGGAAACCGGCACCGGCGTCTTCAGCTCCTGGGCGAACAGCGACACGCGCAGCTCCTCCAGCAGCCAGCCGAACTGGGCAAGGTCCGCACGCTGGCCTCCCTGCCTCGCCTTCGACTGCACCTGCCTTCGATACGCCTGCTCGAGCGCGGCTACCTCGGCGGCCAGGCGGGCGTCGCGGCCCGGGTCCGCGCGCAGCTTGTCCAGGCGCAAGGATGCCGCCTTGAGATAGCGCGGCAGGTGCTGCAGCCGCTCCCAGGGCGTGCTCGCCAGCCATCCCGGCGCAAGCAGCCGGGCGAGCTGCTGCCGGATGTCGGCGACCGGCCCGGGAAAGCCCTTTTCCATGCCGTTCAGCTTCTTCGCGAGCGCGGCGTGCTCGGCCAGGATGCCGCGCGCGGTGCGGGCGATCTCTTGCGCGATGAGGTTGAAGCGGCTGCGGCCTTCGTCCACGCGCCGCGCGAATTGCGCCTGCATCATGGGCAGGGTCTCAGCAAGGAACGTGCGCTCCAGCGCGGCGACCACGAGATCTTCCTTGAGCGGCCCCAACGCCATGTCCTTCGCCAGGTCGCGCTCCAGATCGCGGATGCGATCGCGGAACGAGAGGAGGAGCAGCCGGCGCACGCCGGTCCGGTGCACCTCGCGGGCCTTCTCGGGCGAATCGAACACCTGCAGCGTCACGCCATCGCCCTCGTCCACCAAGGCGGGGTAGCCGATCAGGATGCGCCCGCCGCGCTCGAGCTCCATAAGCTCAGCAAGGTCGCCCAGGGTCCAGCCGGTGTGCTTCTCCCCGGTCAGGCCCTCCTGCAGCACCGCCTCGGTGTCGGGGGAGAACTCGCGCTTCAGCTCGGGCAGGTTGCGGCTCATGGCGAGCTGGCGGCCATGATCGTCCACTACCCGGAAATTCATGTGCAGGTGGGGCGGCGCCGAGTCGGCGCGCAAGGCATCGACCGGAATGTCGAGATTCAGCTGGTCGCGGATGAAGCGCGCGAGCGCGTCGGCGAGCGGCCGGTCGTCGGGTTCGACCGTCGAGCAGAACGATTCGGCAAACTCCTCCAGCGGTCCGAGCTTGTGCCGCAGGCGCTGCGGCAGCGACTTGGCCAGCGCCCGCACCTTCTCCTTCAGCAGCCCGGGCACCAGCCAGTCCGCGCGCGCCGCGGGCACCTGGTTAAGCAGCGCGAGCGGTGCGGTGAGGGTGACGCCGTCGCGCGGCGAGCCGGGCTCGAAATGGTATTCGAGCGCGAAGCGGCTCGGCCCGAGCTGCAGCGCGGGCGGAAAGTTGTCGGTGGTGATGCCGGCCGCCTCGTGCCGCATCAGGTCCTCGCGCGACAGGAACAGCCGCTTGGGCTGGGTGCGCTCGGCTTGCAGCCGCCAGCGCTCGAAGCCGGCGCCGTCGTGCACGCCTTCCGGGATGCGCGCCTCGTAGAACGCGTGGATCAGCGCCTCGTCCACCAGGATGTCGGGACGGCGCGACTTGTGCTCCAGGCGCTCGATGTCCGCGACCAGGCGGCGGTTGTGCGCGAGGAAAGGCGCGCGGGTGTCGAAGTCTCCTTCCACCAGCGCCGCGCGGATGAAGATATCGCGAGCGAGCTTCGGGTCGAGCGGGCCGTAGGGCACCCGCCGGTCCGCGTACACCGGCAGGCCGTAGAGCGTGCCGCGCTCCAGCGCGACCACTTGCGCTCGACTTTTCTCCCAGTGCGGGTCGCGCCGGTCGCGCTTGAGCAGGTGAGCGCCCAGGTCCTCCAGCCACTTGGGATCGATGCTCGCCACGCAGCGGGCAAAGAGTCGCGTCGTCTCCACCAGCTCCGCGGCGACGATCCACTTGCCGGGCTTCTTCGTCCAGGAACCGGGGTGCAGCCAGAACTTGATTCCCCGGGCGCCGGTGTAGCTCGTGTCCGACTCGTCGCGCATGCCGAGGTTGCCGAGCAAGCCGGCGAGCAGCGCGCGATGGATCTGGCGATATCCCTTTTGCGGATCGACCGTCGAATGCGGCCACTGGAGCTCCCTAAGCGCAGCTTCCAGCTGCGCGTGCACGTCGCGCCATTCGCGCATGCGCGGGTACGAGAGGAAGTTGTCGCGGCACAGGCGGCGCAGCCCCGGCTCGTCCTGCAGCTTCCACAGCTTGAGGAAGGCGACGAAGTCGGAGCGCTCGTCGGCGAAGGCGGCATGGCGCTCGTCGGCCGTCGCCGCCCGCTCGAGCGGCCGCTCGCGCGGATCCTGCACCGAAAGCGCCGCGGCGATGACCAGCACCTGCTCGAGGCAGCGCTCGTCGCGCGCCGCTACCAGCATGCGGGCCACGCGCGGATCGAGCGGCAGCCTGGCAAGCTCGCGCCCTACCTGGGTAAGCGACTTGTTCTCGTCGACCGCGTTCAGCTCATGCAGCAGGCCGTAGCCGTCGGCGATGGCGCGCGGGCTGGGCGGGTCGAGGAACGGAAAGCGCTCGACGTCATCCAGGCCGAGGGACTTGGCGCGCAGGATCACCGAGGCGAGCGAGGAGCGCAACAGCTCCGGGTCGGTAAAGGCCGGGCGCTTGGCATAATCCTCCTCCGAGTAAAGGCGGATGCACACGCCCTGCGCAACCCGCCCGCAGCGCCCGGCACGCTGCTTCGCCGCGGCCTGGGAGATCGGCTCGACGCGCAGCATCTCCACCTTGTTGCGGTAGCTGTAGCGCTTGACGCGGGCGAGCCCGGTGTCCACCACGTAGCGGATGCGCGGCACGGTGAGCGAGGTCTCGGCCACATTGGTCGCCAGCACGATGCGCCGCTCCTTGCCCGGGCGGAACACGCGATCCTGCTCGGCGGCAGAAAGGCGCGAGTAAAGCGGCACGATCTCGCCATTCACCCGGTGCTTTCTCAGAACCTCCGCGGTGTCGCGGATCTCGCGCTCGCCCGGCAGGAACACCAGCACGTCGCCTTCCCCCTCGCGGCAGGCTTCGGCGACGGCCTCGGCGAGCGCCTGCTCCTCTTCTTCGCGGGTCGTGTCCTCCGCGTCACCGGCCACCGGACGGTAGCGCACCTCGACCGGGTAAAGCCGCCCGGACACCTCGATCACCGGTGCGCCGCCGAAGTGTGCCGAGAAGCGCCCGGCATCGATGGTGGCCGAGGTGACCACGACTTTCAGGTCATCGCGCTTCGATACCAGCCGCTTGAGGTAGCCGAGCAGGAAATCGATGTTCACGGTGCGCTCGTGCGCCTCGTCGATGATGATCGAGCCGTACTGGCGCAGCTCTCGATCGCCCTGTGTTTCGGCGAGCAGGATGCCGTCGGTCATCAGCTTGATCACCGAGTCGTCGCGCAGCTCGCCCTGAAAGCGCACCTTGTATCCGACCAGCCCGCCCAGCTCGGTGCCCAGCTCCTCGGCGATGCGCGCCGCGACCGAGCGCGCCGCGATGCGCCGCGGCTGGGTGTGGCCGATGCGCCCGGCCGCGCCGCGCCCCATGTCGAGCAGGATCTTGGGCAACTGCGTGGTCTTGCCCGAGCCGGTTTCGCCGCACACCACGACCACCGGATGGCGCGCGATGGCTTGCCGGATATCTTCGCGGCGTGCGCTGACCGGCAGGGAGGGGTCGAAGCGAATGCTGCGGCTCATGAACTCGCCGCATCGTACAGGGTCCATCGGAGCGATGGACAAGCCCGAACGCAAGGACACCGCGCAGCGCGCGCTCGTATGGGTCGGCATCGCGCTTGCCGTCGTGGTGCTGCTGGTGCTGCTCTGGTATGGCCTCGACGTAGTCCTGTTGGCGTTCCTCGGCGTGCTGCTCGCCATCCTGCTGCGCGCGCCGGCCGACTGGCTGGCGCGCAAGACCGGCCTGCGCACCGGCTGGACGCTCGCCCTGGTCGGCCTTTCCCTGGTCGTGCTGCTTGCGCTCGGCGGATATCTCTTCGGCCGCCAGGTGGTGGAGGAATCGGTGGGCCTGAGCACGCGCATTCCGCAAATCGTCGAGGACACGCGAAAGCGCCTGGAAGACAGCGAAATCGGCAGGACCCTGCTGCAGCTCGCGCAGCTCAGCGGCGCCTCGGGCGGCGAGATGCAATTCCTCGGCAAGGGACTGGGGCTGCTTGGCTCGACCTTCGGCGCGCTCGCCAACGTGGCCATCGTGGTGTTCTTCGCCGCGTTCCTCGCGGCACAGCCCAGGCTTTACGTCGACGGCCTGGTGCATCTCGTGGCAAAGCCCAGGCGCGCACGGGTGCGGGCGGTGCTGCACGCCATCGGCGAGGTGCTGCGGCGCTGGGTCGTCGCCCAGGCGCTGCTCGGGCTGGTGATCGCCCTGCTGGTGGGCGCGGGGCTGCTCGCGATCGGCGCGCCGTTCGCCTTGCCGCTCGCGCTGCTCGCCGGCGTAATGGAGTTCGTGCCGTACATCGGCCCGCTGATCGCCGCCGTACCCGCGCTACTGGTCGGCTTCGCCGAAGGCGCACAGATGGTCGGCTGGATTGCGCTGCTGTACCTCGTCGTGCAGGCCGTCGAGAGCTACATTTTGTCCCCGATCGTGCAGCACAAGGCCGTGTACCTCGCCCCGGCACTCATCCTGTTCGCCCAGGTGCTGCTCGGCGTAGTGGCGGGCGGGCTCGGCGTGGCGGTGGCCACCCCGCTGGCCGCCGCCCTGATGGTCGCGGTGAACAAGCTGTACGTCGAGGACGTGCTCGGCGAGCATCGCGGCTAGCCGGTCGCCCGGCACCGGCGGCTCGCACGAAGCTTCGGCTTCGCCTATGCTTGGCGGGCCGTCCACAATAAAAAGGCAGGCAAAATGAAAAACAACGTACTTGCTTTGGCATTTGCGGTCGCGGTTTCGGGGTGCTCGGGTGCGCCGCAGGATCTGGAGGCCCAGCTCAAAGCGCTGGCCATCGCCATTTTCGCTTCCAAGGGCCAGGTGGCGCTCGGCGAAGGCCTGAAGCGCTACGAGGAGGGCGAGCATGCCGCCGCAGAGGAGCTGCTGCAGAACGCGCTGGAGCACGGGGTGGAGCCGGCCGACCAGGTCGTCGCCCACAAGCACCTGGCATTCATCCAGTGCGCCGCGGGCCGCATGCAGCAGTGCCGGGCGCAGTTCCAGCTCGCCTTGCGCGCCAACCCGGCAATCGATCTCGACCCGGCCGAAGCCGGCCATCCGGCCTGGGGTCCGGTGTTCCGCTCGCTGGCGCGCTGAACGCCGTGCAGTTCGAGGTCGAGCCTCGTATCGGATACCTGTACGCCGCGGTGAGCGGCCGGTTCCAGCTGGCCGAGGCGCAGTCCGGCTACAGCAGCCTGCTTCAAGCGGCGGCGCGCTACCGGCTTGGGCGCATGCTGATGGACTGCACGCGCGTGACCGGCGAGATGACGGTGGCCGACCGCCTCGCCTTCGGCAGCTTCATGGCCGAGGAGCAGCAGCGCATGCTGGCGCAGCTGCCGCACGCGCCGCAGGTGGCGATCCTCGCCGCGCCGCCGATCATGGATCCCGGCCGCTTCACGCAGGCCGTGGCGAACAACCGGGGCGTGCGCATGCGAGCCTCGGAAAGCCTGCAGGAGCTGCTTTCCTGGCTCGGTGTCTGACTACCCGCGGCAGGCGAGCAGCCGCTCGACATAGCGCGCGAGGAGGTCCGCTTCGAGGTTGACCCGCGATCCGGGCTGCAGCCGCGACAGGGTGGTCACCTCGAGCGTGTGCGGGACGAGGTTCGCTTCGAAGACGCTGCCGTCCACGGCATTGACCGTGAGACTGACGCCGTCGACGCAGATCGATCCCTTCTTCGCGATGAATCGCGCCAGCTCGTCCGGTGCGCGAACCGCGACGACGCCGCCCTGCCGGCGCACCACCTCGCCGACGCCGTCGACATGGCCGGCGACCAGGTGCCCGCCCAGGCGCTCCCCCAGCGCAAGCGCCTTTTCCAGGTTGACCGCGCCCGGCTGGTCGAGCCCCGCGGTGAGGCGGGCGGTTTCCTCGGAGACATCCGCGGTCAACCCGCGCTGCGTCAACGCGGTGACGGTGAGGCAGACCCCTTGCACGCTGATGGAGTCCCCCACCGCGACGTCCGACACATCCAGCGCCCCGCAATCTATCTCGAGCGGCCGCAGGCGCACGATGGTCCCCACCGCCTGCACGATTCCTGTGAACATCGCGCGGGAGGTTACCGCAAAGCGCTTGTCTAAGCTGTGCTGGTCTAACCCTTAATGAGCGTTCTGCCTCCCCACGGACAGCGCCGAGCCCGCAAGTCCCGCGACGAAGCTACCCACGCAGATCGACGTCGCCGTCGCCACGGCATGCTCGAATCCCAGGTAGAAGGGCGCGGCGACGAGCCACAGGCCTGCCGCAAGGTTCAGCCACTCCCCCTGGCATTCATCCAGCGCCGCCTGGAAGTGGGAGCCCAGGGCGAGCGCCAGACCCATGAACACGGCATTGGCGGTGGCGGCGTGGTACTCCGCGTAGCCCGCCGCCCACGGCGAAACGGCGAGCCACAGGCCGAGCGCGAAGCTCGCCCATTCCTGCCACCGTCGGGCACCGGTCGTCACATCAGTGACAAGAGCAAGATACGGACCGCGAAGTGGTAGTGGCGCACCGACAGGTTGAGATCATCGGCGCTGCCTGGGGGTTGGGCGGCGCCGAGCCCGGCTGCGCCGACGCGCCGGCCGTGCTGACACCGCTCCTCGAAGCTCGCCTGCGCGCCCGCGGCGTCGAAGCGCGCGCCGGCGCGATGCTGAGCCCCCATGCCGGGGACCGGCGCAAGCAGGCGGCGGTGAGCCGCCTATGCGGCCTGCTCGCCGGCGCGGTGGCACAGGCGCTGCGGCAGGATCGCCTGCCCTGCGTGCTGGGCGGCGACCACAGTTGCGCGGGCGGGACCTGGGCGGGCGTCGCGCGCACCCTGCACGGGGCGCTGGGATTGATCTGGGTGGATGCGCACATGGATAGCCACACGCCGGGGACCAGCCATACCGGCCGCCTGCACGGCATGCCGCTCGCCTGGCTGCTTGGGCAAGACGACGACCCGCTTTACGGCTTGAGCGCCGGCGTGCTCAATCCCGAGCAGGTGGCGCTGGTGGGCGTGCGAAGCTTCGAGCCCGAAGAGCAGGCGCGCCTTGCCCGCCTCGGGGTGCGCGTGTTCCACATGGCGGAAGTGCGCGCGCGCGGGCTGGACGCCGTATTCGCCGAGGCGCTTGCCATCGCATGCGCCGGGACCGAGGGCTTCGGCATCAGCATCGACCTGGACGTGGTCGCGCCGGAAGAGGCGCCCGGCGTCGGCACGCCCGTGGGGGGAGGTATCGGCGGCCGGCAGCTGGCGCAGGCGCTGGGCACCATAGGGGGTCGCGCGGACCTGCGGGCGGTGGAGCTGGTGGAGTATGCCCCGCGCCTGGACCCCGACCGGCGCAGCGCGCGCGTCGCCATTGCGGCGCTCACCGCCGCGCTATGCGGGCCGGGCCACGAGGCGCAGATCCTCGCCGATGCGCTCGACGGAGACGATGCTTAGGGCAATCCTTGCCTGCAGCTCCGAAAACGCCGGCAGGTCGAACATGCCCTGCGCCCCGTCGCCGAGGAAGCTCGGATTGAGGTAGATCAGGAACTCGTCGACGCAGCCCTCGCGCACCAGCGAGCCGTTCAGGCGAAAGCCGGCCTCCACGTGCAGCTCGTTGATGCCGCGCCTGCCCAACTCTTCGAGCATCCGCGGCAGCTCGACCTTGCCCTGCGCGTTCGGCAGCACCACCACGTCGGCATTGTCGGGTGCGGGCCCCTGCCGGCCGGAAAAGATCAATACCTTCGGCCCCTGGAGGATCTTCGCCTGCGGCGGCGTCTCCAGCCGGCTGTCGACGATCACGCGCAGCGGCTGGCGCAGCGTCTCGACTTCGCGCACCGTGAGGCGCGGATCGTCCGCCCTGACGGTGCCGATGCCGGTGAGCAGCGCGCAGGCGCGCGCCCGCCAGCGGTGGCCGTCGCGCCTCGCTTCGGCGCCGGTGATCCATTGCGAGGCGCCGTTGGCGAGGGCGCTGCGCCCGTCCAGGGTAGCGGCCGCCTTGAGACGCACCCATGGCCGCCCGCGCGTGACGCGCGAAAGGAAGCCGATGTTGAGCTCGCGCGCCTGCTCCTGCATGCGTCCGTGCTCGAAGCGGAGGCACGCAGCGGCGAGCGCCTCGCCGCCGCGCGCGGCCGCCGGGTTGGGGTCGCGCAGGGCGGCCACCACGCGCGCGACCCGCGCGTTGATGAGCGCGCCGGCGCAAGGCGGCGTGCGGCCGTAGTGGCTGCACGGTTCGAGGTTCACATATACCGTCCCGCCCGCGGCTTTGTCCGCCCCCTCTTGAAGGGCCATGACTTCGGCATGCGGGTCGCCGGCGCGCTCATGCCAGCCTTCCCCGACGATCGTCTGGCCACGGGTGATCACGCAGCCGACGCGCGGATTGGGCGTGGTGGTGTAAAGGCCCTTTTCGGCGAGCGCGAGGGCACGCCGCATCATCGCGTGGTCGAACGCGCTGAACGGGGTCACTTGCGGCGTTTCTTGCCGGCCTTCACTTCCTGCACCGCCTCGCGGAAATCGTCCGGCGTCTCGAAGCTGCGGTACACCGAGGCGAAGCGGATGTAGGCGATCTTGTCCAGCTTGGCGAGCTCGCGGATGACGAAATCGCCGACGCGGCTGGTGGGCACCTCGCGCTCGCCGAGGGCGCGCAGCCGCTCGATGATGCGGTCGACGGCGGCCTCGATCTCCTCGGTCTCCACCGGTCGCTTGCGCAGGGCGAGCATCATGCTGCCCATGAGCTTGTCGCGGTCGAAATCGGTGCGGCTGCCGTCCTTCTTGACCAGGCGCGGCATTTTCAGGTCGACGCGCTCGTAGGTCGTGAAGCGCTTCTCGCACTGCACGCACTTCCTGCGGCGGCGGATGGTATTCGCCTCGAGGTTCGCCCGGGTGTCGACCACCTGGGTGTCCTCCGAGCCGCAGAAAGGGCACTTCATGGGTACACGGGAAACCGCGCGCAGAGCGCCTTGACGTCGCCGGCGATGCGCGCGAGGCTGGCCTCGTCCGCTGGGCGCTCGAGGACATCGGCGATGAGGTGCGCGAGCTGCTCCGCCTCCGCCCGGCCGAAGCCGCGCGTGGTCATTGCCGGGCTGCCGATGCGCACGCCGCTGGTCACCGCGGGTTTCTGCGGATCGTTCGGGATGGCGTTCTTGTTCACCGTGATGTGGGCGCGGCCGAGCGCCGCCTCGGCGTCCCTGCCGGTGATGCCCTTGGCGCGCAGGTCGAGCAGGAACATGTGGCTCTCGGTGCGCCCCGAGACGATGCGCAGGCCGCGCTGCTCCAGCGTTTGCGCCAGGGTGCGCGCGTTATCCAGCACCTGCTGCTGATAGTGCCGGAACTGCGGCTTGAGCGCCTCGCCGAGCGCCACGGCCTTCGCCGCGATGACGTGCATCAGCGGGCCGCCCTGCAGGCCGGGGAAGATGGCGCTGTTCACGGCCTTCTCCTGCTCCGGCTTGCCGAAGATCAGGCCGCCGCGCGGTCCGCGCAGCGTCTTGTGCGTGGTGGTGGTGACGAAGTCGGCAATGCCGATGGGCGACGGATACAGGCCGACGGCGATGAGGCCGGCATAGTGGGCGATGTCGGCCATGAGCAGCGCGCCCACCTTGTCGGCGATGGCGCGAAAGCGCTGCCAGTCGATAGCCAGCGAATAAGCCGAGGCGCCGGTCACGATGAGCTTCGGCTTCTCGGCCAGCGCGATTTTCTCGGCCGCGTCGTAGTCGATCTCCTCGCGCGCGTTCAGGCCGTAGGACACGATGCGGTACAGCTTGCCCGAAAGGTTCACCGGCGAGCCGTGCGTGAGGTGGCCACCGTGCGCGAGCGACATGCCCAGGATCGTGTCGCCAGGCTTGAGCACCGCGGTGTACACCGCCTGGTTCGCCTGCGAGCCCGAATGCGGCTGCACGTTGGCCCATGGCGCGCCGAACAGCTTTTTCGCGCGCTCGATGGCGATCGCCTCGGCCATGTCGACGTACTCGCAGCCGCCGTAATAGCGCTTGCCCGGATAGCCCTCGGCATACTTGTTGGTGAGCTGGCTGCCCTGCGCGATCAGCACCGGCCGGCTGACGTAGTTCTCCGAGGCGATGAGCTCGACGTGATCTTCCTGGCGCTGGTTTTCCAGCCGGATGGCGTTCCAGAGCTCGGGATCGGACTGCGCTAGGATGTCGGGAGAGAGCATGGTGGGCCGCTTGAGAGCGGCAGATTCTACCGTCAATGGATCGCGAAAAGACCAAGCAGGCCGCTGAGCAGGTGTTCCGCGACATGGCCGGCGCGATGAGCGCCGGGATGATCTATGTGGGCACCCGCACGGGGCTTTTCCGCGCCATGCAGGGCAAGGGCGCCATGCGCCTGGAAGACGTGGTCGCCGCCTCCGGCCTGCAGGCGCGCTACGTGGAAGAATGGCTCAAGGGCATGGCGAGCGCCGGCTACCTCGACTACGACCCGCAAGCGCGCTCCTACGCGCTGTCGGACGAGCACGCTTACTTCCTCGCCTCCGACGGTACCGACCACTTCGCCGGCGGCATGTTCGAGATGGTGCCGGTCCTGCTGCGCGTCGCGCCGCAAGTGGCAGAAGCTTTCGTCAAGGGCGGCGGCGTGGCCTTCGAGCAGTTCGGCCCGCAATGCGTCGGCGCCCTCGACCTCATCAACCGCGGCCAGTACGAGCACCGCTTCACCAGCTACTGGCTGCAGGCCCTGCCGGAGGCCGTCGCGAAGCTGCAAGCCGGCGGCCGCATGCTGGATGTCGGCTGCGGCAGCGGCCGCGTCTGCGCCGCCTTCGCACAGGCCTTCCCGAGCGCCGACATCACCGGCATCGACCCCGACCCGGAGTCCATCCGCCGCGCCAAGGCGCTGGGCGCAAGAGCGGCTTTCAAGGTGGCCACCGCGGCGGCGCTTCTGGGCGAGCGCTTCGATCTCATCACGCTGTGCGACTGCGTCCACGATCTCGCCGAGCCGCTCAAGACGCTGCGCGAGGTGCACGCGCTGCTCGAGCCCGACGGTTACCTGTTCATCGTCGAGCCCAAGGCCGCCGACCGGCTGGAGGACAACCGCAACCCGGTGGCCACGATGTTCTACGGCTTCAGCATCTTTCACTGCATGACGCAGTCGCTGGCGCGCGGCGGGCCGGGGCTGGGCACCTGCATGGGGCCCGCCGCAACCGAAAGGCTGGTGCGCGAGGCTGGATTCACGCGCTTCGAGGTGCTGCCGGTGAAGAGCCAGGTCAACCTGTTCTACGCCGCGCGGCCCTAGGACTTGCGCTTGGCCACGCGATAGCGCAGCACATGGTTGCCGTGCTTCGAGGCCGGGTGGCCCAGGCCGATCCAGCCGCGCTCGCCGAGCAGTGCCTCCTCCCGCCGCAGCATGACCTCGGTCTCGGCGCCATCGATCAGGACGAAGGTGCCGTTGGAGGACTGGTCGATGATGACGAAATTGCGCTCGCGCGCATAAATGCGCGCGTGCACCCGCGAGGCCCGCGGCGAGTCCACCACCACGTCGTTCGACTTGTCGCGGCCGATGCGCGCCTCCGCCTCGGGCTGCACATCGAAAGTCTCGCCGGCGTAGCTCAGCTTGAGCACCCAGCGGCCGGCGCGGCCCGCCGCGTCCACGTGCATCGTGGTCTCGGTAAGGTCCGGGTCGACGCGCCAAGGCACGTCGTACACCGGCACCGGCTCGGCGCGCCCCCGGATCTTCACCGGATACAGCGAGCGGCAGCGCAGCATGAGCGTGCGCGACAGCGAATCGACCGCCTGCTGCGTGGTGAGCACCTGCGCGGGGTTCGCCAGCCCCACCAGCCGGGAACAGACATTCACCGTGTCGCCGAACACGTCCCCGCCTTTGAGCACGACCGGGCCGTAGTTGAAGGCCACCTTGACGGCGAGCTCCCCCGGCACGCGCGGTGCGATCTGGTGCGTCGTCGTCTGCATGGCGCAGGCCGCGCGGAACGCGCTGTCGGCCGAGGCGAACTGGCACACCATGCCGTCGCCGAGGGTCTTGACCACCAGGCCGCTCGCCGCGGCCACCTTGGTGGTGAAGGCCCCGAACAGGAGGTTGATGACGGCGAGCGCCTGCTCGTCGCCGAGCGCCTCGTAGATGCCGGTGCTGTCGACGATGTCGACGAACAGCACCGCGCGCTTCGCACTCATACGGCGAGCGGCGGCGCCAGGTCGCCCGGAGTATCGATGTCGCGGATCACGCCCGCGTCGCCGACCGGCACCTTGCGCAGCTCCGCCGCCTGGCTGGCGAGCAGCTGCCGCGCGCCCTCGTCGCCGCGCAGCTCGAGCAGCGCCTCGAAAAACGTCCCGGCGATGCCCACCGGGTGGCCGCGGCGGGCGCGAAAATACGGCGCCGCGAGAGGCGCGCCGGCTTCGATCGCGTCGCGCACCGCGGCGATCGAGCTCGGTCGTACGAAAGGCATGTCGGCGAGCGCAACCAGATAGCCGTGCGCGCGCCCCGCGGCGCGCGCGGCGCACGCGAGGCTCGCGCCCATGCCCAGCGCCGCGTTCTCGCATACCACCACTTCGCAGCCCTCGCGTGCCAAGGTCGCAGCCAGCTCTCTCGCGCCGGGCTTCACCACGGCGACCACCCTAGGGAGCTCGACTTTCAGGTGCCGCGCGGCCTGCGCCGCGATCGCGACGCCGTGCGGCAGGGCATGCTGCAGCTTGTCGGAGCCGAACCGCGTCGCCGAACCTGCCGCGAGCAGCAGCCCGACGATATTCAAGTCGTGGTCTTGACTTCGCAGGCCGACGGCTCGAAGCGCCGCTCGGGCTTGGCCGCCCAGCTCGGCTCGGCGACGCCGTGGCGCACCGCGGTCATCTCGGCGAGGATCGCCACGGCGATCTCGGGCGGCGTCTTGGAGCCCAGATACAGGCCGACCGGGCCGCGCAGCCGCGCGATCTCGTCGTCGGACACGTCGAACTCGCGCAGCCGCTCGCGCCGCGCGTCGTTGTTCTTCTTGGAGCCGATGGCGCCGACGTAGAAGGCGGCCGACTTGAGCGCCTCCATCAGCGCCAGATCGTCGAGCTTCGGATCGTGCGTGAGCGCGACCAGCGCGCTGTGCCCGTCGAGGTTCAGCTGGCGCACCACGTCGTCCGGCATGCCGCGGTCGAGCGCCACGCCCGCAAGGTCCCAGCCCGCCGCATATTCCTCGCGCGGGTCGACGACCAGGACCTGGTAGTCGAGCATGCGCGCCATCTCCGCCAGGTAGCGCGTGAGCTGGCCGCCGCCGATCAGCACCAGCCGCCAGCGCGGCCCGTGCACCGTGCTGAGCACGCGCCCGTCGAACTCGAGCAGATCCTGCCAGCGCCCCGGCTCCAGCGTGGCGCGGCCGCTTTGCATGTCGAGTCGCCGCTTCACCAGCTGCTGGCTGGAGATGCGCTGCAGCAGCTCGGGAACCCGGCTCTCGCCGGTGATCGGCTCCATCACGAGCTGCAGCGTGCCGCCGCAGGGCAGGCCCCAGCGCGTCGCCTCCTCGTTCGTCACGCCGTAGGTGACCAGCTCCGGCTTGTCCGCGGCGATCGACCGATCCTTGATTTTCTCGATCAGGTCGTCTTCCACGCAGCCGCCCGAAACCGAACCCACCACCTGGCCGTCGTCGCGAATCGCCACCATGGCACCCACCGGTCGCGGCGCCGAGCCCCAGGTCTTGACGATGGTGCCCAGCACCACGCGCCGGCCTGCGGCGCGCCAGGCTTCCGCGGTGCGCAATACCTCGATGTCGACGCTATCCATGGGGGAATTCTAGCGCCACTCTGCAGCCCCGGTTTCCATTGTCATGCAGGGAAACGCGTGCGCCGTGTCCGGCGGCAATTTCCCGCACGATGGCGAGGCCCAGGCCGCTGCCGGTCCCGGGGGTCCCCGGCACGCGGTAGAAGCGCTCGAGGACCCGCTCGCGCTCCTGCGGCGGGATGCCCGGGCCGTCGTCTTCCACCTCGACGAACGAATGGCGGCCGCTGCGCCCCGTGCGCACCGTCACCCGGCCGCCGCGCTGCGAGTATTCGATGGCGTTGTGCACGAGGTTGGTCATCGCCTCGCGCAGCAGGAAGGCGTCGCCCTGCACCGGCGCCGGCGAAAGCTCGAAGCCCAGGTCGATGTCGCGCGCCAGCGCCTGGTGCACCCAGGCGTCTGCCTCGGTTTCCACCACGCTTTTCAGGTTGATCTCGTCGGCCGGGCGCACCCCGCCTCCGGGCTCGGCGCGCGCCAGCGCGAGCAGCTGGTTCGCGAGGCGCGCGGTGCGGATGGTGGCCTGGTGGACCTGCTCCAGATGCGTGCGGCATTCGGGCGGCATGGGCTGCGCCAGCGCGAGCTCGGTGTGCGCGCGCAGGCCCGCCAGCGGCGTGCGCAGCTGATGCGCGGCGTTGGCGAGGAAGCGATGCTGGTTCTGCGCCGCGCCGGCCACTTCGCCGAGCAGTCCGTTCAGCGCTGCAAGCAGCGGCCGGGTTTCCTCGGGCGCCGCCGCGACGTCGATCGGCCGCAGGTCGCTCGGCGAGCGCGCCTTGATCTCCTCGGAGAGCCGCGCGAGCGGCCACAGGCCGCGCTTCACGCCGAACCATACGATCACCACGGTGGCAAGCGCGATCAGCATCTCCGGGAACAGGCTGGACAACAGGATCTCGCGCATCATGCGCGAGCGCTTGACGGTGGTCTCGGCCACCAGCACGTTGCACGTGGAGCGCCCGCAGGGCGTCTGCACCGAAACCACGCGCACCGGCTCGCCGTTGTAGAGCGCATCGTAGGCCGGCGCATCGCTGGGGGAGACGGGCAACGCCGGATCGCCGGCGATCTCCAGCCCGCCGGGGCTGATGACGCGGTAGTAAACCGCGTCGAAGCGGTCGGCGCGCAGCACTTCCTCGACCGCCGGGGGCAGCTCGAAGCGGTATTCGGTGGGCGTGACGCGCACGTGGCTTCCGAGGACGATGCCGATATCGAGCAGCTTCTGGTCGTACGCCTCGGTGGCCGGCTCGATCGACGGGAAATACGCCACGACCGCGCCCAGCGCGAGCAGCGCGGCGATGGGCGGCAGCAGCATGCGCAGAAGATGCGCGCGGAGGCTGCGCGCCATGCTCAGCCCTCCCGGAACTCTTCCAGCATGTAGCCGAAGCCGCGCACGGTGCGGATGCGGATGCCGGCGGGCTCGAGCTTCGAGCGAAGGCGCGACACATAGACCTCGATCGCGTTGGGCGACAGCTCGTCGCCCCACCCGGCCACCGCCTGGATAATCGCCTCCTTCGACACGATCTTCTCCACCTTGGCGAGCAGCACCTCGAGCACCGCCCATTCGCGGGCCGCGAGCTCGAGCGGCTCGCCGCGCAGGAACGCCCGCCGCGCGACCGTGTCGAGGGCGAGCGGGCCGTGCACGATGCGCGGCCCGGCGTGGGCCTGCGAGCGGCGCAGGAGCGCGCGCACCCGCGCGGTGAGCTCGGGCAGCGCGAACGGCTTGACCATGTAGTCGTCGGCGCCCAGATCGAGGCCGCGCACCCGGTCCTCGACCGCGTCGCGCGCCGTGAGCACCAGCACCGGCGTGGGGCCGCCGCCGGCCGGCGCCGCGGCGCGCAGCCGCCGCAGCACCTCGAAGCCATCCATGCGCGGCAGGCCGATGTCGAGGATCACCAGATCGAAGCGCTCCTGGGAGGCGGCGAACACGGCGTCCTCGCCGCGGGCGGTGACGTCCACGGCGTGGCCCTCCGCTTCCAGCATGCGCCGCAAGCCGGAAGCCAGGGAGGCGTCGTCTTCGACGATGAGCAGCCGCATCGCTCAAAATCATACGCTTTCGCAGCGCAACATTGCCGCGCCCGGCGCGCTTGGCTAGGATGGCTGTCCTTCGAGAAGGCACTCCCCGGGAGATCCGCATGTCGGTCAAGGTATCCATGAAAGTCAATGGCAAGCCCGTATCCGCAGAAGTGGAGGCGCGCACCCTCCTCGTGAGTTTCATCCGGGAGCACCTGCGCCTGACCGGCACGCACGTGGGCTGCGACACCGCGCAGTGCGGCGCGTGCACCGTGCACATGAACGGAAGAGCGATCAAGAGCTGCTCGATCGTGGCCATGCAGGCCGAAGGCGCGGACATCCTCACCATCGAAGGCGTGGCGCAGGCCGACGGCACGCTGCACCCGATGCAGCAGGCGTTCAAGGACAACCACGGCCTGCAGTGCGGCTTTTGCACCCCCGGCATGGTGATGAACGCGCTCGACTTCGCGCAGGGCAACCCGAGCCCGAGCGAGCAGGAGGTGCGCGAGAGCCACGAAGGAAACCTGTGCCGCTGCACCGGCTACCACAACATCGTGAAAAGCATCATGGCCGGCGCGCGTGCGATGGGAGGAAAGCCATGAACGCCCCGCTGATCGGAGCCCGCGTCGCACGCAAGGAGGATTACCGCTTCCTCACCGGCGCCGGCCAGTACACCGACGACGTCTCGCTGCCCAACCAGGCCTACGCCGCGTTCGTGCGCTCGCCGCACGCCCACGCGAACATCAGGTCCATAAAGACCGACGAAGCGAAGGCGTCCCCGGGAGTGCTGGGCATCTACACGGGCGCGGACCTGGCGGACGCAAAGGTGGGCGGCCTGCCGTGCGGCTGGCTGATCACCGACGTCCAGGGCCAGCCGATGAAGGAGCCGGCGCATCCCTGCCTCGCGCAGGGCAAAGTGCGCCATGTCGGCGACCAGGTCGCCGTGGTGGTCGCCGCCACGCTCGACCAGGCGAAGGACGCCGCCGAGAAGGTGGAGGTGGACTACGAGGTATTGCCCGCCGTGGTCGATCCGGCCAAGGCCTCGGCAAGCAAGCCGATCCACGACATCGCGCCCGACAACGTCTGCTATGTGTGGTCGATCGGGGAGAAGGCCAAGGTGGACGAAGCCTTCGCCAAGGCGGCCCACGTCACCAAGCTCGAGTTCATCAACAACCGGCTGATTCCCAACGCGATCGAGCCGCGCGCGGCGATCGGCGCCTACAGCCGCGCCGATGACGCCTACACGCTGTACGTGGCGAGCCAGAACCCGCACGTCGAGCGCCTGCTCATGACGGCGTTCGTGCTCGGCCTGCCCGAGCACAAGGTGCGCGTGGTCGCCCCCGACGTGGGCGGCGGCTTCGGCTCCAAGATCTACCTGTACGCCGAGGACGTGGTGGTCACCTGGGCCTCGAAGCGCCTCAACCGACCGGTGAAGTGGACCTCCGACCGCTCGGAAGCGTTCCTGTCCGACGCGCACGGCCGCGACCACGTCACCACGGCGCAGCTCGCGCTCGACAAGGACGGCAAGTTCCTCGCCATGCGCGTGCATACCACCGCCAACCTCGGCGCGTACCTATCGACGTTTGCGTCCTGCATCCCGACCATCCTGTACGCGACGCTGCTCGCCGGGCAATACACCACGCCGGCGATCTACTGCGAGGTCACGGCGGTCTTCACCAACACCACGCCGGTCGACGCCTACCGCGGCGCCGGGCGGCCCGAGGCCACCTACGTGGTCGAGCGCCTGGTGGAGACGGCGGCGCGCGAGCTGAAGATCGACCCGGCCGAGCTGCGCCGGCGCAACTTCATCCGCCAGTTCCCTTACCAGACGCCGGTGGCGCTGCAATACGACATCGGCGACTACGAGGCGACGCTCGACGCGGCACTGGAGCTGGGCGAGGTTTCCGGCTTCAAGGCGCGCAAGGAGCAGTCCTTGAAGAACGGCAAGCTGCGCGGCATTGGCTATGCCGCCTACATCGAGGCCTGCGGCATCGCGCCCTCGGCGGTGGCCGGATCGCTCGGCGCGCGCGCCGGACTGTTCGAGGCGGGCGAAATCCGCGTGCACCCCACCGGCAGCGTCACGGTGTTCACCGGCTCGCATTCGCACGGCCAGGGCCATGAGACGACGTTCGCGCAGGTGGTGGCCGACCGGCTGGGGCTGCCGATCGAGAACGTCGATGTCGTGCACGGCGATACCTCCAAGATCCTGTTCGGCATGGGTACCTACGGCTCGCGCTCGCTGGCCGTGGGCGGCACGGCGATCGTAAAGGCGCTGGACAAAATCATCGCCAAGGGCAAGAAAATCGCCGCGCACCTGCTGGAAGCGTCGGAGGCCGACATCGAATACGACCGCGGCGAGTTCAAGGTGGCCGGCACGGATCGCAAGAAGATGTTCGGCGAGATCGCGTTTGCCGCGTACGTGCCGCACAACTACCCGCACGACAAGCTCGAGCCCGGGCTGAACGAGAACGCCTTTTACGATCCGGCCAACTTCACCTTCCCGGCGGGCACGTACGTGTGCGAGGTAGAGATCGACCGCGACACCGGCCAGGTGAGCATCGAGCGCTTCACCGCGGTGGACGACTTCGGCAAGGTGATCAACCCCATGATCGTCGAGGGGCAGGTGCACGGCGGGCTCACGCAGGGCATCGGCCAGGCGCTCACCGAAGGCTGCCGCTACGATGCCGCCGGGCAGCTGGTCACCGGCTCGTTCATGGATTACTGCCTGCCGCGCGCGGGCGACGTGCCCACTTACAAGGTCGACACGCGCGAAACGCCGTGCACCCACAACCCGCTCGGCGTGAAAGGTTGCGGCGAGGCCGGCGCCATCGGCGCGCCGGCCGCCGTCATGAACGCGATCACCGATGCGCTCGGCGTGAAGGACCTGCCGATGCCCGCCACCGCGCAGTCCGTGTGGCGCTCCCTCCAGAAACAGGCCGCCTAGGAGAACCTCATGTACGCTTTCGAATACCACCGACCCGCCACCAGCAAGGAGGCGCTCGACCTGGCCGCCAAGAAAAGCGAAGGCAGGTTCCTGGCCGGCGGCCAGAGCCTGGTGCAGGCGATGAAGCTGCGCCTGTCGGCGCCCTCGGACCTCATCGACCTGAGCGGCCTGGCGGAACTGAAAGCCTTGAAAGCCGAAGGTAATGCCGTGGTGTTGGGCGCGATGGTGCGCCACGCCGAGGTCGCCGGCTCCGCCGCCGTGCAGAAGGCCATCCCCGCGCTGGCGCAGCTCGCCGGCATGATCGGCGACCGCCAGGTGCGCCACCTGGGCACGATCGGCGGCTCGCTCGCCAACAACGACCCGGCGGCCGATTACCCGGCCGCGGTGCTCGGCCTGGGCGCGACCATCACCACCAACAAGCGCAAGATCGAAGCCGACAAGTTCTTCAAGGGCTTGTACGAGACGGCGCTGGAGCCGGGCGAGCTCATCACCTCTGTAAGCTTTCCCGTCCCAAAGCGGGCGGCCTACATGAAGTTCAAGAACCCGGCGTCCCGCTTCGCGCTGGTGGGCGTGTTCGTGGCAGACTTCGGCGCCGGTGGAAAAGATGCGGTCCGCGTGGGCGTTACCGGCGCCGGGCCGAGCGCCTTTCGCCAGGGCGAGATGGAAAAAGCCCTGGCGGCGAAGTTCGCGCCGGAATCGGTGGCGAACATCAAGGCCAAGCCCGACGGGCTGAACAACGACCTGCACGCCTCGCCCGAGTACCGCGCGCACCTCATCACGGTCATGGCGAAGCGCGCCGTTGAGGCCGCGCTGAAGTAGCGCTCAGCGCATTTGCCGAAGTAGCGCTCAGCGCATTTTGCTGCGCTCGGCTTTGGCGCGCGCCGCGCCGATGGCCGAGTGCACGTCCTTGCGCTCCTCCGGCGGCGGCAGAACCGCTTTAAGGCCGAGCGACTCGAGCGCCAGCTCGCGCATCCAGCCCTTCGAGTGGTAGTAGTGCTCGTCCTCCTGCTCCTCGACCTCCGCGTACGCCTCTTTCAGCGCCTTGCCCTCGGGCCCGGTCATCGCCTTGGCGAGCTCACCGATCAGCTCCCAGTTGGCGTGGTCGACCATCTCCGCCATGGTCACGCTTTCGGTGGCGACGCACTGGGCGGCTTCCTTGTCTCCGGCGGCGAGCGCCTGCTCCATCGCCGCGACCAGCGCCGCGCCCTTGTCGCGCGTGATCTTGCGTCCCGGCGTCTGTTCTTCCGGGTCGAGGTGCAGCTGCGTGCAGACATCGTGCAGAATCTGCACGTGCCGTTCCGTTTCCTGGTGGTACTTCTCCCACTCTTCCTTGAGCTCCTCGTTGAGGACGCACTTCAGCGCCGTCTCATAGAGCTTTACTCCGCCCATTTCATGCTCCAGCGATTGCAGCAGGAGCTCCTTGACCATTTGGGTTTCCATGTCGCCTCCGGTAATGAAGCAGTAGCTCCAGCAACGCGCATGCCCGGCTAGAATCGAGGACTTATGCTTCCCCAATCCATCGACGAAACCCAGAAGCTGCTGGCCGCCGGCGACTATGTCGCCGACCGCAGCCTCGCCACCTCCCTATACCTTTCGCTCGCCATGAAGCGGCCGCTGTTCCTCGAGGGCGAGGCGGGGGTGGGCAAAACCGAGATTGCCAAGGTGGTGGCCGAGGCGCTCGGGCGCGAGCTGATCCGCTTGCAGTGCTACGAGGGGCTGGACATCGCGCAGGCGGCCTACGAGTGGAATTACCCGCGCCAGATGATCGAGATCCGCATGGCCGAGGCGGAGGGCGCGGCCTCCCGCGAGGGGCTGGAGCAGGACATTTTTTCCGAGCGCTTCCTCATCCGCCGGCCGCTGCTGCGCGCGCTGCAGCCGCTGGGCGCCGCGCCGGTGCTGCTGATCGACGAGCTCGACCGCACCGACGAGCCCTTCGAGGCCTACCTGCTCGAGGTGCTGTCGGACTGGCAGATCACGATTCCCGAGATCGGCACGGTGCGCGCGGAGGAGCCGCCGATCGTCGTGATCACCTCCAACCGCACGCGCGAGATCCACGACGCGGTGAAGCGCCGCTGCTTCTACCACTGGGTGGACTACCCCGACGCGAAGCGCGAGCTCGAGATCCTGCGCCGCAACGCCCCGCGCGCGCAGGAGTCGCTGTCGCGCGAGGTGGTGGGCTTCGTGCAGCGGCTGCGCAAGAGCGATCTTTTCAAGCAGCCCGGGGTAGCCGAAACCATCGACTGGGCGAACTGCCTGGTGGCGCTGGATCGGGTGGCGCTCGATCCCGAGACGGTGAACAACACCCTCGGCGTGCTGCTCAAGTACCGCGACGACCTGGAGAAGGTGGCGGGCGAGGAAGCCGCGCGCATGGTGGCCGAGGCCAAGACGGCAGCCGCGGCCTAAGGCGCCGGCGCATCCGGTGACCGAGGGGCGCCTCGCCGAGAACGTGATGCACTTCGCGCGCCTGCTGCGCGCCGCCGGGCTGCGTATCGGCCCCGATCGCGTCATCGACTGCGTCAAGGCGCTGCAGATCGTAGGGGCTGCTCAGTTACCCGGTGCCCGCGAGGACTGGTACTGGACCATGTCGGCGGTGCTGCTGTCCAAGCAGGAGCAGCGCCCCATTTTCGACCAGGCGTTCCGCATTTTCTGGCGCGACCCGAAGCTCGCCGAAAAAATGATGCAGCTCATGCTGCCGCAGGCGCACGGGCGCGCGCCCAAGCCGGAGGAGCAGCAAAGCCAGCGGCTCACCGACGCCCTGTTCGCGCAGAAAAAGCAGGAGCAGCCGAGTGAGAGAGTCGAGCTGGAAGCCCGCCTCACCTTCTCGTCGCGCGAGGTGCTGCAGCGCATGGACTTCGACACCATGTCGGCGGCCGAGCTGGCGGAGGCGAAGAAGCTGATCGCCGAAATGCGCCTGCCGCTGCCGCTGGTGCGCACGCGGCGCTTCCGCGCGCACCGCGCGGGAACCCGCATCGACCTCAGGAAAACCCTGCGGCAGACGCTGCGCGAAGGCGGCGACGTGATCCCGCTGGTGCGCGCGGCGCCGCGCGAGCTGCACCCGCCGCTGGTGGTGCTGTGCGACATCTCGGGCTCCATGAATCCGTACGCGCGCATGTTCCTGCACTTCCTGCACGCCATCACCAACGACCGCGACCGCGTGTCGGTGTTCGTGTTCGGCACGCGCCTGACCAACATCACGCGGCAGCTGCGCCATCGGGATGTCGACGTGGCGATGACCAAGGTGGCCGACGCCATCAAGGACTGGTCGGGCGGCACGCGCATCGGCGGGTCGCTGCGCGAGTTCAACTGGCACTGGGGTCGGCGGGTGCTGGGGCAGAACGCCTGCGTGCTGCTGGTCTCCGACGGCCTGGACCGCGAGGCCGGCGAGGGCCTGGCCGAGGAAATGGAGCGCCTGGCCAAGTCGTGCCGCTATCTCGTCTGGCTCAACCCGCTGCTGCGCTACGACAAGTTCGAGGCGCGGCCGGCGGGGGTGCGCGCCATGCTGCCGCACGCGGATCTCTTCCTGCCGGTGCATAATCTGCGCAGCCTCATCGACCTCGCGAGGACGCTGAGCGGCCCGATGACCCGAATGAACCAGGAGAACCGCGCATGGAAATGACAGGCGAGCAGCTCATCCCGGCCTCGCAGCAGCAGACCTGGGACGCGCTCAACGACCCGGCCATGCTCAAGCAATGCGTCCCTGGCTGCGAGTCGATAGACCCGCTCGGCGACAACCAGTACCAGGTGCTGATGGTGGCGCGCGTCGGCCCGGTGAGCGCCAAGTTCAAGGGCAAGCTCACGCTGTCGGACATCCAGCCGCCCAACTCGTACGCCATCGCCTTCGAGGGCCAGGGCGGCGCGGCGGGGTTCGCCAAAGGAGGCGCGCAGGTGCGACTTTCGCCGGAGGGCGAAGGCACCCGGCTCGCCTACGAGGCCAAGGCCAACGTCGGCGGCAAGCTGGCCCAGATCGGCTCGCGCCTGGTGGACGCGGCAGCGCGCAAGGTGGCCGACGATTTTTTTCGCAACTTCAACGAGAAGGTGGCCGAGCTGCATGGCAGCCGAACCTGACGAGCATCACCCGGCGCCGATCCCACGGGATCCGGACCTTCCGGAGGTATCGGAGACCACGTTGTCGTTCTTTGCCGCCGGCGCGCTGCTGGTCGTCGCCGTGGCGCTGCTGATGCTGCCGTGAGCAAAGCCGAAAAAGCCGAGCGGCGCGGCGTGGGCGTGGTTTACGCGGAGCTGCGCAACTTCACCCGCCTGTCCGAAGTGCTGCAGCCGGCGAAGGTGCTGGAGCTCGCCGACGAGTTCTTCGCCCTGGCCGCGCGCCTGATCGAGGCGCAGGGGGGTAAGGTGCTGGCGGTGCACAACGACTCGGTGCTCGCCATCTTCCCCGCGGCGGCCGACGCGCTGGTCGCCTCGCAGGCGGTGCAGCGCGAGTTCGCGCCCCTGGGTGAGCGCTGGCAGAACGAGTACGGGCTGCCCGCCGCGGTCGCGCTCGGCGTGCATCTGGGCGATGCGGTGCTGGGCATGGCCGGTCCGCCGGGCGCCCGCCAGTATGTCGCCTTCGGCGACTGCCTGAGCATCGCCGAGCGCCTGGTGCACCGGGCGCGCAAGGGCGAGATCGTGTTCTCGCTGGATTTCATCCAGGCGGTCGGCGCCGATGCCGAGGCGCTCGGCGCGGAGCCGCTGCCGCCGCTCGAGCTCGCGCGCCGGCCGGCGATCCCGATCTACGGCCTGCTGCTGGAGACGCGGCTGGACTTCACCTAGTGTAGTGCGTCAAACAGATTGCAACTTATTGAGGCGTGCACGCGCTTTGGCAACTTTGGCGAGGATGTCCGAGGCGCGCGCCGTCCAGATGAATGGCTTGGGATCGCGGTTGTGCTGCTCGACATAATTGTCGATG
>CBDDSA010000203.1:0-5612 GCA_965233185.1 uncultured bacterium
GCTTGCCGCGGTCTGGGCGAAGCGCGCCGCGCTTGCGTGCTGCCCGCCCTGCTGCATCTGCTCCGCGGACTTGCGCAGCGCGCCGGCGAAGTCGCCGAGGCTGCCTGCCGCCGCCTTCTGCTGCTCGGAAAGCTTGGAGCGCGCGGTTTCTTTTGCGTCATTCCAGAGGGCATTGCCGGTTGCCGTGGCGTTGCCCATCGCCCGGGAATTTCCGGTTCCCGTATTTCCCATTGGTGTAGCCATGAATGTCACTCCTTCGCGTGGGGATTTCGAACCCCAGTGCAGCAAGATGCGTGCGCCGCCCGCCCATGGCACGAGTTTTCCTTGCCAGCGACCCATGCATCCGCGCACCCGCATCGAAATCGGCGCCGTGGCAGCCACCCTGACCGCCGCGGCCTTCGTCCAGCAGCGCGCCCGGCAGGCGCAGCGGCGCAATCCGCCGCGCGGCCGGTTTGTCGAAGTGGATGGCGTGCGCCTGCACTATCTCGAGCGCGGGGAGGGACCGCCCCTCGTCATGCTGCACGGACTGGGCAGCATGGTGGAAGAGCTTGTCCTCAGCCCGCTGTTCGACCTGGCCGTAGCGCGCTATCGCGTGATCGCGATCGACCGTCCCGGCTACGGTCACAGCTCGCGCCCGCGCGGCCGGTGGTGGGGACCGCAAGCGCAGGCGGCGCTGTTCCACCGCATGCTGGGAGCGCTGGGCATCGAGCGGCCGGTGCTGCTGGGCCACTCCTTCGGCGCCCTCGTCGCCCTTGCCATGGCGCTGGAGCACCCGGCGGCGTTCAAGGGCGTGGTGCTCGCCTCCGGCTACTACTTTACGACGGGCCGCCTGGACGTGCCGCTGATGGCGCCGCCGGCGATTCCCTTGATCGGCGACCTGCTGCGCCACACGATCTCTCCGCTGATCGGCCGTGCGCTGTGGCCCGGAATGCTGCGGCTGCTGTTCCGCCCGGCCCCGGTGCCTTCCTATCTGGCGCGCTTTCCGGTCTGGATGGCGCTGCGGCCCTCCCAGCTGCGCGCCGGCGCCGAAGAAGCGGCGGTGCTCATTCCGGCGGCGATGGCGCTGCAGCGCAAGTACGGCGGCATGGAGCGCCCGCCGGTCATCGTGGCCGGCACTCAGGACCGCTACGTGGATGCCGAGCGCCACTCCGCGCGCCTGGCAAGCCTCATCCCGGGAAGCGAGCTGCTGCTCTCGCCGCGCGCCGGCCACATGGTGCACCACACCGACCCGCGGCGCGTCCTGCAGGCCATCGAGATCGCGGCGCGCTAATTGCAGCGCTGCAGGCAACTCATTCCCCTATTCAGGAGACTCCGATGATCCGCAGCAGCTCCCTCGCCGTCCTGGTCGCGCTCGCGCTGGGCGGCGCCGTCCCGGCCGTGCTCGCGCAATCCGCCCCCGCCGACAAGCGCGCCTCCTCCGACTCGGCCTCCGAGTCCAAGACCCAGAAGGACCGGCAGACCCAGCGGCAAGCCCAGAAGAAAAGCGAGAAAGGCGAGAAAGGCGGCAGCCTCGCCAAGCAGGACCAGCAGTATTTCCGCGACATGGCGCAGGCCAACCTGGCCGAAGTCGAGACCGGCAAGCTCGCGCAGCAGCAGGCGAGCAACGAGCAGGTGAAGGAGTATGCCGAGCACATGGTGAAGGACCACGGCCAGATGATGCAGGAGCAGGAAAAGATGGCGAGCGCCAAGGGCCTGCAGATGCCCCAGCAGCCGAAGAAGGAGCACCAGGCCGCGCTGAAGAAGCTGCAGAACGCGAAAGGCGAGCAGTTCGACCGCGCCTACATGTCGCAGATGGTCAAGGACCACGAGAAGACGCTGAAGCTGGTGCGCGAGGCGTCGAAGAACGCCAAGGATCCCGAGCTGAAGGCGATGGCGCAGAAAGCCGAGCCCGACATCGAGAAGCACCTGCAGATGGCCAAGCAGCTTTC
The DNA here is from genome assembly GCA_965233185.1 of uncultured bacterium. GTDB lineage: Bacteria > Pseudomonadota > Gammaproteobacteria > Burkholderiales > SG8-39 > SCGC-AG-212-J23. The sequence goes on from CBDDSA010000203.1 coordinate 1,929, forward strand.
CGACCGCGCTTCCGCCGGACGCACGGCAGGCAAGCAGCAGAAAAACAAGTAAACCGCGAAGACCGCGCGGCGGGTAATCCTTGCAATAGCAGCAGTACGGATTACCACGCCGCCGCGCCCCGCATCGCGGCAATCCCTAGTCGCCCAAAGCGTGCCAAAGCTGCGCACGCGCCGCGCTTTCATTGTGCTCGTCACGCAGTCGGTGACGTAACCGTAGCGGAAGAGTGCGATAGCCGCGCCGAACATGCGCGCCGGCTCCGAGCGCGTGGTACGGCCATTGCGACAAGCGCGCATCCCTGAAAGGAGATTGACCCGTGGCATCCCTGCTCGAAACCAAGGGCACTGCGCTCGATCGCCAGAGCTTCACCTGGCGCGACATGGTGCAGCAGCCGATCAGCAAGCTGGACGACGACGCGTACACCCGCGTGATGGTGATCCTGATGAACGGCATCGAGATGGAAGCGATGCGCTTTTCGCATTCGTTCGCGCGCATGTGCCCGGATCGCGAATTGCAGTTGCACCTGGCGAAGGTGCGGCGCAAGGAGGCGCACCAGCAGGCCATGGTGAACTGGCTGCTCGGCGCCGACCACTCCACCCTCGAGACCACCATCGGCTACGAGCAGGTGGCGATCGACATCACCGCGGCGGTGGCGCAGAAGGAGCCCGACCCCTACCTCGCGCAGGTCTACCGCTACGGGCTGCTCGAGGACTTCGACCATATGTACCGCTACTCGGCGCTGATGGACCGCCTCGAGGGGCGCGATGCGAACAACATCCTGCAGAGCTACACCGACATCCTGCCCGGGCGGCCGACCATCGAGGAGCACCGCGATCCGGCCGACGAGCTGCGCCGCCACTACGACCGCAGCAAGGCGCAGCCGCTGTCCAAGCTGCACGCCCTGACCATCATGGCCGCGGAGCAGCAGACGCAGAACTTCTACCAGAACGTCGGCCCGCAGTACGCCGATCCGGTGGCGCGCCAGCTCTACGCCGAGATCGCGCACATCGAGGAGCAGCACGTCACGCAGTACGAAAGCATCATCGATCCGAACGAGACGTGGATGGAGAAGTGGCTGCTGCACGAGGCGACCGAGGTCTACACCTACCATAGCTGCGTGACGCAGGAGCCCAACGCGCGCATCAAGGCCATCTGGGAGCGTTTCCTCGACTACGAGCTGGGGCATCTCAACTACGTCGCCGAGCTTTTCAAGAAGCACGAGAAGCGCGACCCGATGGAAGTGCTGCCGCAGAAGCTGCCCGACCCGATCACCGTCGCGAGCCAGCGCGAGTTCGTTCGCAAGGTGCTCGCCCAGGAGGTCGACCTGCGCGCCAAGGGCGCCGACTTCGTGCCGAAGGCGCAGGAAAGCCAGGCCTCGCGCGCCTACCGCGACCAGCTGAACGCCGACGGCTCGCCCTCCGACACCGTGGCCGCGGGCTACAAGTGGATGCCCGGCACCGAGCTGCAGCGCAAAGCCGCCTGACCGAAAGGAACATCATGCAAAAAGCCACCCAGATGGGAAAGAACCGCACCGGCATCCAGATGTCGCCCGCGGATACCAAGAAGATGCTGCAGGAAGCGAAGGGCGCGGTGTTCACGCCCGGCGACGACAGCGGCATCATGGAAGTGCGCACCGCCTACATCCACGCCTCGGGCCCGGTGGGCAGCGTGCCGCCGCCCGGCACGGCGAAAGGTGCCCTGAAGGCGGGTGCCCAGGCGCTCACCGGAAAGAAGGCCCACGTATTCATCGACCGCATCGGCGAGCGCCTCGCCTTCGAGCGCACCGGCACGCGGCTCTACGAGGCGTTCCTCACCAAGTGCCGCGCCGAGGCCGACGGCTCCGCGAAGGAGTTTCTCGCGCAGGTCGAGCATATCTGCGCCGACGAAGCGGCGCATTTCCGGCTGCTGGTGGAATGCATGCAGAAGCTGGGCGCCGACCCGACCGCGCAAACGCCGGCGGCGAACGTCACCGGCGTGGAGTCGACGGGCCTCATGCAGGTGGTGACCGACCCCATGACCTCGGTTGCGCAGTCGCTGCACGCGATCCTGGTGGCCGAGCTCGCGGACAACGACGCCTGGGACGAGCTCGTGCTGCTGGCGGAGGAGCTCGGCCAGGCGGAGATGGCGCAGCAATTCACCCAGGCGCGCGACGAGGAGCGCCAGCACCTCGCCTCGGTGCGCCAGTGGCATCAGCAAGCCACCGTGCGTGAATCGCAGGTCGCCTAGCCATGCGGTCCAGCCTCCTCGCATTGCTCGCCTGCGGTGCGCTCGCCGCCTGCTCGCAGCTTGGCACGAGCGCGAGCGGCGGCAGCACCGCGCCGCGGCAGGACGTGAAGTTCCTCGAGAATATCGCCCAGGCCGATATTGCCGAGATCGCCGCCGGCAAGCTCGCCGCGTCGAAAGCGCTGTCTCCCGCGGTGCGCCAGTACGGCCAGCACATGGTCGACGAGCACAGCAAGTCGCTGAACGAGGGCGCGAGCCTGGCCGCCGCCAAGGGCATGCCGGTGCCCAAGGCTCCCGAGCTCAGCCACCTGGCCGCGAAGCGCAGGCTCGAGGCGCTGTCCGGGCCGGCGTTCGACCGCGCCTATATGGAGCAGATGGTGAAGGACCACCAGGAAACGCTGGCGCTGCTGGAAAAGGCGGCTTCGCAGGCCGCCGATCCTCAGCTGCGGGCGCACGCGCAGAAAGCCATGCCGCACGTGCAGCAGCATCTGGCGATGGCGCAGCGGCTGAGAAGCGAGCTGCAGAGCCGCGCAAACTAGAGACCGAGCTCCAGCTTTTGCTCCCGGCGGGCGGCGAGCGCGTCCGCCGGCACGCGCGCGGAGTGGCCCGAGAGGCGCTCGAGCTCCACGATGTCATGGCCGCAGAACACGCTCACCCGGCCGGCATGCGCGCGGTTCAGCTCGCGCAGGCGGCGCTGGTTGTGCAGCCGCGAGGCACGGTCCTTTCCCATCATCCACTGGTAGAAGCGCAATCCCGGCGTGCAGCGCGGGCGCACCGGGTCCATCTCGGCGTGGTAGAAGTACGCGTCTCCCGCGTGCAGCAGCCAGCGGTCGCCGCGCTGCACGGCCACGCCGGCGTGGCCGTGCGTGTGCCCGACCAGCGGCATCATGACGATCTCCGGCGGAACGCCCTCGAGCGCGCGCGCACGCTCGAAGCCGAACCAGCGCTCGCCGGCCTCCGGTGAATACACGCGCCACTGCGCGCGCGTCGACCACTGCTGCGGCCGGTAGCGCTGGCGGTCGAGCCAGGTTTTCTGCGCGGCAGCGTAGTCGCGCTCGATCGCCATGAGGTGCACGCTGGCGTGCGGAAAATCGTCCAGGCCGCCCGCGTGGTCGAAGTCGAGGTGGGTAAGGACGATGTGCCGCACGTCGCGCGGATCGAAGCCGAGCCGCTGCACCTGGCGCACCGCGGTCATCTCCTCCCGGAACGCCGGGCTGAGCAGGCCGAGGAAAAAGGCGCTCAGCCGGTCTCTCGGGTGCGCCACGTCGCGCAGGCCCAGGCCCGTATCGACCAGCACCAGCGACGAGCCCGCTTCGACCAGCAGGCAATGGCAGGCGAGCTCGCCGCGGCGCACGATGGACTGGGTGCGTCCGTCCATCAGCTTGCCGCCGAGCGGGCAGGTGGAAATGCAGTTGAGGTGGTGGATGCGCATGCAGGGTACCTGCAAGCGCTATACCTCTAGG
>CBDDSA010000204.1:0-47491 GCA_965233185.1 uncultured bacterium
GTACGCGCCCCTGGTGGGGCAGCACGTTCAGCACGACTTTGTCGCTCGCGGAGAACCGCCCCCTGTAGGACAGCGTCTCCCCGGCCATCAGGCGCTTGACGATGTCGAGGTTCTCGTTGAAGCGGTCGCGCTTCTCCTTCGGATCCTTTCCGTAGCCGACGAATTCATGCGCGAGATAACCCGAGCCCACGCCGAACACCAGCCTGCCGCCGCTCATCAGGTCCAGCATGGAGTAGGTTTCGGCGATGCGCCGGGGATCGTGGAAGGTCAGGATCGAAATCGCGGTTCCCAGGCGAATGCGGGTCGTCCTCTGCGCAAGAGCCGAGAGCATCACCGCCGGGTCGGGGACCACGCCGTATTCATGGAAATGGTGCTCCGCGCAGAAAAAGGTGTCGAAACCGAGCCGTTCAGCCATCTCGCCCTGGTGGATTACCTGGCCGTACAGCTCCGCAACCGTGCGCTGCCGGCTCGGGTAATGGTCATTTACCGAAAAGAGCGAAAAACGCAGGGGGAAGGTTGTCATCTCTCCGCCGTCAAGTTACGATATGCGAAATTGATTCTAGCAACTAGAATTCTGCTGTCAAGCGAGAGAGGAGAACCCGACATGAACAGACTCGGTCGTATGAGTGCGGGCGCCGTGGGCATCGCCCTAGTAATCGCACTTTCCCTCCATTCGGGCGCTGCGCAGGCCGAATATCCGGACAAGCCGGTCCGGATCGTGGTCGGGTTCGCCCCCGGCGGGCCTACCGACATCCTCGCGCGCGCGGTCGCCCCTGCGCTTGGCAGGCAGCTGCAGCAGCAGGTCATCGTCGAGAACAAGCCCGGCGCGAGCGGCGTGATCGGAGTGGAATCGGTCCTCAAGGCGCCGGCTGACGGCTATACCGTGCTGCTCGCCTCGGAAGTCGACGTGGCCATAGTGCCCAACCTGTCGCGAAAGCTGCCTTACGACCCGGCAAAGGACCTGGTGCCGGTCGTGGCAGTCGCCGAGCAGCAAAGCGTTCTGGTCGTGCGTCCAGGCTCCGGCGTCGATTCGCTCCGGGAGTTTCTCGCGCGCGCTAAAGCGTCCCCAGGCAAGGTAACCTACGCCTCGGGCGGCAAGGGAACGCCCTCGCACATGCTCGGGGCCATGTTCGCCGTCGCCGCCGGCGTGGATCTTCTCCATGTCCCGTACAAGGGTGCGGGGCCGGCGAGCGTCGACCTCCTGGGCGGGCACGTCGACGCCATGTTCCTCGGCGGACCGACGGCGGTGAATCACGTGAGATCCGGCAATCTGAAGGCGCTCGCGGTGACGGGCAAAACGCGCTACGCACAGATGCCCGGCGTGCCAACTTTCACTGAAGCGGGTGTCACCGTGCCGGATTTCGACGACGGAACCTGGTGGGCGCTGGTCGCTGCCGCCGGCGTGCCGCCGGCTGTCGTGGACTATCTGTCCCGCGCCTGGAAGGCCGCCGCCATCCAGCCGGACACCATCGCCCAGCTCGAGAAGCAAGGCCTCAACCCCCGTCGTGAAGACGGAGAGACGGTCCGCGCTTGGATCGCGCGCGACCACCGGAAATGGGCGCGCGTCATCAAAGCGTCAGGCATTACTCCGGATTGAGGACGACGCCCGTCGCGCGTGCATAGGCGTCCCATGCGGCGACCAGCTCGCGCAGCTTCTGCGGTTCCTGCGCGGCGAGGTCGTTGCTTTCGGCCGGATCGCACGCCAGGTTGAACAGCAGCCACTGGTTTATCGGAATATCGGCAGCGATATTGCGCGCCGCCGGCGGCAAATACACGGCCTTCCAGTCGCCCTTGCGGATTGCGCGTCCGTAAGCAAGCTCCCATCCGACGGGTTCGTCGGCCGGGTGAACCCGCTCTTCACGACCCTGCAGCACGCCTGCGGCGGATTTGCCGCGCATGGGAATTTTTCCGGATGGCGCTGTGCGTTCCATGCCGGCGAGCTCCAGAAAAGTCGGCGCGAGATCCATGGCGTGGATGAAGGCGTCGCATTCGACGCGACCGGGCACGCCCGCGCCGGAGGCGAAGGCGCAGGTGCGCACGCCGCCTTCGGTCGTATAGCGCTTGAAGAGGAAAAACGGCGCCGCCTGGGCCTGCGCCCAGCGCGGGCCGACGGAGGTATAGCTGCCCGTCTGCCCGATGTTGTCGAAACGATTGTCGGCATGCTTCTCGATCCACTCGCGCCATCCGGGCGAACTCTCGCGCAGCGTGCCGGCCGGGCCGTTATCCGACAGAAAAACGATCAGCGTATCGCTCAGCCGCCCGCCGCGGTCGAGCGCGTCGACTATGCGCCCGATGGCGCTGTCCATGGCTTCCACCATGGCCGCATAGATCTCCATCTTGCGCGCTTCGAGCGCGCGCTGCGCGGGTTCCAACTCCGCCCATGGCGCCGGACCGCGAAGCCGCGCAGGAGCCGCCAGGGCCGCCGACAAGCCGAGCTCCTTCATTCGGCGGAGCCTGCGCTCCCGCAAGTCTTCCGGGCCGTTGTCATACCGGCCGCGATACTTGGCGATCAGCGCGGCCGGCGCCTGCAGCGGGCAATGCGGAGCGGTGAACGCCAGATAGCCGAACAGCGGCCGTCCATCCGCCCTCGCCTCATCGAGAAAGTCGATCATGCGGTCGGCGAAATAGTCGGACGAGTACGCACCCAGGGGGTAGCCCACGTCCTTGCCGTCCAGGGCGTACTGCGACGGACCGATGAACCCGGCCGTCTCGGGCGTCTGGTCGTCGCCGAAGTGGTTGTGCTCGCCCTGAAAGAGCGCGAACGAGCGCGCGAAACCCTTCGCCGACGGGGGCGACTCGCCTCCGATTCCGAGGTGCCATTTACCCGACATCAAAGTAAGGTAGCCGCCATCGCGAAGGCGCTCGGCGATCGTGGCGGCGCGCTCGTTGAGGTAGCCCTCGTAGCCCGGCTTGCCTTTCTGGGCGGGCGTCATCAGCTCCACCATGTTTCCGAGGCCGACCTCGTGATGGTCGCACCCGGTCATCAGCATCGCGCGCGTCGTGGAGCATACGGGCGAAGCATGGAAGTTGGTGAGCCTCACTCCGCGCCGCGCCAGTGCATCGAGCCGCGGCGTCGCGATCTCGCCGCCGAACGCGCCGATATCCGACCACCCCAGATCGTCGGCGACGACGAGGAGGATGTTAGGACGTTGGATCGAGCCGGCCGGCAATGTTCGGGTTGCGCGCCTTACGCGCTCGCTTTGCATTTACGCATCTCGTAAATTATTCTCCATATCGGAATCTTCTTGTCAAACGGGAGACATACCTTGGGCCGCCAGGCAGGGGTGAATTCGCTGGAGATCGGGCTTCGCCTTGCAGGCGTGCTCGCCCAGACCGGGCTGCCCGAAGCATTGAAGGATCTTGCGGCGAAGGCCGGCATGCCGCCCGCCAAGGCGCATCGCTATCTCGTCAGTCTCATCCGCGCAGGGCTCGCCGAACAGGACCTCGAAAGCGGCCGCTACCGGCTCGGGCCGCTCGCTCTCGAGCTCGGCCTGGGCGCGCTGCGCGGGCTCGACGTCCTCAAACTCGGCGGCGAGGCCGTGGCGGAACTGCGCGCGGCGACTGACGAGACCGTAATGCTGTGCATCTGGGGCAATAGAGGCCCGGTGGTGGTGCGGTGGGAAGAATCCACCCGCCCCGTCGCGACCAACGTACGCGCCGGCTGGGTAATGCCGCTTGCCAATTCCGCGACCGGGCGCCTGTTCGCGGCGTATCTGCCGCAATCGGCGACCGCGCCACTCCTCAAGGAAGAATTCATCCGCATGCCGCAGGCGCGGGCCGGCTATGCCGCCCTGCTCAAAGACGTCCGGGCGCGCGGTCTGTCTCGCGTCGAGGGCGACCTCCTGCGCGGGGTGAGCGGAATCGCCGCGCCGGTGTTCGGCCTGGCGGGCACCATGGTCGCGGCGCTCACGCTGGTCGGCATCCAGGGCACGATCGACATCGGCTGGAATGGCGACATGGCGCGGGCCCTGAAGCAGGCAGCCGAGCGTCTCTCGCGGCGGCTCGGACATGCAGCAGACGCGAGATGAAGGCAATCAATAACGACGGCTCATAGGGCGCCGGCGCGTTCCGGCGTAAAGCGCGATGCCCGCCGCCGCGGCGGCGCCGGCGAGGAGGAGCGACGCGGCGCGGACGCCGAGCAGCGTTGCAAGCGGGCCGGCGATGAGACCGCCGGCGGCCATGAGCGCCGGGTAGAACATGATCAGGCTCGCGATGCGCCCGCGCAGGTGCGCCGGCGCCGAGAGCTGCAGCGCTGCCATGTTGCTCGAAGTCAGCAGCATCTCCGCTGCCCCGGCAAGGAGGCTGCAGGCAAGCGCAGTCTCGAAAGAGGACGTGACCGCCACACCGGCGAGGGCGGCGCAAAAAGCGAGCACGGCTGCGAGTTGCACCGTCTCCTGGCGCTCGAAACGCGCAAGCCCGCCCGCAAGCAGTGCGCCGAGAATGGCCCCTACGCCGGCTGAAGTAAGCAGCAGGCCGAACCCGTCCGCGCCGACATTGAATTCGTCTTTGGCAAAAATCGGATACAAAGTCCAGACCACCGGGACGGCGAGCACGTACTGGCAAGCCCCCATGAGGAAAAAAGCTCGCGTTCTGCGCTCGTGCAACGTGTATTGCAGACCCTCGATCATTTCGCGCCACACCGAGCGTCGTGCCGTCGGCGCCGTCCGGGGCGGGAAGAAGACGATGAGCACAGCCAACCCGGAAGCGGCGTGCAGAAGCGCCTGTACGAAGAAGCTGCCCGCCGCCCCGGCCAAGATAATCAGGTAGCCCGCGGCAGCCGGCCCCGCCATGCGCATCAGGGAGGCGAGCATCGAATTGAGCGCCACGGCCTGCACCGCCAGCTCGCGCGGCACGAGCTCGAAGGCGCCGCTCAGCCGCGCCGGCCGGTAGGCGACGTTTGCCGCCCCCATGAGCAGCGAAAACGCGAACAGCGTCCACAGGCCGACCTCGGCGAGCGCGAGCGCGGCCCCGAAAAGCAGCGCAACAGCCGCCGCGAACCCCTGGCTTGCAAGAATGAGGCGGCGCCGCTCGTAGCGATCCGCGGCCATGCCGGAAAGCGGTGCGAGAAGCAGCATGGGCACGGCGCGCGCGGCCAGGACGACGCCCAGCAACGTCGCCGAGCCGCTGGCGGAGATGGCGGAAAAGCATGCGCATCATTGACCTGCACTGCTACCCCGGCACCCGCGAATGGATCGCATGCCAGGGCCCGTACGTCGCGGAGCTCGCGCGCTACTGGAAGCGCGACTGGTCGGCGAAGTCCGAGGAGCAGGTCCTGCAGGATTTCACCGAAGCCGGCGTGGAGGCGGTGCTGGTCGCGCTCGACCTCGAGACGACCATCAAGACGCCGCCGGTCACCAACGAGTACGTGCATGGCATGTGGAAGCGGCATCCCCGGCGCATCATCCAGGCGTGGGGTGCGCTCGAGCCGTCCAAGAAGAACGTCCTTGACCAGGCGAGAAAGGCGGTGACGCAGCTCGGCCTGATCGGCTTTCACTTCCACCCGATCATGCAGCACTTCTCGGTCGACGACCGGCGCCACTACCCGATGTTCGAGCTCATCGACGAGCTCGGCGCCGCGGTGATGATCGACGCGGTGGCGCTGCACAAGGGCAACGTCTACTGGGAGATGTCGGGGTGGGCGCCCAAGCACTTCCCCGGCAACCTCAAGGTGGACATGCGCGGCCGGCTGCAGGACAAGATCATGTTCGGCAGCGATTACCCCAGCATGCCTTACGCCCGCATCCTCAAGGAATGGCAGGAGCTCGGCTATTCCGACGCCGTCATGGAGAAGATCTTCCACGCCAACGCCGAGCGCATCCTCGGACTGTAGCTACGGACTGTAGCAAGGGGAGTAGGCGGCCGGGGCGCTAGTGCCCTTGATCTGGCTGCGGTGCATCCGGCGGATCGAGCCCTTGTCGAACTCGTCGCGCCGGTGCATGGTGCAGTAGTTGCTCCAGATCAGCACATCTCCGACGCGCCAGCGGTGCTCGTAGACGTTGCCCGGCCTTATGGCAAAGCGCCACAGCTCGTCCAGCAGCGCCTCCGACTCTTCCACCGGCAGGCCGACGACATAGGCACGCGGCCTGCGTCCGAGGAACAGCGCGGGCTTGCCGGTGCCGGGATCCCGGATCACCGCCGGATGCGGATGGCCGCGCGCGGTGGCCGGGTTGTCGTCGTCCTCGACGCCCTTGCGCAGATTGCCGCCGGAGTCGCGCGTGCCGTCGTGCTTGATGCGCAGCGTGTTTGCGCGCTCCCGCAACGCGGCGGGCAGGTTCTCGTAAGCCGCGCACATGCTCGCCGCCCAGGTATTGCCGCCCCAGTCGGGCAGCCTGCGCGCCAGAAGCATGGACGCGATCGGCGGCACCGGCAGATAGCTCATGTCGGTGTGCCAGACGGCCTCGCCGTAGCCCAGCGCTCCGAGCGGCTCGCCGTCGGCGCCCACCTCGTTCGAGACCACGTACAAATTCGGATGCCCGGGTACGCTTTTGCGGCCGACACCCTGGTTGGGCGGCGGATCCAGCTCACCGAATCGGGCGGAGAATTGCTCGAACTGCGCGTCGGTCAGGGATTCCTGGCCGCGCACCAGCAAGACGCCGCTCGCGCGCCAATGCGCATGCAGCTCCTCGAATTCGCGCTCGGAGAGCTCGCCCAGGCTTACGCCGCGCACCTCGATGCCGAACGCCGGCGCAAGCGGGCGGGCCTGCATGCTATTCGGCCCGAATGTCGGCGTGCTTGACCAGCGCGCGCCACTGGCCGATTTCGTGCGTCACGATCTTGCCGAGCGCCGCGGGCGACGAGCTGCGCGCCTCGGCACCCTGCTCGAGCAGCTTTGCCTTCACCTCCGGCCGCGCCACGACCGCCGCGATCTCGCGGCTCATGCGCTCGACCGCCTCGTCCGGCGTGGCGGCGGGGGCGAACACGGCGTACCACGAATCGACTTCGTAATCGGCCAGGCCGGTCGCCTCGGCGACCGTGGGAACGTCGGGCAGGATCGAGGTGCGCTGGCGCGTGCTCACGGCGAGAGGGCGAAGCCGCCCGGCGCGCACTTGCGACATCGCCGCCGGTATCGACACGATGAGCAGCGGCACGTCGCCCGCCATGGTGGCTGCGACCGCCGGTCCGCCGCCGCGGTACGGGATGTGAACCATGTGCGCGGCGAGCTGCATCTCGAGCAGCTCGCCGGCGATGTGGCTGGGCGAGCCGACGCCGACCGAAGCGTAATCGATCTTGCCGGGGTGGCTGCGCATGTGCGAAACCAGCTCGCCGAAGCTCTTGTACGGGGTCGCCGGATGCACCGCAAAAAGCTGCGGCAGCGACGCCACCATGGAGACCGGCCGGAAGTCGCGCTCGGTATCGAACGGCAGCCTGGCGAAAATTGCCGGATTGATCGAATGCGACGACAGGGTGAACAGCATCGTGTGGCCGTCTGGCGCGGCGCGCGCCGCAGCCGCGGTGCCGACCGAGCCGCCGGCGCCGCCGCGGTTTTCGATCACCACGGGCTGTCCGAGCTGGTGCGCGAGCGGCTCCTGCAGGATGCGCGCGATGACGTCGGTGCCGCCGCCCGGGGGATACGGCACGATGAAGGTCACCGGCTTGGTGGGCCAGCCCCATGCGCCCGCCGATACGGCAAGCGCGAGGGCCGCGAACATCCAGGGGATGGTGCGCAGAGCTTTCATGGGATCCTCCCTTAGGCCTCGTCGACGGCGAGCAGCTCGAATTCCGCGTTGAGCGCGGATTGAACGAGGGCATGCTCGGCCTCGATTCTGGCAAACATGGTGCTTGCTTGCTCGGTGTCGGCGCGGCGCGCGCACGTCTCGATATCGGCGCAATACCGGCTGAGCGTGTTTGCGCCGACATTCGCGCTGCTCGACTTCAGCGAGTGCGCGCAGCGCGCGATCTCGGGCGCATCGCGGTCGAGCGTGGCGTGCTTGAGTTTCTGCATGAGCTTCGGCGACTCGACCAGGTAAAGGTGGATGGTGCGCGCCAGCAGGTCGGGCTTGCCGTTGACCCGCAGCGCGCCCAGCTGCTCGAGCACGTGCCGATCCAGGATGTCGCTCGCCTTCGCCTGCCCCGCGGACGCCTGCGGCATCCAGCGATCCAGCATTTCCTGCATGGTTTGCATGCTGAAGGGCTTCGCCACATGGTCGTCCATGCCGGCGTTCAGGCATTCGTCGCGATCCTGCGCCATGGCGTTGGCGGTCAAGGCGACGATGGGCACGCGCCTGCTGCCCGAGGACTGCTCCCGACGGCGGATTTCCATGGTCGCCTCGAAGCCGTCCATCTCGGGCATGTGGCAATCCATCAGGATGAGGTCGAAGGCGCCTTGCGCGTAGGCATCGAGCGCTTCCCTGCCGTTGTTTGCGACGGCCACGCTGTAGCCCTGGATCTGCAGGATGCCGAGCGCGACCTGCTGGTTGATCAGGTTGTCTTCCACTACCAGGATGCTGCCGCGTATCCCGGCCCGGGCCTTGGCCACCGGCGCCGATTCCACGGGCAGCGCGACTGCCTCCTGCGACCGGCCGGCCATGACGTTCACCAGGCACTCGTACAGCATGGTCTGGCGCACCGGCTTGACCAGGCAGGCATCGAAGCCCGCCTCGCGCGCGATCCTGCTGTCCGCATGGCGGCGAGTCAGCATCACCAGGCGCAGCTTTGCGATGTCGGCTCGCGCGGCGCGGATGGTGCGGGCGAGCTCCAGCGCATCCACGCCGGGCAGCCCGAGGTCGATGATTGCCAGATCGTACGGCACGCTGCGCGAGGCCGCCTGCACGAGCAGGTCCATCGCCTGCTTCGGCGTTTCGGCCACGCGGATGCTCATTTCCCAGTTGGCCATCTGCTCGAGCAGGATGCCGCGGTTGATGGCGCTCGATTCCACGATCAGCACCCGCACCCCGGTGAGCAGGCCCACCGGAGCCCCGCGCGACTCGGCCTGCGGCTGGCTGGACTGCTTGTCGAAGCTGGCCGTGAACCAGAATGTGGAGCCCGCGCCGAGCGCGGATTCCACGTGGATGGCGCCGCCCATCATCTCCACCAGCTGCTTGCTGATGGCAAGCCCCAGTCCAGAGCCGCCGTGCTTGCGCGTGGTCGACCCGTCGGCCTGCGCGAACTCGTCGAAGATGCGCGATTGCGACTCCGGGCTGATGCCCACGCCGGTATCGGTGACCTCGAAGCGCATCGCCAGGCTGGCCGGGGTCTCGTCTACGCTCGCCACGCGGATCACGACCGAGCCGTGCTCGGTGAACTTGATGGCATTGCCCACGAGGTTGGTCAGCACCTGGCCCAGGCGCAGGGGGTCGCCTCTCACATGGGTCGGCAGGTCCGGCGGAATGCTGCACGCGAGCTCCAGCCCCTTGGCATGGGCGCGCTCGGCCAGCAGGTCGACGATGTCGTCGATCGTGCGGCGCAGGTCCATATCCACGTTTTCCAGCTCGAGCTTGCCCGCCTCGATTTTCGAGAAATCCAGGAGGTCGTTGATGATGCCCAGCAGGTTCTTTCCCGAGCGCTGCACGGTCTCGGCGTACTTGCGCTGGGTACTGGTAAGCCCGGTCTCCAGCAGCAGCTCGGTCATGCCCAGGACCCCGTTCATCGGCGTGCGGATCTCGTGGCTCATGCGGGCGAGGAATGAGCTTTTCGCATGGTTCGCGGCTTCGGCCGCCTCGCGCGCCAGGCGCAGGGCTTCCTCGCTGCGCTTGTGCTGCGTGACGTCGCGCGCCACGGCGATGCTGCCGATGCAGCGGTTGCCGTCGTCGAGCAGCGGCGCGACCGCAACCTGGATATCGATGGCGGTGCCCGAGCGTGTCGTGGCCCGCGCATCGTAGGAAAACCTTTCCCCGGCGACCAGGCGGCGCATGCGCGCCTGCTCCTCCGCGGGCGTCGATTCGCTCACGTTCAGCGGGCGGCCGATGGCCTCGTGCGGCGCATAGCCGAACATCGCGGCGGCGCCGGAGTTCCAGCTGGTGATGTTGCCGCCCAGGTCCTTGGTCCAGATCGCTTCGCTCGATTGCTCGACGATGGTCGCGAGCAGCTTGTTCTTCGATTCGCTTTCGCCGAGCGAGGCGATCAGGTTCTCGGTGTTGTTGGCCATGTTGTTGAACGCTTCGGCCGCAAGCTGCACCTCGGGCGCGCCTTCGGGGTCGATGCGCACCGCATGGTCGCCCTGGCTGAAGCGGTTGGCGCCTTCGGCCAGCATGCGCAGGGTGCCCAGGTTGCCGCGGAATATCAGCCAGATGAACTGCAGCATGAGGAACAGCGTGACAGCGACGATCTGCACCTGCTTCACGAACTGCTGCCATAGCCGGTTCTGCGCCCTGAGCGGGGTCATGCGCGCCGTCAGCTTGCCGTAGCCGACGCCGCCGGCGGTGACCTCCATGGTCTGCTCGACGTGATCGATGGCGGCCACGCTCGCGAACCAGTTGGGGGCTTCCAGCCGGTCGGCCGCGTCCTCGCCGAGCAGGGTCTTGCCGTCCCGGTCGGTCCACGATAGCGCCGCGATCTCGCCTTTCTTCACCTGGTTCTTCAGCAGCTGGCTGATTCCGGCGTATTCCCCGACCAGCGCCTGGTCGGCCACCAGAGGCGCAAGAAAAGCGAGCGCTTCGGTCTGTTCGCGCAGCAGGCGGGCCGAGTGATCGGCACGCCCTTCGGCCACGAGCAGCGCGGTCTGCACGCCGCCGCCGGCGACGATCGCGATGCCCACCGCCAGCATGAGGCGCGAAATGAGCCCCCAGTTCTTCCAGAAGCGGAACAGGCGCACGTTTTTCATGGTCGCTGGCCGGCGGTTGCGGCTACTTGACCTTCGTGGTGCGGTAGAACTTGCGATAGTTGTCGTACTCGCTGTCGGCGGCGGCGACGAAGCCGAGCTCGCCGTTCATCTTCAGCAGATCGGCGCCCGCCTGGAGCACGCGACGGCCCTCCGGGTCGTCGGTCATCGCGACCAGCGCGGCGGTAACCGCGGCGACGGCGGCCTTGGGCACCTTGGGATGGGCCATGATGCACAGATCGCCGTAGGGTTCCGACGTCCACAGCGCGCGGTACTTAAATGCCTCGCGTCGGCCATAGCGTGCCATGACGGAGCTGTTCACACCGGCGGCGGCGATCTTGTTGACCCTCAGCTGGGCGAACGAGGCCTCCTGGTTGCCGGTAAATACCGGCTTGAAGTCCACGTCGGCCCTCAGCAGCGCGTCCATCGGCAGCCAGTAGCCGGTGAAGCCGTCAGGCGACACGAAGCCCACTTCCTGGCCCTTCAGATCCTGCAGCGTGCGGATCGGCGATTCCTCCGGCACCACGACTTGCGAGCGGATCCCCGGGCCGGCGGGGCGCGCGATGACTTTCCAGCCGAGGCGGTCGCGCTCCGGCGTGAAGAAGTGATTCGTGTACTGGAAGTCGTACTTGCCCGCTTCGGCGTTGGCATTGCCCTGCTGGGCGGTCTTGGCGAGCTTCAGCTCCAGCGGCACCCCGCTCTTCTTGCTCACGTGGGTGAGAATCGGGTTCCAGTACTGCGCGGTCAGCGAGACGGTGCGCTGATGCAGCACGTAGAAGGCATAAGGCTGCGGTTTTTCCTGCCCCCAGGCGGGCGGTGCGGAAAAGGCGGCCGCCGCGGCCAGAATCGCAATGGCTGTTTTTGTCATGATGTCCCCTTCGCTGTGATCCGGTAAGTTGAATTGCGCCTCAAGTCGCGACCTTCAGAAACAGCATCAATCCACTCAGCATGAGCAGCACGCCCACGATGCGCAGCATCCCTTCGCTGGTCATGTCCATGTGCACCTTGTTGCCGATGTACAGGCCGAGCGCCATCGGCGCCAGGCCGAGCGCGTAGGCGATCTGCAGCTTGGGCTCGAGCAGCAGGCCGGCCATCAGGAACAGGCCGAGCCGGAATCCGCCGTCGATGGCGATGAGCCACGAGAACGTGGCGCGCACCTCGCTCTTGTCCTGCAGGCGGCGCGTCAGGTAGATGATGTAGGGCGGCGAGCCGACGCCGAACAGCGCCCCGGCACCGCCGCCGGCCAGCCCGGCCGGGATGGCCCAGGAGCGCGACAGCCGCCCCACCGGCTGCAAGCCGAAGATGTTCTGGAACCCGACGAACATGGTGAAGGCGCCCAGCGCCACCAGCACCGGCTGGGTCGGCAGGCTGAGCAGGGCGAAGGCACCGATGCAGGCACCGATCATCCCGGCCGGCAGCAATACCTTGATCTCGGACCAGTTGGCCTTCTTGCGGTTGGTGCTGCCCAGCACCACCGAGGCGGTGAAGTCGAGCGCCAGCACCAGCGGGATGGCAAACTGCAGCGGCTGGGAGAGCGCGAGCAGCGGCACCGAGATCAGCCCCGAGCCGAAGCCGGTGATCCCGCGTATGAAATACGCGCTCATCAGTATGCACAGCACCAGAACCATGTCGGCCACTTGTCGTGCTCCCTGAGGCAGAAAGATGCGGTTGGCTCGCCGCTGCGCCTAGTATCGCCTCGGGGAAAACCGGGTTTCTTCCTGCTGACTGAATTTGGCAATGCGGTAAAAGAATGTGATTTGCGGCGGGATCCCATGGTGGATTGTGGACGGCTGCTACGATGCGCGGCATGAGCGCCCTCGCATCGGCAACCAGCATCACCGCAGAAGCCGCAGCAGACTCGCTGCTCGACACTCAATGCATCGAGGAGATCCGCTACATCGAGCGCGCCACCGGGCGCGGCGACGTGCTCGCCGGCTTCATCCGCACCCTGGAAGGCAGCCTGGAAGGTTTCCGCGAGGCATTCGCCGATTGCGTCGCGCGCGGAGACGTCAAGGGCGCTACGCGCGCCGCCCATACTCTTAAGGGCACCTGCCGGCAGCTCGGCGCCCGGGCGCTCGGCGACCTGTTTGCCGATATCGAGAGCCGCGCCAAGACCGGCGACTATGCCGGGGCGAAGCGGCGCTTCGACGGCGGCGCCGGCCTCATCATCCAGTCGCTCCAGGCGCTGAAGCGCGCCTAGCCCAGGCCGGCCTGCACGCGCTCCAGGTGATCGAGCGCCTCGGCCACGTCGCCGAAGAGGCCGGGATCCACGCTGGTCTTCCTCTCGATGCACTCCCTGAGCAGGGCGCGCAGGCTGCCGCGCTCGCGTAGCGGCGCATGGCGCTCGCGCAGCCAGGCGAGCACCCGGCCCTCCAGCTCATCCATCGACACGTCGCCCAGCCCCGGGCAGCAAGAGCAGCCGCCGGCGTGGCGCTCTGCTATAAGGGTCCAGCGGCCCAGCAGCCTGGCCGCTTCCACGGCTTGGAGAACGTCGCTCATGAAGATCGATATTTTCAACCATGTGATGCCGCCGGCCTACCTCGAGCTGGTCAAGGCCCATTCCAAGGAGCCCGGCATGGTGAAGCGCATGAGCGGCCTGCGCATGCTCTGGGACATCGAGCACCGCGTCGCCATGCTGCGCGAGCAATTCCCCGAAGTGAAGCAGGTCCTGACGCTTTCGCTGCCGGCGCCGGAGCTGATCGGCGGGCCCGAGCGCTCCCCGGAGTTCGCGCGCGTGGCAAACGACGGCATGGCCGAGATATGCCGCCGCTGGCCGAGCGAGTTTCCCGCTTTTGTAGCCTCGCTGCCGATGAACAACGTCCCGGAAGCGCTGAAGGAGATGGACCGCGCGGTCGACCAGCTGGGCGCCAAGGGCATCCAGATCGTTTCCAGCGTTGCCGGGCGGCCGCTCGACGACCCGGAATTTTTCCCGGTATTCGAGCGCATCACCCACCACCACGACATGCCGATCTGGATGCATCCGGCGCGCCCGGCGAGCCGCGCCGATTACCCGGGCGAGCCGAAGTCCCGGTACGAGATATGGCAGGTGCTGGGCTGGCCGTTCGAATCCAGCGTCGCCATGGCGCGCATCGTGTTCTCCGGGCTGCTGCAGCGGCTGCCGAAAATGCGCATCATCACGCATCACTGCGGCGGGATGATCCCCTACTTTGCCGGAAGGGCGGAAACCCTGTGGGCCCAACTCGGCTCGCGCAGCACCGACGAGGACGAATCCCAGGTACTGAAGCGGCTGCACAAGCCGCCCATCGAGTACTTCAAGATGTTCTACGGCGACACGGTGCTGGGCGGCGCGTCGGCGCCGCTCGCGTGCGGCCTTGCCTTCTTCGGCGCCGACCACGTGGTGTTCGCGAGCGACTGCCCGTTCGATCCGGAGGGCGGGCCGATGTTCATTCGCGAGGGCATCCGCTCGATCGAGGCGCTCGACCTCCCGGAAGGGGACAAGCGCAAGATCTACTTCGGCAACGCGCTCAGGCTCCTGCGCATGGACTGAATCGTGCTTGCGGCTCGGGGGGCGACCATTCGATCGCCCGAACCGCTAATGGAGGCTCCATGCAACAGCTCGTCAACCAGGTGACCCAGCGCACCGGGATTTCCGAAGACAAGGCCCGCACCGCCGTCGATACCGTCGTCGGCTACCTCAAGCAGCACCTGCCCGGCCCCGTCGCTTCGCAGCTCGACGGCGCCATCTCGGGCGGCGGCGGCCAGGGCGGCGGCATCGCCGAAAAGGCGAAAGGAATGCTGGGCGGCAACAAATAGGCCGTCAGCGGCGCAAGCCTTCGACCTGCAGCCGCAACAGGCGCCGCAACTCCGCGATGCCTTTCTCGGGATCGGGATGCGGCGCCGCAATCCACCATCGCAGCGAGGCGGAATAGAGAAAGAACAGGCAGCGGGCGATGAGCTCCGGGTGCTCGTCGGCGCGCACCTTTCCTTCCATCTGAGATGCGAGCACGAGCTGCTCGATCGCGCCGATCAGGCGCGCGCGTATGCCATGGAACGTCGCGGCCTGCTTGCCGCTCGAGTAGAAGGTCAGCTCCTGGAGCAGGATGCGGGCAAGCGCGGGTTTGGAGCCCAGCCAGCGGTAGTGCACCCGGAACACGGCCAGCAGCTGCTCGACCAGCGGCTGCCCGGCGCGCGGCGCCGCAAGCGCGACGTCGGTCACGGCATTAAGCTCTTCGTTGAAGATGAGGAACACCAGGTCGCGCTTGTCCTGGGCATAGTTGAACAGCGTGCCAAGCGCCACGTGCGCGCGGCGTGCGATGTCGCGCAGGGTCGCGGCGCCATACCCCTTGCGCGCGAAAAGCTCGGCCGCCGAAGCGCGAATCCGTTCCCGCGTCTGGAGCTTCCTGCGCTCCCTTAAGCCGGCCTGGCTTTTTCTATGGCGAGCCATACGCGTGCGGGGGAATAAGGAAAGTCCAGATGCCGGATTCCGAGCGGGCGCAGCGCGTCGATCACCGCATTGGCCACCGAGGGGAGCGCGCCCGTGGTGCCCGCTTCCCCCGCCCCCTTCGCGCCGAGCGGGTTGCTCGGGGATGGCACCGAGTGATCGTAGAGCTTCACGTCCTTCAGCATGTCCGAGCGGGGCATCGCGTAATCCATGAAGCTCCCCGTCAGCAGCTGCCCGAAGGCGTCATACACGCAATGCTCGGCGAGCGCCTGACCGAGGCCCTGCACGATGCCGCCGTGCAGCTGCCCTTCGACCAGCGTGTGGTTGAGCACGCGCCCGCTGTCGTCGACGGCCACGTAGCTTGCGACCTCCACCACGCCGGTTTCGGGATCGATCTCCACTTCGGCAACATGCGCACCGCCCGGAAAGGCCACCGGGGTGGGGATTGCGCCCTGCGTATCGAGCTCGCTCACGTAGCGCCTCGCAACATCGGTGAAGGCGACCGCCAGGTCGGTGCCTTTCACGCGATACCAGCCATCCTTGAACTCCACGTCTGCGGCGGCGACTTCGAGATCCCGGGCGGCCAGCGCCAGGCCTTTGCGGATTACTTCGCGCGCCGTAGCGAGCAGCGCACCGCCGTGCGACATCATGGAGCGCGAGCCCACCGTGCCGCCGCCGATGAGCGCCGGGCCGCCCGGGTCGCTCGGCTTCACGCTGATGCTGTCCGGGGCGATGCCGAAGGCCTGCGCCACGATATCCGCGAACATGGTTTCGTGCCCCTGGCCGGATGGACCGGACAGCACGTAAAGGCTTGCCTCGCCCGACGCGCCGAACTTGATCGCTGCCTGCTCCTGCGGCGAGGCGCCGCCGCCCGAGGGCTCGATGAACATGGCGAGCCCGATTCCCCGTAAGCGGCCCCGGGCACGGCTCGCTTTTCTGCGCGCGTCGAAGGATTCCCACTCGGAGAAGCGCACGGCCTCCGCCAGCTCTCCCGGAGGGTCGCCGCTGTCGTAGGTGGAGCCCGCGGGGGTCTTGTAGGGAAAGGCGGCCTTCGCAATGAGGTTGCGCCGGCGCAGCTCGATGCGGTCGATGCCGGTCTCGCGCGCCGCCTCGTCGACCAGCCGCTCGACAAGGTACGACACGTTGGGTCGTCCGGCGCCGCGGTAAGCGGTCTGCGATGTGGTGTTGGTCAGCACCAGCCGGTGCTGCCCGAAAAGCCGCGGAATGCGGTAGGCGTTGACGGCGTGCGTGGCCGGGTTGACGGTGTTGATAAGAGGCCCGGCCTGCGACAGGTATGCGCCCATGTTGCAGGTCCAGAGAACGCGCAGTGCGGTAAACCTGCCTGCGCCGTCCACGGCGAGCTCGCCTTCCAGCAGCGCGGCGCGTCCATGATGGTCGCTGACGATGGTTTCGAACCGCGAGCCGACCCACTTCACCGGCTTGCCGAGCGCCTTGGCCGCGTGCATCAAGGCGCAGTACTCGGGGTAGGCCTGCGAGCGGATGCCGAAGCCGCCGCCAACGTCCTGCGCATGCAGGCGGATGCGCTCTGCGGGCACGCCGGTGATCGCCGTGAAGTTGGGCAGCATCATCGACATGCCCTGCGAGCTGGCGTAGACGTCGTAGCTGTCGCCGGCGGCCTGGTACACGACGGTGCAGGCCTTCGGTTCCATCGGCGTGCCGCAGACGCGCGTCGAGTCGAGCGTAAGGCGCTCGACGTGCGCCGCGCTCGCGATCGCCTCGGCGGTGGCCGCGGCGTCGCCGTACTGGTAAACGGCGGCAAGGTTGCCCGGCACGTCGTCGTGAAGCCGCGGCGCGCCCTCGGCAAGCGCCTCGAGCGCATCGACCACCGCAGGCAGGTCCTCGAGCTCGAGCTCGATCCTCTCCACCGCGTCCTGCGCCGCGGCGGCCGTCGTAGCCACCACCAGGGCGATCTCCTGCCCGACATGGCGCACCCTGCCGCGCGCCAGCACGTCGCGATGCGGCACCTTGAGCGGGTACTTCACCATGGGTGGCGGCGTCCCGAAGTGCGCGAGGTCCTCGCCGGTGAAGACGGCGACGACGCCGGGAGCCGCCCGCGCTGCGTGAATGCTCAATCCTTTCAGGATCGCGTGCGCCCGCTCCGACCTCAGGAAGCAGGCGTATAGCTGGCCCGGGAAGTTCCAGTCGGCGGTATAGCGGGCGCGGCCGGTGAGAAGCCGGTCGTCCTCGCGGCGACCGGCGAAAGGACTCAACCGGGCTGCGGGCAGGACTGCCAGGCGAGAAATTTCCACCCCTGCGGCGTTTTTGCCCACGCGTTGAGGAACAGGAGCCTCAGCGTGCGCGGCTGGCCGCCGATGTCGGCCTCGATGTGCGCCTTGCCGTTGATCAACGCCACGTCGTTCACGATGCGCACCTTGCGCTCGTCGCAGCGCGCGCTCTTGTACTTCACGTTGCCGCTTCTCATCGAATCGAGCCAGCTCGCTTTGGTGTCGGTGACGCCGGACGAATGCGTGTAGAGGAGCTGCTCGTGCACCATCTGCTCCAGCGCGCTGAAGTCCTTCGCCGTCATCGCCGCGAAGCGCTTGTCTTCCAGCGCCAGGATTTCCTTCTCGCTGCTCATCGCCATACCTCCTTGGAAATTTCGACCAGCCGCTCGAGCTTGCGCCATTGCTCGTGGTGCGTGAGCTGGTTGCCGTGATGCGTGCTGGAGAAGCCGCACTGCGGCGACAGGCACAGGTCCTCGAGGGGCACGTAACGCGTGGCTTCCTCGATCCGCTTCTTGATGGAGTCCTTGGACTCGAGCTCGGGCGACTTGCTGGTCAGCAGGCCGAGCACCGCCTTCTTCCCCCGAGGCAGGAAGCGCAGCGGCTCGAAGCCGCCGGCGCGTGCGCTGTCGAACTCCATGAAAAAACCGTCGACTGCGCACGAGAACATCGCCTCGGCTACCGGCTCGTAGCCGCCTTCGGCCACCCACGCGCTCTTGAAGTTGCCGCGGCAGGTATGCAGGGTGAGCGCCATGCCCGGCGGCCGATCCTGCAGCGCGCGGTTGATGGCGCCGGCATAAATGCGCGGCAACGCCTGCGGGTCGTCGCCATTGCGGCGGCAGGTTTCGCGGATCCGGGGGTCGCACAGGTAGGAGAAGGCGACGTCGTCGAGCTGAAGGTAGGTGCAGCCCGCTTCGGCGAACGCCGCGATGGCGGCGCGATAGGCGGCCGCGGCGTCGTGCCAGAACTCCTCCATGTCCGGGTAAGCCTGCTTCGAGATGCTGGCGCGCCCGCCTCGCAGGTGCAGCATGGACGGCGAGGGAATGGTGAACTTCGCGGTCTTCTTCGTGAGGCGCTTCAGGAACGAAAATTCGTCCACCATGACGCGCTTCGAGTAGGCGAGCTTGCCGGTCACCGCCGGGATCGGCGGCTGCTCCTCGGTGCCGCCGAATTTCGGCCCGGGATTGCGCGTCACCGTCACGCCGTCGAGCTGCGCCATGAAGTCCAGGTGCCACCAGTCGCGGCTGAACTCGCCGTCGGTAATCGCCTCCAGCCCGATGGCCTCCTGCTGCGTCACCACCCGGCGAATCGCTTCCTCCTGGAAACCCCGGTCGTTCGTCCTGCGGGCTTGCGCGAGCCCGCGCGGCCGCAGCAGGCTGCCCACGTGATCGGCGCGAAAGGGCGGCTTCATTTTCCGCCGATGCTACCATCGGCGCGCAGTGAAGATTCTGTTCGCCTCTACCTCGGAAAACCCGCAGACCTGGCTGCCGCTCCTGCGGCAGGGCCTGCCGCACGACGAGATTACCGTTTCCCCTGCGAAAGACGTGGACGTCGCCCTGGTCGCCGCCCCACCCGCCGGGACGTTCGAGCGCCTGGGCCGACCGAAGCTCATCCAGTCGCTGTGGATGGGCGTGGAAAAGCTGCTCGCCGATCCCGCGCTGCCGCGCGGCGTGCCGCTCGCGCGCCTGGTCGATCCGGGCATGGTCGCGGCGATGTCCGAAACCGTCCTGGCGCACGTGCTCGACTGGCATCGGCACCTCCATGCGTATCGCCGCTTTCAGCAAGCCGCGAGCTGGCGACGCATCGAGCAGCGCCTAGCGGGGGACCGCACCGTAGGCCTCCTTGGACTGGGCAAGCTGGGCGGCGACGCGGCGCGCAAGCTGCTCGCGCTCGGCTTCAACGTCGCCGGCTGGAGCCGCCGGCCCAAGCGCATTGCCGGCGTGCAGGGCTTTACGGAGCTCTCGTCGATGCTGCCGGCGTGCGATGTCCTGGTCTGCCTGCTGCCGCTTACCCGCGACACCCAAGGCGTGCTGAACCAGAGGGCTTTTGCGCTCATGAAACCGGGCGGCTGCGTCATCAATCTTGCGCGCGGTGCGCATCTCGTTGTGGCCGACCTGCTCGCCGCGCTCGATTCCGGGCAGCTCGCGCACGCCTACCTCGATGTGTTCGACACCGAGCCGTTGGCGCCCGCGAGCCCGCTATGGCGCCATCCCGGCGTCACCGTCACCCCGCATATAGCCGCCCTCACCGAGCCGCGCACCGCGCTGCCCAAGGTGCTCGAGAACATCGAGCGCGTGCGCCGTGGCGAGGGGCCGGAGAACCTGGTCGATTTTCAGGCGGGATACTGATCAGGCACGGCGGCTGCTACGTTTGGACTATGCCGGTAGCGAGCCTGAGGTGGCAGTTGATTGCGGAATTTGTCCGGGAAACCCCTGACCAGCAGGGTGTGTTTACCCTCTGGGACGCCGACGAGTGCGTTTATATCGGCCATACGCCCTGGAATACGTCCCTGCGCGACCGGCTGAGGGAGCACCTCGCCCTGCGGCAGGCCGGCGTGATCGGTGCCTCGCATTTTTCGTGGGAAGCCACGCCAACGCCGAAAACCCGCGAAAGCGACCTGCTGGCCGCTTGCGTCGGCCGGCAAGGCCGGCTGCCGCGCTATAACCGGCCGGACAGCCCGCTGCAAACGCCGCAAGGCTGCATTACCGACCTGCGGGCGCGCGCCTAGGCGCGGCGAAGTCGTAACGCGGGGAGGTAACATCACGGGGATGAACCCTCCATTCCATGCCGACCACGTCGGCAGCCTGCTGCGCCCGGCCGGCGTGCCCGAGGCACGCAAGCGCAACGACCGGGCCTTCGTCGACGAGGCGATCCGCAAGGCGATCCAGAAGCAGGAGGCGGTCGGCCTGCAGAGCATCACCGACGGCGAGTTCCGGCGCGACTTCTGGCACCTGGATTTCATGCGGCAGATGGACGGCGTCACGCTCAAGTCGGTGGTCGGCATGACGTTCCAGGCGCAGGACGTCCCGCCGATGGCCACGGTGACCGGCAAGGTGAGGTGCACCAAGCCCATCATGGTTTCGGACTTTTCGTTCCTCAAGTCCGCCACTAAGAGAACCGCGAAGTTCTGCATGCCCTCGCCGGGCTCGCTGCATTTTCGCGGCGGACGCAACGCCATCTCGCGAGAGGTGTATCCCGACCTGGAGCAGTTCTGGGCGGACGCCGGCGACGCCTGGCGCCAGGCGATCCGACACCTGGCCGACGCCGGCTGCACCTACCTGCAGCTGGACGACGTGGGCTTCTCGTACCTGTGCGATGCGAAGGTGCGGGAGAACTTCCGCAACAACGGCGACGAGCCGGCCGGCCTGGAGCGCGCGTATGCCGGCGCCATCAACCGCGCGCTGCGCGATCGCCCGGCGGGCATGGCGGTCACCATGCATACCTGCCGCGGCAACGTACGACACCGAGCGCGCCGGCGGCTTCGAGCCGTTGCGCCGGCTGCCCAACGGGAAAAAGGTCGTACTGGGCCTGGTTACGACCAAGTCCGGTGCGCTTGAATCCAAAGACTTGCTCAAGAAACGAATAGATGAAGCGGCAAAGCACGTACCCCTCGAAAACCTGCGCCTGTCGCCGCAATGCGGCTTCTCTAGTACGCACCACGGCAACCAGCTCAGCGAAGACGAGCAATGGCGCAAGCTGCAGCTCGTCGTGGAAGTCGCCCGCGACGTGTGGGGCTAGCGCGCGAGATAGCCGCTGTCCACCGGCAGCGTAATGCCGGTAATGCAGCGCGCCGCCGGGCTGCACAGATAGAGGATGGCGGCGGCGATCTCCTGCGGCGCCGGGAAGCGCCCGAGCGGGGTATGCGCCATCACGGTTTTCAGCATGTCCGGGTTGCCGAAGATCGGCACGGTAAGGTCGGTGCGCACGTAGGTCGGCGCCACCGCGTTGACGCGGATATCGTGCGCCGCCCATTCGAGAGCCAGCGCGCGCGTCAGGTTCACCACTGCGCCCTTGGACGCCTGGTAGGAGGCATTCGGATAGATGCCGCCGGACAGCCCCATGATCGAGGCGAGGTTGACGATCGCGCCGCCGCCGCGCCGCTTCATGTAAGGCACGGCATTGCGCGAGCACAGGAACACCGCCGTCACGTTCAGGTCCTGCACCGACTGCCATTCCTCCCGGCTGATCTCCAGCGCGTTCTTGCGGATCGCCCTGCCGGCGTTATTCACCAGGATGTCGATCTCGCCGATGCGCGCGAAAGCCGCCTTTACCGCCCGCTCGTCGGTCACGTCGCAGCCGCTCTCGATGTCGAGCGACTCCACGCGCGCCCCGGCCTCGCGCAACAGCGTCACCGTCGCTGCGCCAATGCCCTTGGCGCCGCCGGTGACGACCGCGACTTTTCCCGTGATATCAAGCAATTTCATATGATCCCTAAATCGGGGTCAGAGCCCGATTGGGAATTCGGGCTCTGACCCCGATTTGCGCGTGAGTATACTTGGGCGCCCATGCACGACCTCGTGATCCGCAACGCGCTGCTGGTCGACGGCCTGGGCTCCGCGCCTCGCAGAGGCGACCTTGCGATCGCCGGGGGCAGGATCGCGGCCGTGGGCGACGTGGAGGATCCTTCCAAGGCGTCGCTCGACGCCCAGGGCCTCGCCCTGATGCCGGGCATCATCGACAACCACACGCACTACGACGCGCAGATTACCTGGGATGCGGGCGTGTCGCCCTCTCCGCAGCTGGGGGTGACCACGGCGGTGATCGGCAACTGCGGCTTCACCATCGCGCCGTGCCGCGCCGCAGACCGCGGGCTCGTCATGCGCAACCTGACCCAGGTGGAGGGCATGTCGCTCGAAGTGCTCGAGCGCGGCATCCGCTGGGACTTCGAGACGCTGCCGCAGTACCTCGACATGCTGGAGCGCCAGGGCGCGGCCGCGAACATCGCGGTCTTCGCGGGGCATTCGGCCATCCGAACCTACGTGATGGGCGAAGCCGCGACGCAGCGCGCGGCGACCGAGGACGAGGTCGCGGCCATGCGGCAGATCGTCCTGGAGGCCATGCGCGCCGGGGCGGTGGGCTTTTCCACCAGCACCTCTCCCGCGCACAACGGCGAGGGCGGCGTGCCGATGCCCTCGCGCCTGGCGCATGAAAGCGAGCTGCGAGCGCTGGTCGGGTCACTGAGGCAAGCCGGGCGCGGCGTCTTCATGCTCACCAAGGGCGGCCATACGCGCATGGCGTTCCTGGAAGAGCTCGCCGCCGAATCGCGGCGCCCCGTGGTGGTTGCCGCGCTGCTGCACAACAGCACCAACCCCGGGTCCGTGTTCCAGGACCTCGACGCGATCCGCGAGTCCAACGGGCGTGGCCGGCGCATGGTCGGCGCCGTGTCGTGCTGCCCGCTCGCCATGGACTTCACCCTGCGCTCGCCTTACACGTTCGAGGGCCTGGAATCCTGGCAAGCCGCGCTTCCCCTGAAAGGCAATGCGTACCGGCAGAAACTGAAGCAGCCGGGATTTCGCGATGCCGTGAGAAACGAGCTTTCAAAGCCGGCGCATTTCCGCCTGTTCAACGGCGAATGGGACAAGGTCCATGTGGTGCAGGCGCGGCGCAAGGACGCCGAGCAGCGCTCGATCGCGCAGCTCGCGCGCGCAGCCGGCAAGGATGCGCTGGACGCCATGCTCGACCTCGCCCTCGAGGAAGACCTCGACACCGTGTTCAGCGCCCTGCTGCTCAACTCGGACGAGGAAGCGGTCGGCCGCATGCTGCGCCATCCGGCGAGCCTGGTGTCGTTGTCCGACGCCGGCGCACACCTCACGTTTTTCAACGATGCGGGATTCGGCCTGCACCTCTTGGGCCACTGGGTACGCGAGCGGGGCGTACTGCCGCTCGAAGACGCGGTGCGCAAGCTGACCAGCCATCCGGCAGGCGTTTTCGGCATCGAGGGACGCGGGGCGCTCAAGCCCGGCTACCATGCCGACTTGCTGCTGTTCGACCCGGCCACGGTGCATCGCGGTCCGAAGCAGCGCGTATTCGACCTGCCCGGCGGCCATCCCCGCCTCACCACGCCGGCGCTCGGCGTGGAAGGGGTCTGGGTCAACGGGGTGCGGCTGTCAGGCGGGGCCCGGCCCGGCCGACTATTGCGCGAGTTCTCGCCATAGACTGGAGGCAGCATGTTCGATCTGGAGCGTTTCATCGCCGATTGCCGCGCGGCCCGCGCGGCCGATGGCAGCCACAAGGCGGCGCGCGAAGTCCTTGCCCGCGCAGTGGCGGACCCGGCGGGTGTCCTCAAAGGTCTGGGCGAGCCGAAGCGCGCCGAGATCCAGAAGCTGCACCACTCGCCCGAGCTCACCATCCTCAACGTGGTCTGGGCGCCGCGCATGACGATCTACCCGCATAACCACCGCATGTGGGCGCTGATCGGCATCTATACCGGCCGGGAAGACAACATCTTCTGGCGCCGGCTGCCGGGGGGACGCATCGAGGCGGCCGGGGCGCAGTCGCTAAGCGAGCGCGACGCGGCGCCGCTGGGGCCGGACATCATCCACTCGGTGACCAACCCGATCGCCCGCCTCACGGGGGCTATCCACATCTATGGCGGCGATTTCTTTGCCGTCGAGCGCAGCGAGTGGGACCCGGAAAGGCTCACCGAGCAGCCTTACGATTCGGCCAAAGTGATGCGCTACTTCGAGCAGGAAAACGCGCGTAGTCCCAGCACGACATAGGAATCGTCGTTTAATACAACAGGTTGGCTGCGCCAGGGCGAAGGCCCGTCGCCCCGGAGCGACGTTACCCCGACCTCCCAAATCAAAAGCGCTTTCGGCTCAGCAGCTTAGCGGGTGGTACGGTTCGTGCGTACGGCTAAGCCGTTGTCCCATCCATGACTACACCAGGGAGTCGATAGTGCTACAGAAAGACGGGTTCTTCCGCCGCCGCGAAGAAGGTTCGTTCCGCCAGAATCTTCCAGTCACCCCCGCGCCCGCGCCTGCCGCCAACGCAGCGCCCGCGCCCGCCGAAACCAAAGTCGAAATCAAGGGAGAAGAGCGCAAGGAAGCCAAGCTCGTCGTCGGCCCCGAGATCAAAATCAAGGGCGTCGAGATCAGCGACTGCGACACGCTCGTCGTGGAAGGCCGCATCGAGGCCACGCTGGACTCGCGCGTTCTGGAAATCACGCAGAACGGCGTGTTCCAGGGCACCATTGCGGTCGACAACGCCGAGATCCACGGGCGTTTCGAAGGCGAGCTGACCGTGCGCAAGCAGCTCATCATCCAGAGCACGGGCAAGGTCTCGGGCAAGATCAAGTACGCCAAGATCAAGGTTGAAGAAGGCGCGGAGCTCTCCGGCGAGATCTCCATGCTGGACAAGAACGCCGCCTCGATCGGCGTAAGCCCGCGGCGCGCTAACGCCGCCTGAAGCTCGCGCAGCAGCCAAGGCCAGTCCGATCACCAGCGGCAGCAGCAAGGCCGTCAGGTGGTCGGGCCCGCTCGCCAGGTGCAGGAGGTCCGCGGCCGGGTGCTGCCCCGAAGGGGAAGCACCGGTGCCGCGACCGAAAGCAGGGTTACGCCTGCGATGCGCATAGCAGCCCTTCGGTTTCGATGAATTTCACGATGGCGTCGAGGCCGACCCCGGTTTTCAGATTGCTGAAAACAAACGGCCGAGCGCCGCGCATTCTGCTCGCATCGCGCTCCATCACCTCAAGCGAGGCACCCACCAGGGGCGCAAGATCGATCTTGTTGATTACCAGCAGATCCGACTTGGTGATCCCGGGCCCGCCTTTGCGCGGGATTTTGTCGCCCGCGGCCACATCGATCACGTAGAGGGTCAGGTCGGACAGTTCCGGGCTGAAGGTGGCGGCCAAGTTGTCTCCGCCCGACTCGATGAACACCACCTGGAGGCTGGGGAAGCGCCGATCCAGGCGCGACACCGCTTCCAGGTTGATCGAGGCATCCTCGCGAATCGCCGTGTGCGGGCAGCCGCCCGTCTCCACACCGATAATTCGCTCGGGCGCGAGTGCCTCGTGGCGCACCAGGAACTGCGCATCCTCCTCGGTATAGATATCGTTGGTCACCACCGCAATGTCGTACCTGTCGCGCAAGGCGCGGCACAGCGCCAGGGTTAGTGCGGTCTTGCCGGAGCCGACCGGCCCGCCAATGCCCACTCTTAGGGTCATGATCTGAACAGCCTCGAGTATTGCGTTTCATGCTGCGCGGAAAGGACGGCCAGCCCGGGTGTGAAGTTGGCGGGCTCCAACCGCGGAGCCTGGTCGGCCAAAACGTCCAGCCGCGCTCCGAGGTTGAGCAGGATCTTCTGGCCCGCGGTCTGGCCGAGGGGAACCGCCTTCACCGCCGCCATGACTTGGTTCTCGAGCCAGCTCCACAGATAAGCGATCAGCGCTTCTCGGGGCTGAATCTGCAGCCTCAGCACAGCATGCGCGTATGCGGCCGGGTACGAGACTTCGTCGCTCGGAACAGTGCCCAGGCCGAGGGCGGCCAGCAGCCTTTGCAGCGAGTATCCCATCTGCAGCGTTTCAGCGCGCAGCTCGGCGGTCTCGCGGCTGGCGAGGAACAGTTCGTTGAGCGCCTCGCCGTGCATCATCCGCCAGAGCACCGGCGCTTCCATTTTGCCCACCGATAGCTCCAGCACGTCGCCGATCCAGCGCTCGGCGCTCTGCGCGTCGTGCACGAGCCCTGCCCCGATCGCCGACTCCAGGCCCTGGGAATAGCTGTAAGCGCCCACCGGCAAGGCGGGGCTGGCGAGCTGAAGGAGTCGCGCTAGGCTCATTCGTGCGAGTGATAGGCGCCGGCTTCGGGCTCGAAAGGTGCCTCCACGCGGGTCACTTTCGCGCCCAGGTGACGCAGCATGTGCTCCAGCACGTGGTCCTCGGCAAGGCGCAGGAAACCGTCCCCCACCTGAACCGCGACATGGCGGTTTCCCAGGTGGTAGGCGACCCTAGCGAGCTCGGAGCATTCCACATGCAGCAGCTTCTCCGGCGCCGCGACCACCTCGAACACCCGACCGTCCTTGGCGGTGATGCGGTCGCCGCTGCGACGCACCTGACCGCGCGGCAGCACGAATGCGGCTTCTCCACCCGAATCGAGCGGCACGCGCAAGCGGCTTTTGCGGCGTTGCTCGAAAGAGAGGACCACGCGCATCTTCAGAAAAGGAAGTATCGCTGCGCCATCGGCAGCTCCATCGCCGGCTCGCAGGCGAGCAACTCGCCGTCGGCGCGGACTTCGTAGGTTTCAGGGTCGACGCTAATCTTCGGACGATAGTCGTTGCGCACCATGTCCTTTTTCTTCAAACCGCGCGTATTCCTGACCGCGACCAGCGGCTTCTGCAGCCGCAGTTTGTCGATGGCACGGTTCTTCAGGGCCGCCGAGGAAACGAATGTCACGGACGCGCTTTTTACTGCCGCGCCGAACATCGGCCGGTAATGCACGGGCTGCGGCGTGGGGATGGAGGCGTTCGGGTCGCCCATCGCCGCGACGGCGATCATGCCGCCTTTCATAACGAGGAAGGGCTTCACGCCGAAGAAAGCCGGCTTCCACAACACCAGGTCGGCGAGCTTGCCTGCTTCTATGGAGCCCACGGCATGCGAGATGCCGTGGGTGATCGCGGGGTTGATGGTGTACTTCGCGATGTAGCGCTTCACGCGCTCATTGTCGGCCAGGCCACCGCGCTGCACCTTCATCTTATGCGCGGTCTGCCATGTCCTGAGGATGACTTCGCCCACCCGGCCCATCGCCTGGGAGTCCGACGACATCATG
Organism: uncultured bacterium; assembly: GCA_965233185.1. GTDB lineage: Bacteria > Pseudomonadota > Gammaproteobacteria > Burkholderiales > SG8-39 > SCGC-AG-212-J23. Next base: position 27,163 of record CBDDSA010000204.1, read on the forward strand.
GAAAGAGCTCCAAGGTCGTGCAGGATGTCCTCGGCGGCGATGGTCTCGCGGCGGATGCGCGACTCGGCGAACGCCACGTCTTCGGCGATCGACGGGTCGAGGTGATGGCACACCATGAGCATGTCGAGGTGCTCGGCGATGGTGTTGATGGTATATGGCCGCGTCGGATTGGTGGACGAGGGCAGCACGTTCGCCTCGCCGCACATGCGGATGATGTCGGGGGCATGCCCTCCGCCGGCGCCTTCGGTGTGGTAGGTGTGGATCGTGCGGCCCTTCAGCGCCGCGATCGAGGCCTCGACGAAGCCCGACTCGTTCAGCGTGTCGGTGTGGATTGCCACCTGCACGTCGAGCTGCTCGGCCACCGCGAGGCAGTTATCGATGGCAGCGGGCGTCGTACCCCAGTCCTCATGCAGCTTGAGGCCGATGGCACCCGCTTTCACCTGCTCGACCAGCGGCAAGGGCAACGAAGCGTTTCCTTTGCCCAGGAATCCGAGATTCACCGGATAGGCGTCCGCGGCGAGCAGCATGGAATGGATATGCCATACGCCGGGCGTACAAGTGGTGGCGAAGGTCCCGGTGGCAGGCCCGGTGCCGCCGCCCAGCAGGGTGGTGACGCCGGATGTAAGCGCCTCCTCGATCTGCTGGGGGCAGATGAAGTGGATGTGGCTGTCGACGCCTCCGGCAGTCACGATCATGCCCTCGCCTGCCACCACCTCGGTGCCGGCGCCGATCGGGATGCTCACTTTGGGCTGGATGTCCGGATTGCCGGCCTTGCCGATTTTCCAGATGCGCCCGCCCTTGATGCCGATGTCGGCCTTGACAATGCCCCAGTGGTCGATGATCAGCGCATTGGTGATCACCGTGTCGGCGACCTGCGCGCCAGCGCGCTGGCTTTGTCCCATGCCGTCGCGGATCACCTTGCCGCCGCCGAACTTCACTTCCTCCCCATATACGGTGAAGTCTTCCTCGACCCGGATCCACAGCTCGGTGTCGGCTAGGCGCAGCGTGTCGCCCACCGTCGGGCCGAACATCTCGGCATAGGCCTGCCGCGATATCTTCATCTCAGCTTGCCCATTACCTTGCCCTGGAATCCGTAGACCCGCCGTGAACCGGAAAGGGCGACCAGCTCCACCGTACGCGTCTGCCCCGGCTCAAAGCGCACCGCAGTGCCGGCGGCGATATTGAGCCGGTAGCCGTAGGCCTTGCCGCGCTCGAAACGAAGCGCCTCGTTGGTCTCGAAGAAGTGATAGTGCGAGCCCACCTGGATCGGCCGATCGCCCGCGTTGGTGACTGCCATGGACAGCGTCTTCCTTCCCTCGTTCAGGGAAATGTCCCCGGAAACGACCCGCATCTCGCCAGGAATCATGGAATGGGATTGTGCACGGTGACCAGCTTGGTGCCGTCGGGAAAGGTGGCCTCCACCTGGATCTGCGGAATCATCTCGGGCACGCCTTCCATGACTTCGTCGCGCTTGAGCAGCGTCGCTCCCAAGCTCATAAGCTCCTGCACGCTGCGCCCGTCGCGTGCGCCCTCCAGCAGCGCTGCGCTGAGGTATGCGACGGCTTCCGGATAATTCAACTTCAGGCCGCGCTGCCGGCGCCGCTCGGCAAGCAGGCCGGCGGTGAAGACGAGCAACTTGTCCTTCTCACGAGGCGTGAGCTCCACTCAGGTGCTCCAGATGCGCGGCAAGACCGGGTCGCGCCCCATAACCGCTGGCCGCACCGCGCTCCAGATCGCGGTGAACGCCCCCATCGCGTCTTCCGTGGAGTCGCCCAGGTAGCGCGCTACCATCAGTCCGGGCAGCAGGGTCACCGGCGCGTTATTCCTGCATTCGGGCAGCAGCTCTCGCGGGACAGCGGTGGCGAGGAGCGTCCCGAACACGGTGTGCCCGCCGAGCCCGGCCGGCGACCTCATCAATGGACCGTGGTCCTCCACTTCGCCTCGCTCGTGCCACGCAAGCCTGCCATCCAGGTAAACCCTGCTGCGCAGGGCAATGCGCCCGGTCCGGAACCGCTCGCCGGAGCCGGTGCGTCCCAGGCACATCACCTCCCAGCCGATATAGCGCGCTTGCGCGCCGAGGCGTACCTCGCAGTCGAGCTGGGCGAGCGCGCCGTCGAAGACGATGGTCTCGCGCGGCAGCCACTCGAGACTGCCGTCGACCTGGAAGTCGAGCGCCTGCCGCGCCCACGGACCGCCCGAGCGGTACCATTTGGCCGCGCCCGGCGTAGTAAGCAAGGCTGCCGATGCGCTGCGCACCTGCACCCCAAGCTTCAGCTCGTCGCCGCCGGCGATGCCGCCGGGCGGATGCACCACGATGGCGTGGCAGACCTCCCGGCCTTCCGGGTAAAAGGGCTTCTGAACCACTAGCGGGCCGTCGGCCTCTTTGCGGGCGAGGACTGTTTCACGGCCGCGCGCTTCGAAGCCCAGGGCGAGTTGCCCCTTCCAGCAGGCTTGGACCGGTTCAACGAGCTGCATCGGCAGATCATACCGTCAGCAACCGGCGCACGCCGTCGCCTTCCATGTCGGCGCCGGCGCCCCGCGCCACGATCTCGCCGCGCTCCATCACCAGGTACTGGTCGGCAAGCGAGCGCGCGAAATCGTAGTACTGCTCGACCAGCAGGATCGCCATCTCGCCGGTGGCGGCGAGCGCGCGGATGGCACGCTCGATCTCCTTGATGATCGAAGGCTGGATACCCTCGGTGGGCTCGTCGAGGATCAGCAGGCGGGGCTGCATGGCGAGCGCCCGGCCGATGGCGAGCTGCTGCTGCTGCCCCCCCGAGAGGTCGCCGCCGCGCCGTCCGAGCATGCTTTCCAGCACCGGGAACAGCTCGAACACGCGCGCCGGGACGCGGCGCGCGCCCATCAGAAGGTTTTCTTCGACCGTGAGGCGTGGAAAGATCTCGCGCCCCTGCGGCACGTAGCCCAGGCCCGCACGCGCGCGCCGATGCGTGTCGAGGGCGTTGAATCTCCTTCCCTGGAATTCGATTTCGCCGGACCGAACGGCAACCAGGCCCATGATCGCGCGCAGCAGCGTGGTCTTGCCCACGCCGTTGCGTCCGAGCAGCGTGGTGACCTTGCCCGCGGGAATCTCGAACGAGACATCGCGCAAGATGTGACTGCCGCCGTAGTACTGGTTGAGGTTGCTAACGACCAAGGTACACCTCTATCACGCGCGCGTCGTTTTTCACCTGCCTTAGCGGCCCTTCGGCGAGCACCGAGCCCTCGTGCAGCACCGTGACCTTGCGCGCGATGGTCTCGATGAAGGCCATGTCGTGCTCCACGACCACCAGCGAGTGCCCGCCCGCGAGCGACAGCAGAAGCTCGGCGGTGCGCTCGGTCTCGGCGTCGCTCATGCCGGCCACCGGCTCGTCGAGCAGCAGCAGCTTCGGCTCCTGCACGAGCAGCATGCCGATCTCCAGCCATTGCTTCTGGCCGTGCGACAGCAGGCCGGCGACGCGATCGGCGTGCGGCTTGAGGTTGACGGTGTCCAGCGTGGCGGCGATGCAGTCGCCGTCGACCGAGGAGAGCTTCGAGAACAGCGTCGCCCGCACGGTCTTTTGCGCCTTCATCGCCAGCTCAAGATTCTCGAATACGGTGAGCGGCTCGAAGATGGTGGGCTTCTGAAACTTGCGGCCGATGCCGGCGTGCGCGATCTGCGCCTCCGACAGGCGCGTAAGGTCGACGCTCTGGCCGAAAAATGCGCGACCCGCGTCGGGACGGGTCTTCCCCGTGATCACGTCCATCATGGTGGTCTTGCCGGCGCCGTTGGGGCCGATCACGCAGCGCAGCTCCCCGGCATCGATGGCGAGCGACAGGTTGTTCAGCGCCTTGAAGCCGTCGAAGCTCACAGTGACGCCGTTCAGGTACAGCACTACCCCCTGCCCGACGCGCACCTCGTGCGGCGCGGCGGCCCTCATCGGCGGGCGACGAGGCCGAGCACGCCGCGCGGCAGAAACAGCGTGACCAGAATGAAAAGCGCGCCGAGCGCGAACAGCCAGTATTCCGGGAAGGCGGCGGTGAAGAAGCTCTTGGCGCCGTTCACCAGCCCCGCGCCCAGCATTGCTCCGACGAGCGTGCCGCGACCGCCCACCGCGACCCACACGGCGATCTCGATCGACTGAGCGGGGGACATCTCGCTCGGGTTGATGATGCCGACCTGCGGCACGTACAGCGCGCCGGCGATGCCGCACAACACCGCGGAAAGGGTGAAGATCGCCACCTTGTAGTGCACCGTGTCGTAGCCGCAGAACATCGCGCGCGGCTCGGCGTCGCGGATCGCGGCAAGCACCCGTCCGAATCTCGAGGTCACGACCCAGCGGGCGCCGAGCAGCGCGGCGAGCAGCATGAACGCCGTCAGGCAGAAAAGCGTCATGCGCGTCTCGGGCGCCGTGATGGGGAAGCCGAGGATGCGCTTGAAGTCGGTGAAGCCGTTGTTGCCGCCGAAGCCGGTGTCATTGCGAAAGAAGAGCAGCATCGCCGCGAAGGTCAGCGCCTGCGTTATGATCGAGAAGTACACTCCCTTCACACGCGAGCGGAAAGCGAAGTAGCCGAAAACGAACGCGAGCACGCCGGGTACCAGGACCACCAGCGCGAGCGCCCACCAGAGCTGGTCACTCATCCACCAGTACCAGGGCAGGTGTTTCCAGTCGAGGAACACCATGAAATCCGGCAGCTCCGCCTGGTACTGGCCCTCGCGGCCGATCTGGCGCATGAGGTACATGCCCATGCCGTAGCCGCCCAGCGCGAAAAACAGGCCGTGCCCCAGCGACAGGATCCCGGCGTAGCCCCATACCAGGTCGAGTGCGAGCGCCACGATGGCGTAGCACATGATTTTGCCGACGAGCGTCACCCAGAACCCGGAAACATGAAATGCGCTCGTATCCGGCACCCCCAGGTTCAGAAGCGGAAAGACCACGAAGGCGACGAACGCCGCGCCGCCGATGATGGACCAACCTGCGAACCCGTAAAGCCGCGTCATGCTTCTACCGCCCGGCCCCTAAGCGCGAACAGCCCTTGCGGGCGGCGCTGGATGAAGACGATGATGAAGACCAGCACGGCAATCTTGGCGAGCACCGCTCCCGACCAGCTCTCGAGCAGCTTGCTGGAAAAGCCGAGCACCAGCGCGGCGTACACCGTGCCGGCGAGCTGGCCGACGCCGCCGAACACCACCAGGAAAGAGTCGACGATGTAGCCCTGGCCGAGGTCGGGACCGACGTTGCCGACCTGGGAGAGCGCGCAGCCGGCCAGCCCGGCGATTCCGCAGCCCAGGCCGAACGCCAGCGTGTCGACGCGTCCGGTGGGCACGCCGACGCAGGCCGCCATGGAGCGGTTCTGCGTGACGCCGCGGATGTAGAGCCCCAGGCGGGTGCGGGATAGCAGGATCCACATCAGGATCAGCACGCAAACGGCGAAGCCGATGATGACGACGCGGTTCCACGGCAGCACCACGTTCGACAGCACCTGGATGCCGCCGGACATGAATGCCGGGTTCTCGACCTGTACGTTCTGCGCGCCGAACAGCGTACGCACCGTCTGGATGAGCATCAGGCCGATGCCCCAGGTGGCGAGCAGCGTTTCAAGCGGGCGGCCGTACAGCCAGCGGATCACCGAGCGCTCGAGCGCCATGCCGACCAGAGCGGATACGGAAAAAGCGGCGGGCACCGCGGCGAGCAAGTACCAGTCGAACATCGCGGAATCGCGGAACAGCGCCTGCACGACGTACGTGGTATAGGCGCCGATCATGATGAGCTCGCCATGCGCCATGTTGATCACCCCCATCAGCCCGTAGGTGATGGCGAGACCCAGCGCAGCGAGCAGCAGGATCGAGCCGAGCGATACCCCGGCGAAAGCTAGCCCGGCCCATTCGCCGCGCTTCAGGCGTGCCTCGACGGCGCGCAAGCTCCTGCGCGCCTCGTGGCGGATGTCGGCGTCCGGGTCGGCCGCCGCTTCGAGCAGCAGCGCCTTGCTTTCGGAAGCGACGAGCATGCGCAGGGCGGCGAGGCGTACCTGCTTGTCCTCGCTCTTCAGCTCCAGGCTGGCGGCGGTAAGCGCGAGCAGCGCCCGCACCGCCGCATCCTTTTCGCTCTCTAGCGTCTTCTTGATGAGCGGCAGCATTGCCGGCTCGGCGCCGTCGGCGAGCGTGCGCGCCGCGGCCAGGCGCTGCGCCGGGTCCGGGGAGGCGAGGCGGAGCGCGGCGAGCGCGCCGGCGATTGCCCCGCGCACCCGGTTATTCACCACCACCTCCTCGCGCCGGCCCTCTATCAGCAGCTCGCCCGCGGCCAGCGCCTCGAGGACCTCCGTCGCCCGGGGATCGCCCTCGGCCACCAGGGCGCCGATCGCCTCGATCTTCTGGTCGTTGTCGCCGCCGGCAATCTTCTCCAGCGCCGCGCGGTCAAGCGCAAGCGCTGAGAAGGACAGAAAAGCGGCCACCAGCGCGGCCGCTGCTTTTCCCCAGCGCACGTTACATCTTCTTGTCGGCCATCAGCGCCGGCTCATCCTTCTTCTTGTTGTTCCCCGGGATGAACGGACTCCACGGCTGGGCTTTGATCGGGCCCTTGGTCCTCCACACTACGTTGAACTGCCCGTCGGCGCGCACCTCGCCGATGTACACCGGCTTGTGCAGATGGTGGTTCTTCTCGTCCATCTTGGCGACGAAGCCCGAGGGCGCCGTGAACGTCTGGCCGTAGAGCGCCGGGCGCACCTTGTCCACCTCGAAGCTTTTCGCCTTCTCCACCGCCTGCTTCCACATGTAGATGCCGATGTAGGTCGCTTCCATCGGGTCGTTGGTGAGCGGCTTGTCCTTGTGGCCCGGGATGCCCTTTGCTTTGGCGTAAGCGGCCCACTTCTTCACGAAGCCGTCGTTGGCCGGATTCTTCAGCGACATGAAATAGTTCCAGGCCGCAAGGTGGCCAACCAGCGGCTTGGTGTCCACACCACGCAGCTCCTCCTCGCCCACCGAGAAGGCCACCACTGGCACCTCGGTAGCCTTCAGGCCCTGATTGCCGAGCTCCTTGTAGAACGGCACGTTGGAGTCGCCGTTGATGGTGGAGATCACCGCAGTCTTCCCGCCGGCGGAAAACTTCTTGATGTTTGCGACGATCGTCTGGTAGTCGGAATGGCCGAACGGCGTATAGACCTCGTCGATGTCCTTCTCAGATATTCCTTTGGACTTCAGGAATGCGCGCAAAATCTTGTTGGTGGTGCGCGGGTATACGTAGTCGGTGCCAAGCAGCACGAAGCGCTTGGCGCCGCCACCGTCCTTGGACATCAGGTACTCGGTGGCCGGAATCGCTTGCTGGTTGGGCGCCGCGCCGGTGTAAAACACGTTTCTCGAGATCTCCTCGCCTTCGTACTGAACCGGGTAGAACAGCAGCCCGTTAAGCTCCTCGAACACCGGCAGCACGGATTTCCTCGAAACCGAGGTCCAGCAGCCGAAAGTGACGGCCACCTTGTCCTGTGTGAGGAGCTGGCGGGCCTTCTCGGCGAACAGCGGCCAGTTCGACGCCGGGTCGACGATGACCGGCTCGACCTTCGCGCCCATCACGCCGCCCTGGGCGTTTATCTCCTCGATGGCCATCAAGGCCACGTCCTTCAGCACCGTCTCGCTGATGGCCATGGTGCCCGAGAGCGAGTGCAGGATGCCGACCTTCACGGTTTTCCCTTGCGCGAGCAACGGCGACGAGGCACCGATCGCGGCGATCGATACAGCAAGGGTCAGCGCTTTAACGAACACACGGCGTTTCATCTGGATATCTCCCTGGTTGACTTCTCAGGGAAGATTGCACGGACCATGCCACCCCGAAATCGGGGTCAGAGCCCGGTTTCAATGCGCAGCGAGCACTGTTTTGAGGCGTCAGCGCGCGAGCGCGCGCTTTAATCGTGCGACCCCTTCGGCCAGCTTGTCGTGCGAAGCGGCGAAGCACCAGCGCACGTAGCCTTCGCCTTCCGGCCCGAACGCGGCGCCGGGCGCGAGGCCCAGCGCCTGCTCGCGCACCAGCCGCTTGCAGAATTGCAGGCTGTCGGCCATGCCTTCGACGCGAAAGAACGCGTACATGGCACCCTCCGGAACGGCCGCCTGCACGCCCGGCACCGTGCCGAGATTCTGCAGAAGAAAGTCGCGCGCCCGCCTGAACCGCTGCACGGTCTTTGCGATCACCAGCTCGCCGTCCTTCAGCGCCGCGATGCCCGCGCGCTGCACGAACACCGGCGCGCAGGAGGTGTTGTACTCGACCAGCTTGCCCAGGTCCGCCGTCAGCGCCGGCGGCACCACCAGCCAGCCTAGGCGCCATCCGGTCATGAGCCAGGACTTGGAGAACGTATTGGCGCCGATCAGCCTGTCGTCTTCGTCCGCGAGGCCGAAAAAGGAGGGCGCAACGCCGCCCGCCCCGAAGTACAGCCGCTCGTACGCGTCGTCGGCGAAAATCCAGATGCCGTGCCGCCGGCAATGCGCCAGCACCGCGCGCTGCGCTTCCGGCTCGATCACCCAGCCGGTGGGATTGTTGGGCGAGTTGAGGTACAAAGCGCGCGTCCCGGGCTTCAGCGCGCCGATCAGCCGGTCGAGGTCCAGCTTCCAGCCCTCGGTGGAGAAGGCGAGCGGCACGGTGCTTACCATCGCGCCGAGGATTTTCGGAATCTCCAGCAGGTTGGGCCAGAGCGGCACCACCGCGACCACCCGGTCGCCCGGATCGACGAGCAGCTGTGATGCCAGCATCAGCGCATTGACGCCCGCGCTGGTGACGACCACGCTGTCCGCCGCGGTTTTTCGATGGAGTCGGGAAACGTAGGCGGCCAAGGCCTCGCGCAGCTCGGGAATGCCCAGGTTGTGCGTATAGAAAACCTCGCCCGCCGCGATGGAGTCGCTACCGGCCTGGCGGATGAACTGCGGCGTCGGCTCGTCGGGCTCGCCCACCCAGAACGGCAGGATCGCCGGCTTGCCGATGCCTTCGTTATAGAGCTCGCGGATCTTGGAGGCCGCCAGCGCGCGCACGGCCGCTCGCGCCGCCAGCGGAGACTCGATTTTCATCGCGCCATTGTAAAAGGGGTCAGAGCAATTTTCGGCTTACCATCCGCAGGGCGTCGCTGCCTGTAGGCAGAAAATTGCTCTGACCCCTTTATGAAACCCATGCTGAAGCTCCTGCTCATCGCCATGGCGCTGGGAAGCGCCACGGCCCACGCTTCCAGCCAGTTCACCTTCGCCTGGCCGCTCGACGGAAACGCGCCCAAGCCGCGCGGCGCCACCACGCGCGGCGTGCCGGTGGCGCTGGACAGCGCCCCCAGCGAGCCATGGAAGCGGCTGCGCGAGCCCGGGCTTGCGGACCTCGAGCGCGACCGGCGCGCCATCCTCGCCATGGCCGGACCCTACCGCGTGAGCTTCGATTTCCTGGAGGTGGCGCGCTTCCATCCGGGGCTGAAGCCCGATGCGCCCTACCAGAGCTGGGCCACCGAATATGTGTTCGTGGCCGAGTCGCAACCCGAGTTCATCGCCTTGCAGCACATCCTCGTGCAGCGCGTGCAACTCGACGCCGGCAAGGTAAGCGAGCCGATCGTCGTGCGCCACTGGCGCCAGGAATGGCGCTACCAGCCCGAGTCGCTGCTGGCCTACGAAGGCGCGGAAACGTGGGCGACGCGCGCGGTGGCGGCGCCGGCGCGCCGCGGCGCCTGGTCGCAGAGCGTGCTGCAGGTCGACGACTCGCCGCGCTACGCGGCGCTCGGGCGCTGGCAGCACGCCGGCGGCGTGTCGACCTGGATCAGCGACCAGACGTGGCGCCCGCTGCCGCGGCGCGAGTTCAGCGTGCGCAAGGACTACGACCTGCTGGTCGGCACCAACCGCCACACCATCACGCCCGAGGGCTGGCTGCAGGAGGAGAACAACCTGAAGCGAGTGCTCCAGGATGGGCGCGATCTCGCCCGGGAGTACGGCGTCGCACGCTACCAGCGCATCACGGGCCACGACTTCAGCGCCGGCGAGCGGTACTACGCGCGCACCGAGCCCTTCTGGGCGCAGGTGCGCTCCGCCTGGCGCGAGATCCAGGCCGATGCCCCGCGCTTCACCCTGCGCGCGCGGGTCGACCAGGCCCAGCTTTTCCTGCCCTTCTTCGAGTACGCCGCGCGCCTCGACGAGGGCGCGGCGTTCGACCGGGAAGCCGCCCGGGCATTCATCCGCCGCACGCTGCGCGACACCTACCTCAGGTAAGGCAGCGCCGGAACAGCTCCGCGGCGGTCTTCACGCCCAGCTTCTGCATGATGCGCGCGCGGTGGAACTCCACCGTCTTCACGCTGATGTCCAGCTCCTCGGCGATCTGCCGGCTGGGCTTGCCGTCGAGCACGCGCTGCAGCACCTCGCGCTGGCGCTCGCTCAGCTCCGAGATGGGGACGGACCCCATTTCCGGCTCGGCTTTGCGCTGCTCGAGCGCCTCGCGCACCCGCGCAAGCAGCTGCTCGTCGTCGAAGGGCTTCTCGATGAAGTCGAACGCGCCCTTGCGCATCGCCTCGACCGCCATCGGAATGTCGCCGTGGCCGGTGATGAAGATCACCGGCACGCGCACGCCGCGGCGCAGGAGCTCGTCGTGCAACGTCGTACCGGTCATGCCCGGCATGCGGATGTCGAGCAGCACGCAGCAGCATTGGGTCAGGTCGGCACTCTCCAGGAAGGCGTCGGCCGAAGCGTAAGCCGCGACGTCCAGCTCGGCGGTGCGCAGCAGCATCTTCAGCGCATTGCGCACCGCGTTGTCGTCATCGACGATGTAGACGCGGCTCACGCGGCGGCCCCGGGCAGCGTGAACGCGAATACGGCGCCGCGCGCCCCGTTGCCGTGGTGCCGGATGGCGCCGCCGTGCGCCTCCACCACCGAGCGGCAGATGGACAGGCCCAGGCCCAGCCCGCCGGGCTTGGTGGTGACGAAGGGATTGAACAGGCGCTCCTTCGCCTCTTCGGGCACGCCCTCGCCCAGGTCGGCGACCGAAAAAGTGCCGCTGCCGTCGGTTTCCACCTGCGTCGCCACGGTGATGCGCCGGCGCTCCTCGGGCAGCACCTGCACCGCCTCGACCGCATTGCGCACCAGGTTGAGCGCCACCTGCTCTATCAGCAGGCGGTCGGCGCGCACCACCGGCGCCGCGCTTGCGAGGCGCCGCTCGAAGCGGATGCCGGCCTCGTGCGCCTCGGGCTCGGCAAGACGCAGCACCGCGCCCACCAGCTCGTTCAGGTCCTGCTCCGCGAAGGCCGGCCCGGGCGGGCGCAGCAGCTCGCGCAGGCGCTGGATGATCTTGCCGGCGCGCTTGGCCTGGTCGCGGCAGATATGCATCGCCTGCTGCAGCTCGCCGCTGTCCGGATTGCCCGATTGCAGCATGCGCATGCAGCTATGGTTGTACGTGGCGATCGCCGCGAGCGGCTGGTTCAGCTCGTGCGCGATCGCCGAAGCGAACTCCCCCAGCGCGATCAGGCGGGCGGTGCGATGCGCGGCGTCGCGGTGCTTGGCGAGCAGCTCGCGCGCGCGGCGCTCCTCGGTGACGTCGGACAGCACGCGCAGCGTGGCTTCGCGGCCGTCGCTCCAGCGCAGCGGGTGCGAGCGCAGCAGGAACCAGCGCCCGGCCGTCTGGGTTTCGTCCGCGTCGTCGAAGCTCGGGGGCTGCGCACTGAAGACTTCCGCGTAGCGGCGGTTCTCGTACAGGATCTCGCCGCTTCTGGCGTCCTGCACGTACACCGGGTCCTTCAACCCTTCCATCGCCGCCGCGAAGCGCGCATCGGAGCGCCGCAGCCGCACCAGCGCCAGGGCGAGAAGCACCAGGGCCGCGGCCGCAGTTGCTGCGAGCGCGAAACTAAGCATGCGCGCCAGCTTACCTGTTTCCGTGCGCCCTCCCGGCTAGGGTTTCCCCCAATTGTTGCGCGGGGATCGCTGGTCTAGCCTCGCAACCGGGAAAGGGGGCGCCAAGATGGGGCAAGACGATCAGCTGCAGCGGACGGTGGCCGGCTTCGCCGTCCTCCTCGCAACGGTGACCGAGATGGTGCGCGCGCAGGCGAAGACGCCCCCGCTGCTGGACGCGTACGACGACGCGAGCGACCAGATCATCGCCGGCCTGCGCGGCAACGGCATCCCGGACGAGCAGGTCCAGGCGATCCACAAGGCCCTCGCGCGCCTGCGCCTGGCTTTCGAGCAGCAGAAATAGGGGCGTACCCCGGCTTTCGCTATCTGCTGAAGTAGGCCGCGAAAGCGCCCAGGGCGGGCTCGATCCCGGCCGCATCCACGTCGAGGTGGGTTACCAGCCGCATGCGCTGGCCGGGCAGCACGGCTACCCCGTGGCCCGCCAGGTGGCGCACGAGCGGCTGTACCGCCTCCTCCGGCAGCCGCACGAACACCATGTTGGTGTACTGCTCGACCGGCAGGCCAAGCCGCGCAAGGCCGCGCGCCAGGTCGTGCGCGTGCCGATGGTCCTCGGCCAGGCGCTCGACGTTATTGTCCAGCGCTTAGAGGCCTGCCGCGGCAAGCACGCCTGCCTGGCGCATGCCGCCGCCGAGAATTTTTCGGGCCCTTCTCGCCTTTGCGATGAATGGCCTGCTTCCCAGCAGGAGCGTGCCTGCCGGCGCGCCCAGGCCCTTCGACAGGCAGGCCGAAACGGAATCGAAGCCGGTGCACAGGTCCTTCACGTTCATGCCGAGCTGCGTGGCCGCATTGAAGATGCGTGCGCCGTCCAGGTGCGTGGCGAGGCCCCTCCTGCGAGCGAGCTCGAGCGCCTCGGCCAGGTAGGTCCTGCCCAGCACCTTGCCGCCGATGGTGTTCTCCAGCGCGAGCAGCCGGGTGCGCGCGAAATGCGGGTCGTCCGGCTTGATCGCGGCCTCCACTTCGGCGAGCGCCAGCGTGCCGTCGGGCCGGTTGGCGATCGCCTGCGGCTGGATGGAGCCCAGCACCGCCAGGCCGCCGGCCTCGTAGCGATAGCTGTGCGCTTCCTGGCCGAGGAGCACCTCGTCGCCGCGCTCGCAATGGCTCATGAGCGCGGCGAGGTTGGACTGCGTGCCGGAGGGGAAGAACAGCGCCGCCTCGAAGCCGAACATCGCGGCGGCCCGCTCCTGCAGGCGGTTCATCGTCGGGTCGTCGCCGAACACGTCGTCGCCCAGCTCGGCCTGCAGCATCGCGCGCCGCATGTCCGCCGACGGACGCGTGACCGTGTCGGACCGCAGATCCACCATGGGCCTATTCTAGTCTGCGCCCGCCAGCACCCGATGGTGCACCAGCCGCAGCCATTCGTCGGCGCATGCCACCCGCTCGCCGCGCACCGTGCCCGGCGCGGCGCTGCAGCGCTCGCCGGTCAGCGCCACCTTGCGGATCTCGACTTCGTCCCCGCCCAGCCGCGCGCGCGGCACGCACCAGGGCGAAGGAAACGGGTGGTAGTCGCAGGCGCGCACGAAATCGAAGACGCGCCGTGCGGGCGCGCACCAGTCGATCCTGCCGTCCTGCGGAATCGTGCGCCCGAAATAGCTGCGCTGCGCCGGATCCTGCGGAATGCGCGGTATGGCTTGCGGCTGCTCGAGAAGGCGCTGCAGGAGCGCAACGCCCTTCTGCGCGCAGCGCAGCGCGAGGCTCAGCCCCGTGTCGGTGTCTTCGATGGGGAAGCTTTCCTGGTAGGCGATGTCGCCGGTGTCGATGCCGCGCGCCATGCGATGCACCGTCACCCCGTGGCGCTTCTCGCCTCGATAGATTGCCCAGCTCGGCGCGTTCAACCCGGCATAGCGCGGCAGCGGGCCCGGATGCAGGTTCCATGCCCCGTAGGCCGGCAAGCCCAGCACCGCTTCGGGCAGGAGGTAGAGCGAATGAACGTTGAGCAGGATGTCCGCGCCGCTGGAGGCGAGCTCCGCCGCCCATCCTGGCTCACGCACGCGCTCGGCGGGCTGCGCTCGGTAGCCGAGCCTCTCGGCGACCGAGCGCGCCGGACCCCACGCAAGCACCGCCACCACCGGGTGCGGGCCCCGCGCCAGCAATTGCAGCAGGCGCGCGCCGGCTGCTTCTCCGCAAACGAGAGCTACGCGCACCGGGAGAGCGTATCGCCCGCGACGCCTGCGCCCAACCGCGCGCAATAGGCTGACAGGCGTGTGCCCTGCATCGTCCGGCGAAGTCCTGACGTAACCTGCCCGCGGTTCAATCGGCAGGAACGCTGGAGGAACCCATGGACCGATTTTCCGGGGCCGCGGTGCAGATCTTCTCGACCTGCCCGCAGTCGAAGGACGTGCCGCGCAGCCGTTACCTGCAGGAGGTGGCGGACGTCGCGCGCTGGAGCGAGGAGGCCGGATGCACCGGCATTCTCGTGTACACCGACAACTCCATCGCCGATCCCTGGCTGGTTTCGCAGGCGATCCTGCAGGGCACCTCGCGCCTGGCACCCCTGGTCGCGACGCAACCCGTGTACATGCACCCGTACGCCGTCGCCAAGATGGTCTCGACCTTCGGCTTCCTCTACGGCAGGCGCCTGTGGCTCAACATGGTCGCCGGAGGCTTCAAGAACGATCTCGCCGCGCTCGACGACAACACGCCGCACGACAAGCGCTACCAGCGGCTGGTGGAGTACACGCTGATCATCAAGCGGCTGCTCGCCTCGCCGGACCCGGTGAGCTTCGAAGGCGAGTTCTATCGCGTGCGCAATCTGCGCATGACGCCGCCGCTCGATGCCGAGCTGGCTCCAGGGATCCTGGTGTCGGGCTCCTCGCCCGCCGGCCTGGAGGCGGCGCAGGCGATAGGCGCCACGGCGGTCAAGTACCCGCGCCCGCCCAAGGCGTACGCCGGCACGCCGCCGCCCGAGGGCATCGGTTGCGGCGTGCGCGTAGGTATCGTCGCGCGTGCGAGCGAAGCCCAGGCTTGGCAGGTGGCGCAGGCGCGCTTTCCGGCCGACCGCGGCGGGCAGATCGCCCACCAGCTCGCCATGAAGACCTCCGATTCGCACTGGCACAGGCAGCTCTCCCAGGAGAGCCAGCGCGAAGGACCGTACTGGATGTGGCCGTTCGAGAATTACAAGACCTTCTGCCCCTACCTGGTCGGCGACTACGGCCAGGTCGCCGAGCAGATCGCGTTGTACATGGAGGCGGGCTACCGCACCTTCATCCTCGACATTCCGCCCAGCCGGGAAGAGCTCGGCCACATCAAGACGGTATTCCAGCACGCCGGCGCGACGGCGGCGCAGGCGAGCGGCGCAGCGTAATGAGCGTGCTGCTGCAGGACCTGGTGGCGCGTCACGCGCGGCGGCGGCCGCACGCGACGGCCCTGGTCTACCAGGACGTCCGCTTGAGCTACGGCGAGCTGGAGTCGCAATCCAATCGCCTCGCCCGCAGGTTGCGCGAAGCGGGCGTGCGTCCCGGCGACCGGGTGTGCTTCCTTGCGCCCAAATCGCCGCTGCCGCTCGTCTGGATGCTGGGCATCCTCAAGGCCGGCGCCATGCACGTGCCGCTCGACCCGGCAAGCCCGGCGGCGCGCCTGCAGAAGATCATCGACGCCTGCGAGCCGCGCCTGGTCCTCACGCCCGATGCGCCTTTCACCGACGGCGCATCCGACGCCCCGCTGGAGGCAAGCACGCGCCCGGAGGACCCGGCGCACATCCTGTTCACATCCGGCTCGACCGGCGTGCCCAAGGGCGTGGTCATCACGCACGCCAACGTGATGGCCTTCATCGACTGGGGGCTCGCCCACTTCGGCCTGGACGAGAGCGACCGCGTGTCCGGCCATACGCCGCTGCACTTCGACCTCTCGACGTTCGACATCTTCGGCGCGTATGCCGCCGGGGCCGAGCTGCATCTCGTACCGCCGCAGGCCGCCTTGCTGCCGCACCGCCTGGCGCAATTCATCCGCGACGCCGGCCTCACGCAGTGGTTCTCGGTGCCCTCGCTGCTGAACTACCTCGCCAAGGCGGACGCCGTGGCCCCGAACGACTTCCCGCAGCTGCGCCGCGTCCTGTGGTGCGGGGAGGTGCTGCCTACGCCGGCGCTCATCTACTGGATGCAGCGGCTGCCGCACGCGCGCTTCACCAACCTCTACGGCCCGACCGAGGCCACCATCGCCAGCAGCTATTACGACGTGCCGGCCTGCCCGGAATCGCCGGCGGCGCACATTCCGATCGGCCGCGCCTGCGCCGGCGAGGAGCTGATGGTGGTCGACGGCGAGCTTTGCATCGGCGGCGCGGGCCTAAGCCCGGGCTACTGGCGCGACCCGGCAAAAACCGCCGCCGCATTCGTGCCGCATCCGCAGCGCGAAGGCGAGCGCATCTACCGCACCGGCGACCTCGGCCGGCAGCGTCCCGACGGCCTGTTCGAGCTGATCGGCCGCGCCGACACCCAGATCAAGAGCCGCGGCTATCGCATCGAGCTGGGCGAAATCGAGGCCGCGCTGGGCACGCTGCCGGGGCTGCGCGAAAGCGCCGTGGTGGCCATTCCCACCGACGGCTTCGAGCAGTGGCTCATCTGCTGCGCCTATGTGCCGCTGCCGGGCGCCAAACTCGCGGCAGCCGGGCTGCGCGCGGCGCTCGCGCGCCTGGTACCGGGCTACATGCTGCCGGCGCGCTGGGAAGCGTACGCGGCGCTGCCGCGCAACCCCAACGGCAAAGTGGACCGGCCACGCCTGAAGCAGGAATTCCAGATATGCAAGCAAGCATCATTGACGAGTTGAGCGCGCTGTTCGACGAGGCGCTGCATATCGAGGTGCCCTCGCCCGACACCGACCTCATCGACAGCGGCCTGCTCGACTCCCTGCAGCTGGTGCAGCTGCTGCTGCAGATCGAGGAGCGCATGGGCAAGCGCATCCCGCTGGACGAAGTGCAGCTGGATGACCTGCGCAGCGTCTCGCGCCTCGCGGCGCTGATCACGCAACGCGCATGATCACCCCCCTGCGCGTGCGCGCGTTCACGGCGGCGGATGCCGGCGCGGTCGCCGCGCTGCATGCGCGTACCTACCCGGCGCATAGCTGGCCCTCGGAGGCGGCCTGCGCCGCCTACTTTCGCGATCTGCTGCTGCATAACCCCTGGGCAGATGCCGAAATGCCTTCCTGGGTGGCCGAGGACGAGGCCGGCGTTGCCGGCTTCATGGGCGTCATGACGCGGCGCATGCGCTTTGCCGCGCGGCCGATCCGGGTTGCGGTCGCCTGCCAGCTGATGGTGGATCCGGGCCGGCCCACCGGCTTTGCCGCGCTCGAGCTGATGCGGCGCTACTTCGCGGGCCCGCAGGACCTGTCGGTCGCCGACGGGGCCAACGACGCCGCGCGGCGCTGCTGGGAAGCCTGCGGCGGCCTCGCCTCGCCGCTGCATACGCTGCATTGGGTCCGCCTGCTGCGTCCGGCGCGCGGCCTGCTGCACCTGGCCGGCGGCCGCGCGCTCAACCTGCTGGGCGGGCCCTTCGCGGCGCTGGCCGATGCGTGCCTGCGCTTCGGCCCGCACGTCCAGTCCGGCCTGTGCGAAGAGCCGCTTGAGGCCGCGGGACTCACCGAGGTCCTGCATCGCCTGCGCAGCGTCTTCGCGCTGCGGCCCGACTACGAGGTGTGGGACCTCGAATGGCTGCTCAGCCAGGCGCGCGCCAAGCGCCGCCACGGCGAGCTGCACGGCGCGCTGCTGCGCGACCGAGGCGGCCGCGCCGCCGGCTGGTTTCTCTATTACTTGAACGGCGCGGTGAGCAAGGTGCTGTCGGTAGGCGGGGGGCGCAGCGAGCTGCCCGGGGTGCTGGAAGCGCTATTCGAGCACGCGCGCGCGCGCGGCGCGGCCGCGCTCGAAGGGCGCCTGGAGCCGCATGTGGCGCCGGCGCTCAAAGGCAAGCGCTGCCTGCTGCAGAACCGCGGCATTTCCACGCTGCTGCACGCGCGCGATCCGGCGCTGCTGGTGCCGTTCCTGCGCGGCGATGCGCTGTTCACCCGCCTGGAAGGCGAATGGTGGACGCGCTTCAACGGCGAGCCCGCCCCGGCGCCGCACGGTAAGCCGCGCGAGCTTCCGCAAAAACCGCCCGCGGCGCGCAAGCGCAGAGTTGCTCTGACCCCTTTTTAGATTTCTACGCGGGTACCGAGCTCGATCACGCGGTTGTTCGGGATATTGAAGAAGTCGGTGATGCTCGCGGCGTTGCGCGACATGGCGGCGAACATGCGATCGCGCCAGATGGCCATGGAGGCGATGCCGCCGGCCACCGGCACGATCTTCTCCCGCGACAGGAAGAACGAGGTCTCCATCATGTCGATGTCGAGGCCGGCGCCGGCGCACAGCTTGAGCGCCCGGGTCACGTCCGACTCGTCGAGAAAGCCGTAGCTCAGGCGCACGCGCCAGATGCCGTCGGGCAACTTCTGGCACACGCTGCGCTCCTTCTGCGCCACCCAGGGCTCGTCGCGGATCTCGACAGTCAGGAACACCACGCGCTCGTGCAGCACCTTGTTGTGGTTCAGATTGTGCAACAGCGCGTTCGGCGTGACTTCCGGCGTGGCGGTCATGAACACCGCGGTGCCCGGGATGCGGTGAGGCGGATCCACGAACAGGGACTTGAGGAACGCCTCCAGCGGCACCGACGAGGCCCGCAGCCGCGCGAACAGGTGCTCGCGCCCGCGGCGCCACGTGGACATCACCGCGAATACCGCGGCGCCGATGGTGAGCGGGAACCAGCCGCCGTCGGCGATCTTGAGCAGGGTGGCGGAAAAGAACGCAAGGTCGACGACGAGGAAGAACAGCGTCGCTCCCAGGGCGAGCCACAGCGGATAGCGCCAGCGGTAGTACACCACGAAGAAGGCGAGCAGCGTGTCGACCAGCATGGTCGCGGTCACCGCCACGCCGTAGGCGCCCGCCAGGCGCGACGAGGAGCCGAAGCCCACCACCGCCGCGACCACCACGGCGCACAGCAGCCAGTTCACCGCGGGGATGTAGATCTGGCCGATCTCGCGCGCCGAGGTGTGCACCACGTTGATGCGCGGCAGGAAGCCCAGCTGCACCGCCTGGCGGGTGATGGAATAGGCACCCGAGATCACCGCCTGCGAGGCGATGACCGTGGCCGCCGTGGCGAGGGCCACCATCGGGTACAGCGCCCAGCCCGGCAGCAGCAGGTAGAACGGGTTGTCCACGGCCTCGGGACGCGCGATCAGCAGCGCGCCCTGACCGAAGTAGTTCAGCACCAGGGCGGGCGCCACCAGGCTGAACCAGCCGATGCGCACCGCCTTCTTGCCGAAGTGCCCCATGTCCGCATACAGGGCCTCGGCGCCGGTGACCGCCAGCACCACCGAGCCCAGCACGACGAACGAGGCGAAGCCGTGGCTGGTGAGGAAGGAAAGCGCGTGCAGCGGGTTGAGCGCCGCAAGCACGGCCGGCGCGCGCGCGATGCCGTGGATGCCGGCGATGCCGATGGCGATGAACCACAGCAGGGTGATGGGGCCGAACAGGCGGCCGACGCGCGCGGTGCCGCGCGACTGGATGGCGAATAGCGCGAGCAGCACGCCGACCGCGATGGGCACGACGTAGGGCTTGAACGCGCGCGTCGCCACCTCCAGGCCTTCGACCGCCGAGAGCACCGAAATCGCCGGGGTAAGCACCGCGTCGCCGTAGAACAGCGCCGCGCCGAAGATGCCTACCAGCATCAGCGGCAGCCGCCAGTGGGCATGCTCCTTGACCGAGGACGCGGCGAGCGCGATGAGCGCCATGATGCCGCCTTCGCCGCGGTTGTCGGCGCGCATGATGAGCACCACGTACTTGAGCGACACGACGATCATCAGCGCCCAGAACATGGTCGACAGCCCGCCCAGGATGTTGGTCGCCTCGAGCGCAATGCCGTGGGCTGGAGCGAACGTCTCCTTCACGGCATAAAGCGGGCTGGTGCCGATGTCCCCGAAGACGATGCCCATCGCGGCGAGCGTCAGGGCGGCGGCGGAGGACTTAGCGGGGCGTTTTCTCTGCAAGATTGCGCTCGAGGCGCAGCTGGAGCGGCTCACCGGCAACCGTGCCCTGGGCGCTCGCCGGAGCCTGGCGATATCCCAGGTAGGCGCCCAGCAGGGTCGACACCAGCACGGCGGCGCCTACGGCGATCAGCACCGGCCTGCGCTGCCACGGCGCGCCGCGCAGCCGGGATAGCTCCCCCTCCTCCGAGAGGCGTTCGCGGCGGGCATACGCCGCGCGCTGCGCCGCCTCGGCCGCGTCCGCGGACTTGCGCGCGAGCGCCTCCTCGGCAGCGATGCGCGCCTGCGCCAGGGCAGTCGCGCGCGACTCGGCCTCTGCGCGCTCTGCGGCGAGCGCCTCGCTTTTTCTTTCCGCCTGCAGGCGCTCGTTCAGCACCTTGATGGAGCGCGCCTCGGCCTGCTCGCGCGCGCGCGCAAGCCGCAGCGCCTCGGTATCCGCCTCGGCGCGCGCCT
>CBDDSA010000205.1:0-18431 GCA_965233185.1 uncultured bacterium
CGTCAATTCTGAAAAGCGAGCCGGCCGGCGTCGACGGTGCGCAAGGCGCGCGCGCGCTCAAGCTCGCGCTCGAAGTCGGCCGGCTGGTCAGAGAAAGGCTGCAAAGGTTCGGATGAACACTCCCATCCCCATGGTGGATCCGGCGGCGGAATACCGCATGCTCAAGACGGAAATCGACGCGGCGGTCGCCCGCGTGCTGGCCTCGGGCCGCTATGTGCTCGGGCCGGAGGGCGAGGCGCTGGAGCGCGAGCTGGGCGCTTACGTCGGCGCGCCGCACGCAGTCGGCTGCAACTCGGGCACCGACGCGCTGCATCTCGCGCTCGTGGCGGCCGGCATCGCCGCGGGCGACGAAGTGGTGCTGCCCGCGTTTACGTTCTTCGCCACCGCCGAGGCCGTGTCCTACACCGGCGCGACGCCGGTCTTCGCGGACGTCGACCCTCGCACCTTCAACCTGTCGGCCGATGCGCTGAAGCAGCGGCTGACGCCCAAGACGCGCGCGGTCATCGTGGTGCATCTTTTCGGGCAATGCGCTGCGCTGGATGAGATCAGCGCGGTCTGTAAAGCCAGGAACCTCGTGCTGATCGAAGACTGCGCGCAGGCGCTCGGCGCGGAATACCAGGGCCGGCGCGCGGGAAGCTGGGGTGATTTCGGCTGCTTTTCCTTCTACCCGACCAAGAACCTCGCGGCGGCCGGCGACGCCGGCCTGGTGACCACGCGCAACGCCGACTACGACCGGCTGCTGCGCATGCTGCGCCACCACGGCAGCCGGCAGACCTACCTGCACGAGCGCGTGGGGTGGAACAGCCGCCTGGACGAGCTGCAGGCCGCCATCCTGCGCGTCAAGCTGACCAGGCTCGAGCAGTTCAACACGGTGCGCCGGCGCATCGCCCAGCGCTACCGCGACAAGCTGAAGGGCGCAAAGCTCGAGCTGCCGGCGGAGGACTCGCGCGGCAAGCACGTCTACCACCAGTTCACCCTGCGCTGCGAGCGCCGCGACGCGCTGCGCGAGGCGCTGGGGCAGGCGGGCATCGCCTCTTCGGTGTTCTACCCGATGCCGCTGCACCGCCAGCCGGCCTACGAGGCGTTCCACCGCGACCTCGCGCTGCCCGCCTCCGAGGCGGCGGCGCGCAGCGTGCTCTCGCTGCCGATCCACCCGCTGCTCGACGACGCCTCGGTCGAGCGCATCTGCGCCCGCATCCAGGAGTCCCTGCGCCAGCCCGGATGAGACTTGCCTTCACCAAGATGCATGGCGCGGGCAACGACTTCGTGGTGATTGATGCCACGAGGCAGAGCTTTGATTTAAACAAAGAGCAGATCAAAAGGCTGGCTGATCGCCATGTCGGCGTGGGCTGCGACCAGGTCCTGGTAGTGGAGCGCCCGCGCTCCGCGGACGCCGACTTCCGCTACCGCATCTTCAACGCCGACGGCGGCGAGGTGGAGCAATGCGGCAACGGCGCGCGCTGCTTCGTCAAGTTCGTGCACGCCAAGGGGCTCACCTCGAAGCGCGGGATCCGCGTCGAGACGCTGGGCGGGCCGATCGCGCCGCGCCTGGAAGACGACGGCGAGGTCAGCGTGGACATGGGGCCCCCGGCGTTCCAGGGCGAGGTCAGCCTGAGCCTCACCGGCGGACAAACCGTGCAAGTCGCCCTGGTGTCGATGGGCAACCCGCATGCCGTGCAGGTGGTGGAGGACGTGGCGAGCGCACCGGTCACCACCCAGGGCCCGCTGCTCGAGCGGCACGCGCGCTTTCCCAACCGGGTGAACGCCGGCTATATGCAGGTGCTTGGGCGGCAGCGCATCGCCCTGCGGGTCTGGGAACGCGGCGCCGGCGAAACCCTGTCGTGCGGCACCGGCGCGTGCGCGGCAGCGGCCTACGGCATGCGCCGCGGCCTGCTCGACTCGCCGGTGCGCGTCGACACGCGCGGAGGAACGTTGACCATCGCTTGGGCCGGCGGCGACAATGCCGTGTGGATGAAAGGCCCGGCGCAAGCGGTGTACGAAGGAACCCTGGAACTGTAAGACGATAAAAACGATAACAAGCCGATGACCACAGACGACGTCGCCCGCTTCCTGCGCACCCATCCGAAGTTTTTCGACCAGCATCCGGATCTGCTCGAGTCCATCCAGGTGCCCCATCCCTACGGCGGACGCGCCATTCCGCTGGCCGAGCGCCAAGCCGTGGCGCTGCGCGAGAAGGTGAAGCTGCTCGAAGGCAAGCTGGGCGAGGTGATCAAGTTCGCCGAGGAGAACGACGCCATCAGCGAGAAAGTGCACCGGCTGTCGGCGGCGCTCGCCGGCGCGCGCGACTTCCCGGCGCTGGTGCACTCGCTTTACTTCCACCTGCGCGAGGACTTCGCCGTGCCGCACGTCGTGCTGCGCGTCTGGGGCAAGTCGGTGCCCGCCGATTTCCCGGAGGCCGCGGCGGTGAGCGAGGCGCAGCGGCGCCACGCCGAGACCATGGCGGCGCCGCAATGCGGGCCGGCGGCGGGCAACCCGTTCACGCCCTGGTTCGACGACGCCGCCGAGCACGTGCGCTCGCTTGCGCTGGTGCCGCTGGGCCATACCTCGGTATTCGGCCTGCTCGCGCTGGGCAGCGAGGACCTGCAGCGCTTTTTTCCGGAGATGGGCACGCTCTACCTCCGGCGCATCGGCGAGCTATGCGCGGCCGGAGTGACGGCGCGGCTCTGACCCGCGAGTACCTCGATGCGCTGAAGCACCAGCGCCGCCTTTCGCCGGCGACGCTGCGCAACTACGGGCATGCGCTCGACCTGCTGTTCTCCTTGCTCAAAGACACCGACCCGGCCCGGCTCGAGGCCGCGCAAGTGCGCCGATTCGTGGCGCTCATGCATGCCAAGGGCCTGGCGCCGCGCACCCTCGCGCTGATGCTCTCGGCGTGGCGCGGCTACTTCCACTGGCTGGTGCGGCACCGCGGTTTCCGCGCCAACCCCGTGGTAGGCATACGCGCGCCGCGCGCCGCGCGCCCGCTGCCCAAGGCGCTGTCGGTGGAGGCCGCGCAGCGTCTGCTGGACGAGGCGCCCGAGGGCGCCGCGCTGATGCGCGACGCCGCAATGTTCGAGCTGCTCTACTCCTCGGGTTTGCGCCGCGCCGAGCTCATCGCGCTCAACGTGGACGACGGCGGCCTGGACCTGCGCGAGGCAGAGGTCACGGTCACCGGCAAGGGCGCGCGCACGCGCACTGTCCCGGTCGGCGCGCGCGCCTGCCAGGCGCTGAAGCGCTGGCTCGAGGCGCGCGCGCAGCTCGCCGCGCCGGGCGAGCGCGCGCTTTTCGTCGGCGCGCGGGGCAAGCGCATCGGCGCTTCCCTGGTGGGCGCACGGCTGCGCGCCTGGGCGCGGCGCCGCGGACTGTCCGAGCGCGTGCACCCGCACATGCTGCGCCACTCCTTCGCCTCGCACATGCTGCAATCCTCGCAGGACCTGCGCGCGGTGCAGGAGCTGCTCGGCCACGCGAGCATTTCCACCACGCAGATCTATACCCACCTCGACTTCCAGGCGCTCGCCAAGGTGTACGACGCCGCGCACCCGCGCGCGAAGAAGAAATGAGCGCCCTGGTCCTCAAGCGCGGCCGCGAAAAATCGCTGCGCCGCCGCCATCCCTGGGTGTTCTCGGGCGCGGTCGAGAAGGTGACCGGGAAGCCCGGCGCGGGCGACACCGTGGCGCTGCAGGACGCGAACGGCCAGCGGCTCGCGCAGGCGGCGTACAGCCCGAGCTCGCAGATCCGCGCGCGGGTCTGGAGCTTCGCGGACGAGGAAATCGACGCCGCGTTTTTCCGCGACCGGCTGGCGCGCGCGCTCGCGCTGCGCGAGGCGCTACCGGCGCGCCGCCACACCAACGCGCTGCGCCTGGTGCACGGCGAGTCCGACGGCCTGCCCGGGCTGATCGTCGACCGCTACGCCGACGTGCTGGTCGCGCAGTTCCTCGCCGCCGGCGTCGAGCGCTGGCGCGAGCCGATCCTCGACCTGCTGGCGGAGCTCACCGCGAGCGAGGCGATTTTCGAGCGCTCCGACGCCGAGGTGAGGAAGCTCGAAGGCCTGCCGCCGCGCGTGGGCTTCGCGCGCGGCAACCGCAGCGCGTCGCGCTGTCCGATCGTCGAGTACGGCCTCAATTTCCGCGTCGACGTCGAGCAGGGCCAGAAAACCGGCTTTTTCCTCGACCAGCGCGAGAACCGCCAGCGCGTGCGCGAGCTGGCCGCCGGGCGCGAGGTACTCGACGGTTTTTCCTATACCGGGGGCTTCGCCATCGCCGCGCTCGCCGGCGGCGCGGCGCGCGTCACCGCCATCGAGAGCTCCGCCGCGGCGCTGGAAGTGGCGCGCGAGAACCTCGCCGCCAATGCGCTGGAGCCGGCGAAGCTGAGCTTCGTCGAGGCCGACGTGTTCGCCGAGCTGCGCAAGCTGCGCGACCGCGGCGCGAGCTTCCAGATGGTGATTCTCGACCCGCCGAAGTTCGCGCCCACCGCCGCGCAGGCGCGCAACGCCGCGCGCGCCTACAAGGACATCAATCTGCTCGCCCTGAAGCTGCTCGCCCCCGGCGGGCTGCTCGCCACCTTCTCCTGCTCCGGCGGCGTGTCCGCCGAGCTGTTCCAGTCGATCGTCGCCGGCGCCGCCCTCGACGCCGGCGCGCACGCCAAGATCATCGAGCGCTTCGGCGCCGCCGCCGACCATCCGGTGGCGCTGGAATTCCCGGAGGGGGAATACCTCAAGGGCCTGCTCGTCGTCAAAGGCTAATCAGGGACAGACCACGTTTTTTCTGTCAACGGCCCGCGCGCCGGCCCGTTGACTCCAGCATGCCCAGGCGCGCGCGCATCATGCTCCCCGAATCGCCGTTATGTCATCCAGCGTGGCAACGACCGGGCGGACTGCTTTTTCGATGATCAAGGCCGCGCCTCTATCTCTTCCACCTCGCAAGGCTGCTGCCGCAGGGATGCGCGAGGCTAATGAAAGGCATCGGCCAGCTGTACGCCCAATATGCAAACAAGCGCTACCACAAGCGTGGTCATCTCTGGGAGGGGCGCTTCAAGTCCTGCCTGGTGCAGTCGGAGCACTACGTGCTCTGCTGCTACCGCTACATCGAGCTGAACCCCGTGCGGGCGCGCATGGTCATCCGCGCGGACGAGTATCCCTGGTCAAGCTATGCCGCGAATGCGAAGGGCGAGGTCCAGCCCCTCCTCACCCCGAGCATCGAATACCAGCGCCTCGGCCGGACGCCGGGCGAGCGGCAGGCGGCTTATCGGGACCTGTTCGGGCAGATGGCAGCCCCCGAGCTAGAGGAGATCAGAACGGCAACGAATGGCGGCTATGCGCTTGGCAATGCCGCCTTCAAGCGCGCGACCGCGCGTGCGCTTGGCCGGCCGGTGGAGAGGGGCGCCGCGGGCCGGCCGCCGCGGCAGGAAAAAACGTGGTCTGTCCCTGATTTGCTCTGATTTGCTCTAAAAGGGGTAGGGCCGGCCGGCGAGGCGCTCGAGGCGCGACATTTCCTCGTCGGTGTGGTTTTCCATTGCGGCCTCGATGATGCGCCGGTCGCGGTGGACCCAGCGCGCGGCGTGGTGCTGGGCGCGCACGCTGGCGTTGTCGAGGTTCGTATCGAGCTCGGTGGCGCCGAAGCAGGTGCAGGCGTAGGTGGAGTTGTCGGTGGTCTCCACGTAGATGCCGGTGCCGCGGATGCCGATGGTGACGGTCTGCGCGATCACGCTGCGCTGCGCGCCGCGCCGGAAAGTGGCGCCCAGGGCGCCGGTGACCAGGCGCAGCGCCTCGACGACCGACTCGCGCACGCTGGGGCTCAGGCGCAGCTCGCTGCCCGGGCGCAGGAAGAAGGCATCGCCCGCCACGGTGAACCAGACGCGCCCGTCGCCGCCGGTGGTGACCGTCTGCCCGGGCTGGATCACGCTGTTTCGGGTCATCGGCCGGCCGTTCAGCAGCACCTGGCCGCTCAGCTCGTGGACCGCGCCGAAGGGCGCCTGCCCGGCCCCGGGCAGGGGCAGCAGGGCGCCCGCGCCCAGCATGGCCGAGTTCCTGACAAAGCGTCGTCTGTTCATAGATTTATAATCCGCCTCTTCTTCGGGAGCGCGCATGCAAGACAGCAACATGGTGCCGGTCACCATTCTCACCGGCTTCCTCGGCAGCGGCAAGACCACGCTGCTCAACCGCATCCTCAAGGAAGACCACGGCCATCGCATCGCCGTGATCGAGAACGAGTTCGGCGAGGTGGGGGTCGACAACGAGATCATCGAGACCGGCGACGAGCAGATCGTCGAGATGAACAACGGCTGCATCTGCTGCACGGTGCGCGGCGATCTCATCCGCATCCTCGGCACCCTGAAGGAGAAGCGCGATACGGGCACGCTCAAGTTCGACCGGGTGGTAATCGAGACCACCGGCATGGCCGACCCCGGCCCGGTGGCCCAGACCTTCTTCACCGACGAGGAGATCGGCAATTACTACCTGCTCGACTCCATCATCACGCTGGTGGACGCGAAGCACGCCCCCAAGCAGCTAGACGAGTTTCATGAGGCGCAGGAGCAGGTGGGCTTCGCCGACAAGATCCTGCTGTCCAAGACCGACCTGGTTTCCGACCAGGAGGCGAGCGCGCTTTCCACGCGGCTCAAGCGCATGAACCCGCGCGCGCCCATCAAGAAGGTGCATTTCGGCGACGCACCGCTCGCGGAAGTGCTGGACCTGCGCGGCTTCAACCTCAACGCGATCCTCGAGCTCGACCCGCAGTTCCTCACCGACATCCAGCACGAGCACCACGACGAGGTGGAGTCCTTCGTGTTTCGCGCCGACAAGCCCTTCGACGGCACCAAGCTGGAGCAGTTTCTGTCCGGCATGATCCAGGTCTACGGCCCCGACCTGCTGCGCTACAAGGGCGTGCTGTGGATGAAGGGCAACCCCCGGCGCGTGGTGTTCCAGGGGGTGCACATGATGATGGGCGGCGACATGGGCAAGCCGTGGGGCAAGGGCGAGAAGAAAGGCTCGGTGATGGTATTCATCGGCAAGAAGCTGCCCAAGGACATCTTCATCGCCGGCATGCAGCAATGCCTGGCGTAGACTGCCGCGCAATGACTGCCCGGCTGGCAACGCTCCTTCTCGCGTTCGCACTGCTGGCGGGCTGGCAGCTCGCGCTCGTCCATCCTCTCAAGCACCTCGACGCCCAGGGCAGCTACGTCCACCTTGGCGACGACCATTCGCACGACCGCAAGCCCGGCTCCACGGACGGGCTGTGCGACGTCATTGCCGCCCTCGCCACATGCGCTCCCGATACGGCCGCGGCGCAGCCGCCGCTCTGCTGCGGGCTCCAAGCTGCCGATTCGCTCGACTTCGCGGCGCGCCTCTCGACGGCCTCGCCGCCGTTCCTCTCCCGGGGCCCTCCGGCCCTTCTCTGAAGCGGTCTGCAGCGCGCGCCGGCGGTTGCGGCGCGCCCGTTCCGTCCATCTTCGGAGAAATTGATGCATCGCATTCTGTTTTCTGCGACCGCGCTCGCGCTGTCCACGCACGCGGCTGCGCAAGACGCGCAATTGAGAGAGGAAGTCAAGCAGCTCCAGCAGCGCATCCAGGTGCTCGAGAGCCGCGCGCCCGCCTCCGGCGAGAGCGCTTTCAATCCGGGCATTTCGCTGATTCTCCAGGGGCGCTACGCCCATCAGAAGGACATCGAAGAGCGCGACATCACCGGTTTCGCTACCGGCGGCCACGAGCATGGCGGCGGCCGCGGCTTCAGCCTGAACGACAGCGAGCTGGTCTTCTCCGGCAACATCGATCCGTACTTCCGTGGTTACGCCACGCTCGCCCTCGCGGATGAAGAGGTGGAGGTGGAGGAGGCCTGGGTTCAGACGCTGGCCCTTGGGCGCGGCTTCACTGCCAAGGGCGGGCGCTTCTTGTCCGGCATCGGCTATGTCAACGAGCAGCATCCCCACGCCTGGGACTTCGCCGACCAGAACCTGATGTACCGGGCGCTGTTCGGCGTGCACCTGATCCAGGACGGCGTGCAGTTGCGCTGGCTTGCGCCGACCGAGACTTTTCTCGAGCTCGGCGTGGAAGCCGCGCGCGGCCAGTTCTTCCCCGGCTCGGAGGCGGGTGGCAACCGCAATGGGGCGGGCGCGTGGGCGGCTTTCGCAAAGGTCGGCGGCGATGTCGGCAGCTCGCACAGCTGGCGGGCGGGCATCAATTACCTCTCCGCGCGCTCTCGGGAAAGGGAAAGCCACTTCGAGGATGTGAACGACATCGAGGCCCATGCCGCGCTTACCGGCGACTCGAAGGCATGGATCGCGGACTTCGTCTGGAAGTGGGCGCCCGAGGGCAATCCGACGCAACGGAACTTCAAGTTCCAGGCGGAGTTCTTTCAGCGAAAGGAGGACGGCGAGCTTTTCTGCGAGGACAACACGGCCGAGGGCGGCGCCTGCGCGGGCCTGGCGGACGCCTACCGCTCGAAGCAGTCCGGCTGGTACGCCCAGGGCGTGTTCCAGTTCATGCCCCGCTGGCGCGCCGGCTACCGGTACGACCGGCTCGATTCCGGCACGGTGGACTTCGGCGCCACGCCGATCGCCGCCGAGGACTACCGGCCTTATCGGCATACCGTCATGCTGGACTATTCACCGAGCGAGTTCTCCCGCTTTCGCCTCCAGCTTGCGCAAGACCGCTCGACGCAGGGCGTCAGGGACGATCAGGTGATTCTCCAGTACGTCCACAGCCTGGGCGCCCACGGCGCGCATCGCTTCTGAGCGGCGCGCCATGAAGCGATTCATCGTTCTACTGGCGGCGTGCACGGCACTCGCGGCGGCGCCGGCGCGCGCCGCTCTCAACGTGCTCGCCTGCGAGCCGGAATGGGCCTCGCTCGTGCAGGAGCTTGCGGGCGACCGGGCGAAGGTCGTATCCGCGACCACCGCACGGCAGGATCCGCACCGCATCGAGGCGCGCCCGGCGCTGCTCGCGCAGGCGCGCCGCGCGGATCTCCTCGTCTGCACCGGCGCCGAGCTCGAGATCGGCTGGCTGCCGCTGCTGCAGCGCGAGGCGGGCAACGCGGGCATCCAGCCCGGGCAGCCGGGATACTTCGAGGCCGCCCGCTTCGTCGAGCTGGGCGAGAAGCCCGCGCGCGTCGATCGGTCGATGGGCGACGTGCACGCGGCGGGCAACCCGCACATCCACCTCGATCCCCGCAACCTCCTGAGAGTCGCCGAAGCGCTCTCCGCCCGCCTTGCCGCGCTCGATGCCGGCAACGCGGGCGACTATGCTGCCCGGCACCGGGATTTCTCGGAGCGCATGCAGGCGGCGATCGCGCGCTGGGAGCGCGAAGCCGCGTCGCTCAAGGGAACGCGGGTGCTGGCGCACCATCGGAACTGGTCCTATCTTGCGGGCTGGCTGCACTTGACGGTGGTGGCGGACCTGGAGCCCAAGCCAGGCATCGAGCCTTCCGCCGCCTATCTTGCGCAGCTCCTGGAGAAGCTGAAGGCGCAGCCGGCCAAGATGGTATTGCGCACTCCTTACCAGCCGCCCCGGGCGAGCGAGTGGATCGCCGAGCGCGCGGCAATGCGCGCGGTGGAGCTGCCCTTCACCGTCGGCGGTTCCGCGGCGGCGAAAGATCTGTTCTCGCTTTTCGAGGACACTCTCGCCCGGCTGAAGGACGCGGCCCAGTGAACCTGGAGGGCCTGCAGCCCGGGATCCTGCTGCCCGCCCTGGCTGCAGGGCTCCTGGTGCTGCTCACCCACGTGCCGCTGGGCATGGAGGTGCTCCGGCGCGGCATCATTTTCATCGACCTCGCACTGGCGCAGTTCGCGGGACTGGGCATCGTCGTGGCCCATGCCCTGGGTGCCGACAGCCACGGCTGGCAGATGCAGCTCGCCGCGCTCACGGCCGCGCTCGCCGGGGCGCTGTTCCTGCATTGGCGCGAGAAGCGAAATCCCGCGCATCACGAAGCGGTCATCGGGGTGTCGTTCGTCGCCGCGGCGAGCGCCACCATCCTCGTGCTGGCCAAGGACCCGCGCAGCGGCGAGCACATGAGGGAGCTGCTGGTCGGTCAGATCCTGTGGACCACCTGGAGCGACCTGCTGCCGCTCGCCGTCGTCACGGCGGCAGTCCTGGCCGGCTGGTACGGGCTGAGGCTGAAATCCGCGCCGCTGGCTTTCTACCTGATGTTCGCGATTGCCATCACCGCTTCGGTCCAGGTGGTGGGCGTTTACCTGGTTTTCGCCAGCCTCATCGTACCGGCCCTCGTGGCGCGCGGCCGCGCCTTGCTCGGCCTGGGCGCAGGGGCCGCGGGATACGCGGGCGGATTGCTGGCCTCGGCCCTGCTTGACTTGCCTTCAGGCGCCGCCATCGTGCTCGCCCTGCTGCTGGCTGCCTTTGTCGTTTTCCTGATGACAGCGCGGCTAAGGCACGCCGCTTGATACCATCGGAGCCATGGAACAAATGCACGGCACTACCATTCTTTCCGTGAGGAGGGAGCGCAGCGTCGCGCTCGGCGGCGACGGGCAGGTGACGCTCGGCAACGTGGTCATCAAGGGCGGCGCGAAGAAGGTGCGGCGGCTCTACCAGGACCGCATCCTCGCGGGCTTCGCCGGCGGCACCGCCGACGCATTCACGCTGTTCGAGCGCTTCGAGGCGAAGCTCGACAAGCACCAGGGCAACCTCCTGCGCTCGGCGGTGGAGCTCGCCAAGGACTGGCGCACCGACCGCATCCTGCGGCGCCTGGAGGCGATGCTGGCGGTGGCCGACCGCGAGCATTCGCTGATCATCACCGGCATGGGCGACGTGCTGGAGCCCGAGGGCGGCGTCATTGCCATCGGCTCGGGCGGGCCGTACGCGCAGAGCGCGGCCAAGGCGCTGCTCGAGAACACCGCGCTCGGGCCGCGCGACATCGTGGAGAAGTCGCTGGCGATCGCGGCCGACGTGTGCATCTATACGAACCACCAGCGCTCCATCGAGACCCTGGAATGAGCGGCATGACGCCGCAGGAGATCGTCCACGAGCTCGACAAGTACATCGTTGGGCAGGACCGGGCGAAGCGCGCGGTGGCCATCGCGCTCAGGAACCGCTGGCGCCGCCAGCAGGTCGCCGAGCCGCTGCGCCAGGAGATCACGCCGAAGAACATCCTCATGATCGGGCCCACCGGCGTGGGCAAGACCGAGATCGCGCGGCGCCTGGCGCGGCTCGCCGACGCGCCGTTCATCAAGGTGGAAGCCACCAAGTTCACCGAGGTCGGCTACGTGGGCCGCGACGTCGACACCATCGTGCGCGACCTCGTCGAGATCAGCATCAAGCAGACGCGCGAGCACGCGGTGAAGCGCGTGCGCACGCGCGCCCAGGACGCCGCGGAGGACCGCATCCTCGACGTGCTGGTCGGGCTCAAGGCCGCCGACGACGACAACGTCACGCGGCAGAAATTCAGGAAGAAGCTGCGCGAAGGCGAGCTCGACGACAAGGAAGTGGACATCGAGGTGTCGGCGGCACAGCCGCAGATGGAGATCCTGACCCCGCCCGGCATGGAGGAGCTCACCTCGCAGATCCAGGGCATGCTGTCCAACATCGGCGGCGGCCGGCGCAAGCTGCGCCGCATGAAGATCCGCGAGGCGCTCGAGCTGGTCACCGAGGAAGAGGCGGCGCGCCTGGTGAACGACGACGACCTCAAGGCGCGCGCGGTGGCCAACGCCGAGCAGAACGGCATCGTGTTCCTCGACGAGATCGACAAGGTCACCAGCCGCAGCGAGATGCAGGGCGCCGACGTGTCGCGCCAGGGGGTGCAGCGCGACCTGCTGCCGCTGGTCGAGGGCACCACCGTGTCCACGCGCTACGGCATGGTGAAGACCGACCATATCCTGTTCATCGCCTCGGGGGCGTTCCACCTCGCCAAGCCCTCCGACCTGATCCCCGAGCTGCAGGGGCGCTTTCCGATCCGCGTCGAGCTCGATTCGCTCTCGGTCGAGGACTTCGAGCGCATCCTGGTGGCCACGGACGCGAACCAGGTGAAGCAGTACCAGGCGCTGCTCGCCACCGAGGGGGTCACGGTGGAGTTCCACCCGGCGGCGATTCGCCGCCTCGCCGAGATCGCCTTCCAGGTGAACGAGAGCACCGAGAACATCGGCGCGCGGCGGCTCTACACGGTGCTCGAGAAGCTGCTGGAGGAAATCTCGTTTGAGGCCGGCAAGCGCGGCCCGGCGAGCGTCGTCATCGATGCCGCCTACGTGGACGCGCGCCTCGCCGAGCTCTCCAGGAACGAAGACCTGGCCCGCTTCGTTCTCTAGTCCCGCCTCGTTCCCTAGTCCGCCAGCCGCTTCATCGCCTTGCGCAGGAACGCCGCCTGCCGGCTGAAGTGGCTGCAGCCGTCGCAGATCGCGAGGTGCAGGCGCAGCGTGAAGCGCTCCCATGGACCGAGCTTGCGATCGAGACCCTGGGAGGCGAGCTGCGCGGCTTGCTTGCAGGAAAGCATCATTTCGAGAACCAGTTGATTTGCAGGCATTCGCGCAGCGCCATGCGGGCGCGATAGAGCAGTACCCAGCAATGCGTCGGCGTCACGCCCAGTTCCTTACAGATCTCCGGCGTTTCATATCCCAAGTGCTCGCGCATCATGAACACGCGGGCGGTTTTCGCCGGCAGGCGGGCGAGGCATTCCTCCAGCGCCCTGAAAAACTGCTTCTGCTCGAGGGAGCCGTCGGGGTCGTCCCAGGCGCGGGGCGGATCGATCCAGTGCCCGCGCTCGTTGAACAGCGCCTCGAAGCCCTCCTCGTCGGCCGCCATCGGGGACTCCCGGCCGAGGCGGCGGATGGCATCGACGATCTTGTGCTTGAGGATCCCCGTGAGCCAGGTGCGCAGGTTCGAGCGGCCGGCAAAGCCCGCCTCCCCGGCGAGCGCCGCAAGCAGCGTCTCCTGGACGGCGTCCTCGGCGGCATGAGGATCGCGAAGGTGGAGGCTCGCGTAGCGCAGCAGGTAGGGGCGCTCGGCTTCGACCCGGGAATGGAAGCTGTCCATGACCCCCTTGAAAACCCTTCCGGCGGCCCCTACCTCCTTGGCACGCCTCAGGAAAGGAGAGTTATATGGCAAATGTTAACCGGTTCGACCCCCGCATCGACTACGTCGGTGAGCTGGTCGATGACTTCTTCAAAGGCTTCCTGGTCCGCCCGGTCGCCTACGACAACGGCCGTGCCGACGCCCTGCCGCGCATGAAGGTGGATGTCGCCGAGAAGAACGGCGCCTACACCGTGACGGCGGAGCTTCCCGGCGTGAAGAAGGAAGACATCCAGATCACCATCGACGGCGCGCAGGTGACCCTGGCGGCCGAAGTGAAGCGCGAGAAAGAAGCCTCGCAGGACGAGCGCGTGCTGCATACCGAGCGCGTCTACGGCAAGGTTTCGCGCAGCTTCACCTTGCCCCAGGAGCTGGACGAAGCCCAGGCCGAAGCCAAGTTCCGGGACGGCGTGCTGGAGCTGACCCTGCCGAAGAAGGCGGCCACGCAGCGCAAGCAGATCTCGATCCAGTAGGGTTCTCTTTGTAGAATCAGGGGGCGTCATGAACGCCCCCCTTATTTCGCCTCCGGGCCACAGCCCGGAGGCGGCCGAAAAAGCGCGCATCCTCGGCGAGGCGCTGCCGTACATTCAGCGCTTTCACGGCAAGACCATCGTCGTCAAGCTCGGCGGCAACGCCATGACCGACGAGGCGCTCAAGGCGAGCTTCGCGCGCGACGTGGTGCTGCTCAAGCTGGTCGGCATGAACCCCGTGGTGGTGCACGGCGGCGGGCCGCAGATCGAGGAAATGCTCGCCCGCCTGGGCAAGAAGGGCGAGTTCGTGCAGGGCATGCGCGTCACCGACCGCGAGACCATGGACGTGGTCGAGATGGTGCTCGGCGGTCAGGTCAACAAGGAAGTCGTCGAGCTCATCAACCAGGCAGGCGGCAAGGCCGTCGGGCTTACCGGCCAGGACGGCGCGTTCATCCGCGCGCGCAAAATGCTGCTGCCGACCAAGGAAAGCGGCAAGGTGGACATCGGGCAAGTGGGCGAGATCGAGTCCATCGACCCTGCCGTCATCAGCGCGCTGGAGCAGAACGGATTCATCCCCGTGGTCGCGCCCATCGCCACCGGCGCCGACGGCACCACCTACAACATCAACGCCGACCTGGTGGCGGGCAAGCTGGCCGAGGTACTGCGCGCCGAGAAGCTGGTAGTGCTGACCAACACCCCCGGCGTGCTCGACAAGGAAGGCAAGCTGCTCACCGGGCTGACGCCGCGCAAGATCGACGAGCTCGTGGCCAAAGGCGTCATTTCGGGCGGCATGCTGCCCAAGATCGGCTCGGCGCTCGACGCGGCACGCAACGGCGTGCGCAGCGTGCACATCATCGACGGCCGCGTGCCGAACGCCCTGCTGCTCGAAGTGCTGACCGACCAAGGCGTCGGCACCCTCATCAAGAACAAGTAATCATGCGCATCGCCCGCCTGGCTCCCTCCAGGCGCGTATGGATTTTCGACCTGGACAACACCCTGCACGATGCCACGGCGGCCATTTTTCCGTCGATGCACCTGCAGATCAACGAATTCCTGAAGCGCCAGTTCGAGCTGGACGACGAGGCCGCCAACCGCATGCGGCGCGACTTCTGGCTGCGCTACGGCACCACGCTGAACGGGCTGATGCGCCACCACGGCATGGATCCGAAGCGCTTCCTCGCCGAAACCCACGTATTCCCCGAGCTGGCCGAGCTCGTGGTGCACGAAAATGCGCTGAAGCATGCGCTCGAGCGCCTGGGCGGGATGAAGCTGGTGTTCTCCAACGCCCCGCGCCAGTACGTGCGGGCCGTGCTGGCCGCCATCGGCCTTGCGCGCTACTTCGACGGGGTCTATTCGATCGAGGACGCGCGCTACCGCGGCAAGCCCGCCCTGCACGGCTTCCATGTATTGCTGCGCAAGCACAATCTCGACCCCCACCGCTGCGCCTTCGTTGACGACATCCTGGAGAACCTGCGCACCGCGCATCGCCTGGGCATGTCGACGGTGTGGGTGAGCCGCGCCAAGCGCCGCGTATCCTTCGTCGACCTGCGCATTTCTTCGGTTGTCGACCTGCCCCGCCTAGTTTTCCGCTACGGCTGAAGTTAAGATTCACTTCAGCATGCCGCGCGCAAAGGGCGAACGCAGGCTGGAGATCCTCAAGGCACTCGCGCAGATGCTCGAGGCGCCTAAATGGGAGCGCATCACCACCGCGGCGCTGGCCGAGCGCCTGGACGTTTCCGAGGCCGCCCTGTACCGCCACTTCGCCTCCAAGGCGCAGATGTACGAAGGCCTCATCGAGTTCATCGAAAGCTCGGTGTTCACCCTCGCCAACCGCATCAGCGAGGACGAATCCGACGGCGGCCGGCAGGCGGAAAAGCTGGTCGAGATGCTGCTCGCCTTCGCCGAGAAGAACCCCGGCATGGTGCGCGTCATGACCGGCGACGCGCTGGTCGGTGAGCACGAGCGCCTGCAGACGCGCATGAACCAGTTTTTCGACCGCTTCGAGGCGACCCTGAAGCAGTCGCTGCGCGTGGCCGCGGACGGCGATGCCGCCGGGCGCGCCGCCATGCTGCTGCGCTACGCCATCGGCTGCCTGCACCAGTACGCCAAGAGCGGCTTCGCGCGCAAGCCGGTCGAGAGCTTCACCGCCCAGCGGCGCTATTTGACGGTATAGCCAAGAAGCAGGGACATGCTTAGTCGTTGGTGCAGACCGGGCAAGCCGGATCCCGGCTTACCCTGACCACGCGCCAGTCCGCGGTTTTCGCGTCCAGGAGCAGCAGCCGGCCGCTGAGGGAGGCGCCGATGCCGGTGAGGAGCTTCAAGGCCTCCATGGCCTGCGTGGCGCCGATGATGCCGGTGAGCGGCGCGAACACGCCCATGACCGAGCACTGCACCTCCTCGACTTCGCCGCCTTCCGGAAAGAGGCATGCGTAGCACGGTGCGCCGGGGTCGCGCAGGTCGAACACCATGACCTGGCCGTCGAAGCGAATCGCCGCCCCGGACACGAGCGGCTTGCGCTGCTTGACGCATGCGCGGTTCAGAAGGTGCCGGGTGGCGAAGTTGTCGGTGCAGTCGAGCACGAGATCGGCCTGCGCCACGAGCTCGTCCGCCTCCGCGGATCCCAGCCGCTTCTTCAGACCCTTTACGTCCACCTCGGGATTGAGCGCATTCAAGGCGGCGCGCGCCGCGTCGACTTTCGGCGTGCCGACGACTTCGGCGCGATAGAGGATCTGGCGCTGCAGGTTGGTGAGGTCGACCTGGTCGGAATCGGCGAGGGTCAGGCGCCCGACGCCGGCTGCGGCCAGGTACAGCGCCGCCGGGCAGCCCAGTCCTCCCGCGCCGACGATCAGCGCATGCGAGCGCTGCAGCCGCTCCTGGCCCTCGATCCCGAACTCGGGAAGGAGGAGGTGGCGGCTGTAGCGGAGAAGCTGCTGGTCGTTCAGTTCGTGGGCGTTGCGGCGGGCTTGGCGGCCGCCACGGTCGGCGACACCGTCTTTACCGGCTCGCCCTTGAGGTGGGCGATCGCCTGCTGCAGCTGGAAATCCTCTTTCGAGCCGAGCTCGACCGGCTTGGTGTCGCCGGGCTGGGCGGCCGGCTTGGGCCGCTGCACCACCGGCTCCTTGGCTTCGTCCGGCTTGGTGCCGTTGAGGAGGTGGCGCGTGAGGTCGGCTTCGCGCACCCGGGTCAGGGTATCGGTCGGGTCCTCGACCACGATGTCGGGCTTGATGCCGAGCGCCTGGATGGAGCGTCCGCCCGGCGTGAAGTAGCGCGCAGTGGTGAGCTTGATCGCGGTGTTGTTGCCCAGCGGCATGATGGTCTGCACCGAGCCCTTGCCGAACGTCTGCGTGCCGATCACCGTGGCGCGCTTGTGGTCCTGCAGCGCGCCGGCGACGATCTCGGACGCCGAGGCCGAGCCGCCGTTCACCAGCACCACCATCGGGATGGTCTTCGCCGCCTGCGGCAGCTGCTTCAGCACGTCCTCGCCGCGGCTGCTGCGCGAGTAGTCGTCCGGGGTGGCAAAGAATTTCTTCTTCGCATCCTCGGCGCGGCCGTCGGTCGACACGATGAGCGATTTGGCCGGCAGGAAGGCCGACGAGATGGCGACCGCGCCGTGCAGCAGGCCGCCGGGGTCGTTGCGCA
This sequence comes from uncultured bacterium, assembly GCA_965233185.1. Lineage (GTDB taxonomy): Bacteria > Pseudomonadota > Gammaproteobacteria > Burkholderiales > SG8-39 > SCGC-AG-212-J23. Next base: position 17,113 of record CBDDSA010000205.1, read on the forward strand.
GGTCGAGCACCAGGCCCTTGAGGTTCGGGTTCTGCTTGAACATCTGGCCCAGGTGCTTGACCAGGTGCTCGGTGGTGGATTCCTGGAACTGCGACACCCGCACCCAGCCGTAGCCCGGCTCGATCACCTTGGACTTCACGCTCTGCACGCGGATGACGGCGCGCGTAAGGGTGACGATCACCGGGGCGCTTTCGCCCTTGCGCGAGATAGTGAGCGTGATGGTGGTGTTCGGCTTGCCGCGCATGCGCTTCACGGCGTCGTTCAGCGTCATGCCCTTCACCGGCGTCTCGTCGAGCTTGATGATGAGGTCGTTCGGCTTGATGCCGGCCTTGAACGCGGGCGTGTCCTCGATCGGCGAGATCACCTTGACGAAGCCGTCTTCCATGCCCACCTCGATGCCCAGGCCGCCGAACTGGCCCTGCGTGCCGACCTGCAGCTCGCGGAACGCCTCCTGGTCGAGGTACGCCGAATGCGGGTCGAGGCCGGTGAGCATGCCGTTGATGGCCTCGGTGATGAGCTTCTTGTCCTCCACCTGCTCGACGTAGTTGGTCTTGATCGCCCCGAACACTTCCGTGAAGGCGCGCAGCTCTTCGATGGGCAGCGAGGTGCGGGTGGCGCGATCGGCGATCGCCTGGAAGTTGAGGCTGATCAGCACGCCGGCGACGGCGCCGAGAGCGATGAGGCCGATGTTGCGAAGCTTTTGCATATATGTGTGTGAGAGCGCCGTTTATTTCAGCTTGACCCAACGCAGCGGGTCGAAAGCGCGGCCAAGATGCCGCAGTTCAAAGTATAGCCCTGTTTGCTCGTTGCCACCGCTTGCGCCGGTGGTCGCAATGGCCTCGCCGGCGGCGACGATGTCGCCCACCTGCTTCAGCAGCGCCTCCGCGTTGGCATAGATGGAAAGATAGGCCTCGCCATGGTCGAGGATGAGCAGGTTGCCGAAGCCGCGCATCCAGTCGGCGTACACCACCTGTCCGGAGGCGACGGCCCGCACCGGCCGGCCTTCCGGCGCGCGGATGAATACGCCCTTCGCCTCGGTCCCCGCCGCTCCCCTTGGAGCGCCGAAGCGTGCGCCGAGTTCCCCCTGCACCGGCGCGGTAAGGCGCCCGCGCAGGCGGGAGAACGGTGCGCCCGATTCGACCCGCGCGGCCACCACGCGGCCGAGCTCCTCCACCAGGCGCGCAAGGCGCGCCTCGTCGGCGCGCAGCACCTTGATTTCGCTGCGACTCTTGCGCAGCTCGCGCGCTATGCCGGCGAGCACGCGGCGACGCTCGCGCTGCTCGCCGAGGATTCGTTCACGGTCGGCGCGGCTCGACTGC